>SOHZ01000034.1 GCA_004377365.1 Anaerolineales bacterium | reverse complement strand
TCGTTGGAGGCAGTGAGATATGGGAAAGAGGAGTAAACTCCAGGAGAAGGGAACGCGCATGTCGGATACTCGCCAGGCGAAGTGGGAGCAGATCGTTTCCTCGTACCTGGAATCGGTGCAGGCGCAGCGGAGCGAGCCCGCCAAGTCTCAGCGCTTCCTTCTGCTCCTCAATGAGCTATTTGGCGTGCAACCCGGCTTTATCGAGGATTACGTGGCTGGCATTGAGAGATACGTGAAGGTCAAGCACAAAGACCGCATCCTGAGAGGCCGGGTTGATAACCTGTTTGGCAACCTGGTCATCGAGTTCGAGCGCGATCTGAACAAGACGCGAAGGGAGGCAGAAGAACAACTCCAAAGGTACGTGGCCTGCCTCTGGTCCCAGGAGGCACCAGCCAAACGAGCGCCATATCTCTGTATGGCCGCCGATGGCATCAGGTTCGTGGTGTATTCCCCGACCATTGAGGAGCGCGACAAGTCAGACATCCAACCTGAAGAAGTCCGCCTGGAACTTGTCGAAGAGGTAGACCTGACGACTTTCAAGCCACCGGAGGTCTACTTCTGGCTAGACCGCTACTTCCTGCGCAAGGAGATCCTGGCCCCCACGACCGAAGAAATCGTCAAGGACTTTGGGCTCAGGAGCCACGCCTTTCACGCTGCCGGTCAAACCTTGCTTGCCAGGTGGGGCAGTCTCAAAGACCAGCCTGAATTCAGTGTGGTCTACGAAAGTTGGGCCAAGTATCTGCTCATCGTGTACGGCACTTCCGTGGGCGACGAGGAACTTTTCATCAGGCATACCTATCTTTCCACACTGGCCAAGCTGATGGCCTGGCACCGCCTCACGGGGGAGAGAACAGACCCCGACGATGACCGGATTCTCTTTCTGCTGGAAGGCCAGTTCTTCAAAGAGCAAGGCATCGAGAATTTCTTGGAAGAGGATTTCTTCTCCTGGGTGGCGCGGGAGGAGGCCAAAGTCACGGGGGTGGAAACCGCCCGGCAACTGTTGAGCCTGCTTCAAAACTATAACCTGCGTGAACTCTCCGAGGATGTGCTGAAATCCCTTTATCAGGAACTGGTAGACCCGGCCACCCGTCACGACCTGGGCGAATACTACACTCCCGATTGGCTGGCCCACCGGATGATCCGCCGGCTTCTTGAGGACAACCCGCAGGGCACACTCCTTGATCCTTCCTGTGGTTCGGGGACTTTTCTCTATCTGGCCGTGGGAGAGAAACGGGAGCGGTTGGGGGACACGCGCCAGACTTTGGAACATATCCTTGACTCGGTAGTGGGCGTGGACATTCACCCCCTGGCGGTCACTGTGGCCAAGACGAACTATATTCTGGCCCTGGGCGATTTGTTGGGGAAACGAAAAGGCAAGGTCAGTATTCCCATCTATCTTGCAGACACCATCAGGTTGCCCGAACGGTGGGCGGAGACTGCCCTTGCTGACTACGAAGTAACGATTGACGATCAGACCATCTACCTCCCGCAGGCGTTGCTTGAGAGCCCCGAGTTGTATGACGAGGCCATCGAGGCGGCCAAAGATTTCGCGGTGCAAAATGTTGGCCGGCAACCCACTGGGGAACAGTTTACCAATTACTTGCGCGCTCAACACTCCAACCTGTTGGAAGACGATGTGCCTGTACACAAGCTCTTCGTAATCTCCAAAGCCCTGAGGGATCTCATCGAATCCAGACGGGATACCATCTGGGCTTTTGTGCTCAAGAACATCTACAAGCCCCTCTTCCTCAAAGGCAACTTTGACTTTGTGGTGGGCAATCCCCCATGGATCGCGTTCCGCTTCATGGAGCCCGCTTACCAAGCGTTTCTGAAGCGGCAGATCATCAGTGAGTACCGGTTACTTAGGGGACGTGGACATCTGATCACTCAAATGGAAGTTGCTACGCTCTTCCTGGTGCGCGCCGCGGATTTGTATCTCAAGGCGGGGGGAACGATCGCTTTTGTCTTGCCCAAGAGCTTGTTTAGCGTCGGCCAGCACGATGGATTGCGCCAGCGCACGTTCAAGTTCAGTGAGGGCACTTTGCAGACTCTCTTCTGGCGCGAGGTCTGGGACTGCGAGAACGTCGCGCCGTTGTTCAAGGTGCCGGCCTGCGTGCTGATCGCAGAGAAGGGTGAAAGGGTTGCTGGAACAGCCGACCCTGCGCCTGCCATCCCGGGTCAAATCCTGAGCGGAAAACTGGAACGGAAAAACGCCTCGCTGGCGGAGGCTGAGAGCGCGCTCACTGTGAAGGCAGTGGCGTTTTCCCTTCACACCCGTGGCAGGCGCTCTTTCTGGGGGACGGAGAGAGCAACGGACTTGCAGGCGGTGAGTTTTTACAAAAACTTGTTCGCGAATGGTGCAACTATTTACCCGCGTTCCTTCTGGTTCGTGCAAGTGAAACCCTCACCGCTTGGGTTTAATCCTAACCTGCCGTTGCTGGAAACCGCTGATCGCGCCATAGCGCGGGCTAAGGACGCCTACAAAAGCGTGTTTTTGAAGGGCACGGTAGAGAGCCGCTTTCTCCACGCTACGCTCCTCTCCACCGATTTGCTCCCCTTCGGGCACCTAGACTATCGCCTGGTTGTGCTGCCGCTTGAGCTGGCCGGCGATCACTACAGATTGTTGGATGCAGCAGAGGCGCATAAACGGGGCTTTTTGCACCTGGCGCAGTGGCTAGAAAAGGTAGAAGAAGAATGGGCAGAGCGGCGCGGCGAAAAAGCAGAACGAATGACTGCACTCGGCTGTTTGGACTATCGCAGAAAACTGACAATCCAGAATCCGCAATCGAAGTATCGAGTGGTGTACCCAGATGTCCAAAGGGTGCCAATTGCCGCGGTCGTTAAGACAGACGAAGTAGTCTTCTCAATAGGTGAGCAAGAACTGAGGGTTTTAAACGTGGTATTTGATCATACGGCCTATGCTTATGAAACCAACGACTTCGGAGAAGCAAATTATTTGACTTCCTTTTTGAATTCGGCTGTAACGGATCAAAGACTGGCATCACTGCGTCGTCGTAAGCAAAAAACACACCCGCATGTTCACAAGAAAATCTTTGATGTCGCACCTATCCCCCAATTCGACCCTACGAGTCCCGCCCATCGGCGGCTGGCAGAGTTGGGGAAGAATTGTAGCGAAGAAGTGGAGCGCTGGCTGGAAGCCGGTGGGCCGGGCAAGGTGCGCAGCATCGGCAAACTCAGGTCCATGGTGCGGGAGATGCTGTCCGATGAACTCGGCCAGATAGACGGATGGGTCGAACCATTGCTACACGCCAGTGAGCGATGAAAGGAGTGAAGATCATGACCAAGTTGTTTATCAGTCATTCGTGGGAGAATAAGCCTGTAGCCCGGAAACTGACTGAGGATCTGGGCCGTTCACACGAGGTTTGGATTGACCATGTGGAATTGCACGGCGGGGACCCGTTGCTTCTGGAGATTCAAAGAGCTATTGAGAACTGTGATTCTCTGATCCTCCTTTGGTCGGCTCCGGCCAAGGCGTCCCGAAACGTACGGATAGAGTGGGAATCGGCAATTATGATCGAGAAGACTCTCATTCCCTGCCGTTTGGACGACGCAGAACTGGAGCTTTTCTTGAAAAGGCTCCTCTGGATTGACTTTCGAGATTCATATGATACAGGTCTTTCAAAGCTGAGGGACAGTCTTGGCCAACCAGCATACCCTCAACATCCCCCTAAGGAGACGACCAAACCCAGGGATGACGTCCGCGCTCTGATAACCAGAATATCCACCGGCCAAGGTAAAGTCGGGTATCACTTGGGACAGAATCAGGTGACCGAAGCTCAAGCGATCCAGTCCGCTTTGGACAAAGAGATAGAAAGAGCCTTGGCCGAGGAAGAGGAGGACCCCTACATTTTCGCCCTGGCGGGCTACCATTACAAGAATGCGTACATGATCGAAAACTGGGACGCAATTCAGGCTGGAGAGGCTCCACCGAGCAAGCTGCTGGAGAAAGCAGAGGGTTATTTTCATCGGGCACTGGCGATCGAACCAAACGATCCCAGCGCGTGGAACGGTATTGGAAATGTCTTGCTTTTCCGCCGTGACCTGGATGCCGCAGAGTTTTTTATTAAGAAGGCCATCGAAATGGAGCCCAGATACGCCGCCGCAAAGCATGATCTCTTGCTGATCGAACGACTTAGGAAACAAAGGGAGGTTGAGCTTTGAAAAAATGTGGGTGGGCGATGACGCCTATGATTATCCTGGACAGAGAATGTCTATACATGCTCAATATCCGTAGGAGCCATGTTCCATGAAAGCCGTCCAACTGATCGTAAGCATCCCGCGCTATCTGCTGACAAAGGCTGTCGGTGCGGTCTACCCCCCGGTCTTCTGGGGCCCACTGGCCATGCTCCGATACCATGAGGTACCTGAGCCTGCCCTCCTTGGTCCCCAGTGGGTGAGGATTCAGACACGCTATGGCGGCATCTGTGGCAGCGATATGCACACGATCTTTTTGAAAGACAGCCTGGCTTTGACGGCTTTCGTCTACACACCTGTCACCTTGGGTCACGAGAACGCGGGAATCATCGCAGAGGTTGGAGACCAGGCGGAAGGTTTCGCCCCCGGCGATCGAGTGGTGGCAGACCCATTGCTGCCCTGCGCTACACGCGGCATTGAGGAGCTGTGTGAGTTCTGCCAGCAGGACGAGTTCTCCCTGTGCCAGAATTTCGCCGAGGGGAACCTAGCGCCTGGCCTGAGCATCGGGGCCTGCCGCGACACAGGCGGGAGCTGGAGCCCCTGCTTCGTCGCTCACCAATCGCAACTCTTCCCTGTGCCCGAGAGCGTCAGCGACGAAAACGCGGTCTTGGTCGAGCCCTTTGCGGGAGCCCTGCACTGGGTGATGCGCAACTTCCCGGCCGATGGCGATACGGTCTTGATATTGGGTTCGGGCGTCATTGGTTTATGCACTGTGGCCGCGCTGCGGGCGTTGGGTAGTGGCGCGCGGGTGATCGTCGTGGCCAAATATCCCTTCCAGGGGGAGATGGCCCGGAAGTTCGGTGCGGATGAGGTTATCTATTTGCGGGAAGGTGATTATTCCCGGGCCGTGGCCGAAGCCACGGGTGGCAAACTGTACAAGCCTGTGCTGGGTAAGAAGGTCCTGGTGGGCGGCGCCGACGTCGTCTACGAGTGCGTGGGCAGCGAAAGCAGCATTGACGACGCCTTGCGCTTCGCCCGTAGCGGTGGCACCGTGGTTCTGGTAGGTCTGGCCGCCATCCCCAAACGGGTGGACTGGACCCCCATCTGGCTGAACGAGTTGACGGTCAAAGGCAGCGTCTGGGGTGGTATGGAGACGTTCCATGGCCGGCGGGTGCATACCTTCCAACTCACTCTGGAGTGGATGGCCGAGGGCAAGCTCGACCTTGCCCCGATGGTGACTCATCGTTTCAGACTGGATGGTTATAAGAGGGCTCTGGCTGTCACGGCCGACAAAAGCCGACACCAGGTCGTCAAGTCTGTCTTCGTATTTGATTGACCGGGTGAAGTGTTGGGAGCGTATATAAGCATGAGCCTGAATGAATTCACAACAGCCAAGCCAACGCACCCGTGGTTGCGCAGAATGCACATAGCCTTTGTGTCTGGTCCCACGTTCCCTTTATTGGAGGAAGTGGCGAGTGGTCTGTTGCACCATTTCCGCCTCCGAGGGCATCAGGTTCAGACGACGCCGGACGATCACACCGACGTCATTCTAACCACCGCCCCCTTCGGCGAACCGCTGGGGTGGCGCCAGGCTTTGATCTTTACTGCTCGCAAGCGCTTCAACCTGACTCACACTCCTGCTTTTTACACGCTGATGCAAGTGCGTCCTGAAGAATTCCAGCGCCTGTTAGATCATTTCCGGGCCGCATTGGCAAAGGAACCACTGGATCCGGCGGACTATGCTTTCCCCGGTCTAGCGCCCCAGGCCCATCGTGTGCTCTTCGAGCAGGGTCGCCGTGGCGGCCCTATCCTGGCTCTGGAACGCCTGGTGCAGGCTCAGGCCAAGAGCATCCATATCATCCTGGTAGTCGGGGCTGATCGCCCTCTTGTAGCGTACCACTTTGACTTGGTCGGTGCTCACCCTAGTAGTGAGGTAGAAGATCTGGAATCTTTCTACGATGATATTGTTCTGCGCACCGTCACCACCATCAGCGCCAGAGAGGTGACCCAACACAAAGTGGTGGGAGAGCCTATCCCGTACGCGCTCTGGCAACGTCTCAGCACGCCCACAGCCATGCGTGTGGCGGGTCAGCAACTGGGAGAGCGGAACTTTTTCACCGAGATGGTACGCATCGCCGACCTGGTACAGGTGCCTGCGGTGACGGACGTAATAGCCAGCCAGTACAGCGAGGGGTGCTTTGCCACCTGGGATCCGACACTGGGCGCCCTCGTTGCTACGGTGACGGGTAGTGCCCGCCCTGTGGACAAGGGGAGCATCACTGACGAGGACCTGGCGGTGATCGTGGGAGTGCGGCCCGACGGCAGCGGAGCACTGACACGCCACGTGGAGGGGAAGCGCAACGATCCCCCGTCTTCCGAAGCGGCCGAGATGATGGACATGGATCGTCCGCTACCCACTATCACCCTTGGCCCGGCGTGGAATGTCACCGCCCAGGTGCCGGTGGCGCGCTCTAAACTGCATGGTCATCGCGGCATGGCTGCCTACGACCCGCGCCGGGTGGAGTACGTCCCCTTGGAGCCAGCGTACTACCACTACCCGGTTTCCTGTGCCACGGATGCCCAGGCTCGGGCTGTCAAGGGGGCTTTCGCTCGCTCGGAGGCCATGCAAAATCCAGACGACCCGCGCCAGGTAGTCTTCACTGTCCTGCCTTGTCACGGCGTCGTCATCGTGGAAAAGTGGGTGCCCGGGACAGTCCCCTTCCAAGTGATATGGGAATACATGGACGCCAGTTACTTACAAGTGGAGAACCTCATTCCCCAGGGCACGATGGAGTACGTCCGTGGGCCAGACGGTAGGATGGTGCTGCAAACAGCGTAAAGCGTGCCGGTGCTAATGGCGCCCAGAGGACTCACAATACTTTCATTTGCCCCATCGTCTTCAACGTCATTGCGCGATATTGAAAGAAAAGATCGTAGCCATTTTCGAGAAGTATCGCAAGTTGCCGGGAAACGTTAATTTCCAATACAAGTTCGGACAACTGGTGGAAAAGTCTGACACTGCTGGTTTCAGGAGGAAATCACATGGCCAAGTTACCTGACGGACGAGCCTTACCGGGCAAGCTTTTCGTCGCTGAGGGCATTGATGGCTCTGGCAAGAGCACCCAGTTGGACCTGCTGCGCAAGTGGCTGATCGGCCAGGGCTATTGCGTGGCCTTTAGCGAATGGAACTCCTCACTCATTGTGCGGGACACCACCCGGCGAGGCAAAAAGAAAATGCTCCTATCACCCGTGTCCTTCAGCCTGATCCACGCCGCCGATTTGGCGGACCGTATGGAGCGGCAGATATTGCCAGCTCTCAAGGCAGGGGCTATCGTCCTGGCCGACCGTTACATCTACACGGCCTTTGGCCGGGACGTGGCCCGCGGTGTCCATCCCCAATGGGTGCGCCAGATCTACTCCTTCGCTGTCCAGCCCACGGTGGCCCTCTACTTCCGCGTGCCTTTAGAGGAATCCCTCAGGCGGATCATGGCCGGACGGCCCAGGCTTAAATATTACGAAGCTGGGCTGGACATCGGCCTCAGTGAGGACCCTTATGAGAGTTACCAACTCTTCCAGGGCCGCATCCTGGAGGAATACGAGAAGATGATTGAAGAGTTCGGGCTGACGGTCATGGACGCCACTTTGCCACTGCTGGAGCAGCAAGAGTTGGTACGGGAGATCATTGAGCCTCACCTGGGTGAAGCCTTGCGGGCTGAGCCCAGCGCCTGGCGCGAGGTGTTGACTGCAGAGCCTCTCTATGGCCGCTATCTGGAAGAAGTGCTCCCCACAAGGGAGGGCTCATGACGGAGATGAATTTCTACGGTTACGGTCTGCCTGGCGTCAAACACAAAAACCTGCCTGGCAAACTGATCGTTGTGGAGGGCACGGATGGGGTGGGCCGTTCGACTCAGGTTGCTCTGCTCAAGGAATGGCTAGAGTCCGAAGGCTATGCTGTATCGGCCACCGGCCTCAAGCGAGGAAAGCTGGCTGGCAAGGGTATTCAGCAAGCCATGGAAGGGCACACCGTGGGCGACACGACCATGAACCTGTTTTACGCTACCGATATGGTAGATCGTCTTGGACGAGACATCCTCCCTGCCCTGCGGGCTGGCTTTGTGGTGTTGACAGATCGCTACATCTATTCCATCATCGCGCGGGCCTTGGTGCGGGGGGCCGACCCGGTCTGGATCCGCAACGTCTTTGGCTTTGCCCTGGTGCCAGACATTGTCTTCTATCTCCAGGCCGATCTGACCCATCTGGTCCCCCGGGTGCTGAATGCCCGAGGCTTTGACTATTGGGAGTCGGGCGTGGACTTTTTGCAGGGGCGGGACTATTATGACAGCTTTGTCGAGTACCAGACTCGGCTGCTGGCCCAGTTCGACGCTATTGCCGACGAGTTCAACTTTGCGCGCATTGATGCCAATTGCAGCATCCGCGAAATCTTTCAGTCGCTGCAGGCGGAGATCAAGGAACTGCTCAAGGGCATGAAACCCCCTAAGGGACCAAAAGAGACGAAGAAAAAGGCTGAGAGGAAGGCCAAAGAGAAGGAAGATAAGAAGAAAGGCGAAGAGAAACCGAAGGAGAAGGGGAAGGAGAAAGAGAAAGAGAAAGAGAGGGAGGCAAAGAGGGGAAAAGAGAGAGCCAGGACCAAGGAGACGAAGAAGTAGGGAGCGCGCCTTGAGCGGTTACAATGCGATTGATGAGCGCGAGTTGGAGCAACTGGCCGTAGCTTACGGTCAGCCCGAGATGCGGGTTGTCGAGATCGAGGGCGATGGGTACCTGTTCTCCAGCCGACTGTATCGCTCCAGAAGCCGGCGGGGCGAAGTCGTGTTGGCCGTCGGGCGGCCGGGGCGTTGTGTGCTTCTGCACCGCAAAGGTTGGTACGAGCCGGGCGTCTACCGCCTCCTGAGCGGGGGCATAGACTGGGATGAGCCCGTGGAAACCACCCTGGCCCGCGAACTGGAGGAAGAGACGGGATTGACCCTGGACACAACCCACTTCCTTGGTCTCCTGGATTGTCGCATCTACTATGCCTCTCAAGAAGTATCTTTCGCTTCCTATGTATTTCACCTGCCGCGGACGGAGGGCGTACTGCGGCTTCCTCAGACCGCCGAAGACATCACCGAATTCCGAGACGTTCCGATAGCCGACTTGCCCTCTGTGGCCGAGGACCTGCGCCACGTGCCGCCGCCCCGGACGGGTTGGGGACGTTGGCGAGCTGTCGCTCACGATTTTGTGTATGAGATGTTGTGCGCCATTGCTGCATAGCGTTTTATGCGGAAAAATGCCGACATAATCAGGGGTATCTTGGATTGAGATACACTTTGCAAACCGCGGCGCGGCTGATGCGCAAGCCGTTGGGCGGCTTGTCAGAACCGTGAGCGGTGATGGATGATTATAGAATTTGAGATCCTCAGCGAAATTAGAGACATTGAGACAATCGCAGCAGGCCGGGGCGTGTACATCCGGCGCTATCTGGAGCCACTTACGGCAAGGGGCGTTGGCGGAAGATGAAGGGCATAGCAACTGTGCAACTAGCAGACGGTACAATCTGCGAAGCCGAGATACACTGGTTTGAAGCGCACGGCATAGGTCGTAGGGATTTCAAAATCAAGAGGGTGATTCGATGAGTGATTTTGTGATTTGTATCAACAACGACAGCAATCCGGCAAGCCTGATCCTGGGCAAAGTCTACCGCACGCTGCCAGATGCAGAGGCGGAGTCGCACAATATGCTCCGCGTCATTGATGAGGACAAGTCAGAGCGTGACGGCTATCTCTACCCGGCGTCAATGTTTGTACCTATCGAGCTGCCGGAAGTGGCAGAGCGGGTGCTGATGACAGCGGGTGACTGAGCGCGGTGGTGCTTTTTGACGACAGAGAAACCACTGGTATCTGCGATAGATATCATGCTGATATTCTGTAGAGAGAGTCCTTTTGTGTAGAAAAGCCGCCTAACAATGGCTGGGGGACCTCAATGGTTGCTGTCTCGGTTCGGTGTGCTCCTCGGTGGCCGAGAACCTGCGCCACGTGCCGCCGCCCCGGACGGGCTGGGGACACTGGCGAGCCATGGCCCACGATTTTGTGTATGAGATGTTGGGCACGCGGCATTGAGTAGTTTGCTCGTGTTCTCACTATAACGAACTACAAGAGTACCGATGGCGCAAATCTATCCACAATGGATCCCAGAGAGTGAGCGAAAGGAAAATCCTGGACGGCGAGCTGAATACTTCGTATACGATCAACTCTCGGAACTCGGTGATAATTGGCTGGTTCTATATGGCTCAGCGATCAAGTGGGCGCATCGTTACGGGGTGAGTGATCGAGAGGCAGATTTCATAATCGCCCATCCAAAGTTAGGTGTGCTCATGCTTGAGGTGAAGGGGGGAAGCATTACCAGGGATGGGAACGTTTGGTATACCACACCCCTTAGTCAGCTTCGCAAGCCCGAGGATCGGCGAGTGCGCGAACCGATCAAGAACCCGTATACTCAAGCGACTAATGCGGCTAAAGCTTACGAGCGCAAACTTGATGATTATGTTAGAGCTCAGCGTCTCCCGACTCGGACTTTTGACATCGCCACGGCTGTCTGTTTTCCTGATATTGAAGTGCCGGAGGGTTTTTACCTGGGTGGGGACGCCCTCCCTGAGATCACATTGGATCGAGATGATGTGGCTAACATAGGATCCTTACGTGATCGCATCTACCAAATCATGAAGTTATATCAGGGGCAAAAGGGGGATCCTCCTGGCAAAGAAGGGCTTGAATTTCTAAAAACGGTCTTTGCGCACGGTTGGCATATTGAATCCTTCATGACTTATCAGCTTCAGACCGCTGAGGAGCGCCGCAAAGAATTGACAGAAGAACAGTTCAACGTGCTTTATAGTCTTCAAGGTAACCCGAAAATGCTGATTCCCGGCTGTGCAGGATCAGGAAAGACCATGATTGCTGCCGAAAAAGCCCGCCGATTGGCCGAGGAGGGGCGGCGGGTCTTGCTAACTTGTTTCAATGAAAACCTTGCTGACAACCTTCGTCAGGGTGACTTTGTCCGCCCTTCGATGCTGGTGACCAACTTTCACGGGCTGTGTTACCAACTGGCATCCTACTCCAAGGAAGTTGCTCTCCCCGGTAGATGGCCAGGAGAACCTGGCACTGAAGAAGAAAAACACTTCTACAATGTGACAATGCCAGAAGCGTTGGAGCTTGCAGCCGTGGACCTAAACATGACCTTCGATGCCATCATTGTGGATGAAGGACAGGATTTTCAGACTTCCTGGCTGGAAACTTTGTATCGGCTACTGACAGATCCCGAACAGGGGGTGTTCTACATCTTTTATGATGACAATCAGCGCATATATCATCGTGAGAACATCCCCTTCAACTGGCCTTCTTACCGCCTAAGTAGGAACATGCGCAATAGCAACCCGATTTTTGAACAGGTAAAGCGCTATTACCATCGCCCAGAGGTCATTTTCCCTAGCGGCATTTCGGGTCCCGAACCCTGGTTTGTAAGCCTGAAAGATTATGCAAATGAGTATGAAGCTGTACAAAGTGTATTGGAACAACTAACTGAGCAAAGAATTCTACTGCCACAAGTAGCTATACTAACCCCACGAGCGAAAAGAAACAGCATCTGGGGACAAAAGCCAGACAAGCCAGGAAAGTTTGCGCCAGTTTGGAAGTTGAAAACTGTTGCAAACCAAGTAACGTGTTGTACTATCCACAGCTTTAAGGGACTGGAGAGGCCGGTTATTATTCTCACTGAACTTGAACACGTTTATCCCAAGACTGCAGAAGAATTGCTGTACGTTGCGATGTCAAGGGCCAGAGACTATTTGATTGTCATCGGTCAGTTGCCGTGCTAAATCCCTGAACGTCTCTACTTCAATTTTGAGGGCCACAAAACATGATCCATATTTATCGCGCTACTCGTTACCCTGATCGAGATTTTTTCACTTTTCAAGCAACTGAAGATACCATCAGGGAATTTGACCTTCGCTTCCCGGTAAAGGTTGCGGACACCAAGAAGGGATTTGAAGGGGGATACTTTGTCTATCTGCGGGACAATTACCGGGAAACCTTCTTTGATCTGATCAAATCTTACTTGCGTCAAAACTATGAGCCACCTGAGCTAAGGCTCTCCGCTTTTCGAGCCATCGCTCCATTATCTAACCTTTGGCCATCGTCTATATGGCAGCTAAAAGTGACGGATGCCATAAAGGCCGCCTTTACGGAACAAGGCTACGCGGTTAACGAAGACGAATTTTCCGGGTCTGTTGAAGTTGTTCCCCAAAAGGCCAGCTTTAATCGAGAGAATGTGCAAATCTATTGGGGCGTTAGTTTCAAAGTCCAAGTTCCAGAGGACCGATACCCGCTCCTATGGTGTCAGGAACAATTCCGGCTATTCATGGATGGCAAACCAGCCAGTCTTGGACAGGTTGCCAAGGCACATGTGGAAGGCTCTGCGATTATGCAGTCCATTCGTCGCTTCACAGCCCACAACGCTGAAAAGCAATTTGACTTTCTAAAGCGCTTTGTCAATCGCATCCCCCCGCTTGCTTCTTGCGATGGGATTACCTTTGAACAAGAACCTGTCATCCCCCAGCGGATTGGCTTGGAAACCTGGTTTTGGATGCACGACTCGGAGGCCTACTTCGAGACGTCAAATGGTTTGCAAACGATTCTAGCCCAAGCCATGCTCGAAGAAGGGAGCGGTTTCTATTTCCAGCCTGACGATATCCAGGTCATCATTCTACTGCCTATCCCAGATAGCAGTCCAGCTATCCCAAAGGTTGAATGGGAACAAGTCATCGAGAGAGCTGAAGGATTCCTTGCCCAGACCCTTCCAGATGTGGAATTGCCAGTCAGCACAATGAAATACCCAGTTGACGGCGACTTGAATCAAACAATCCAAGAAGTGGAGACCCTCGTACATAGTGGCCCTGACCGACGCGTTCTTTGCCTCATGGCAACACCTGGTCCGGAGGCTCGCTCTAGCACAGACCCTAAACTGCGAGATGCGGAAAAGCAATCCCGCCACCTCAACAAAAGGCTGAGGGATTTGTTCAGGGGAGGATATGCCGTGACAGTGGATTGGGACAAACTTCAAGAAATGAGTGACATGCCTTTCATCATTAACAATGCCCTCATGGGCGGACTCTACCGGCTGAACGCTCAACCTTGGAAACTGTGCAATTTATCCTTTGAGTCGGAGTCAACAGAGGCTACCTACTTCTTGGGTCTGGTCAGCGATGTTGAAACAACAATAGTCTCTGGAGCACTTTTTGACTATCAAGGCACTCTGGTTGCCTATGGAGCTACCCATCTAAACCGTCAGGATCCAGGCAAGAAGGATTCTGCTGACGAGATTGATAAGCTAATCCAGTCCTTGCTAACAGACGGGATTCACCGCTCAAGACCTAGACCAACACATGTAATTGTTCACGTCTCACCAGAGATGACAACCTACGCCGAAGACATTCAGGCTGCGCTACAGGCCCTATCCATTCCAAACGACGTTGTGTCAGTTGATCCGAAAGCCGGCCCTCGACTGTGGCAACCGGCGAACCAACAGGGCACCCCCTCTCACGGCATTGCCGTAGGCAGTGAAGCCCAAAAGGTCGCTTATCTCATGAATACGTTGTCATTAGCCGAGAGGACAAATCGCGGATTTATCTACCCAAACCCTAATACCGTCACAGTACGTCAACTCGCGGGGCCAACATCGACAAAAGCACTGGCCGCCCATGTCTACTGGCTGAGTGTAGCTCACATCAACGCCCTGCATCGCACGGTGGATACCCCTGTTACGATTGCTTATGCTCAGGCACTGTATGATCACGTTTCAAAGACCAGTCGCCCGATGCGCGTTACTCGGAATTACAAGAGGACGCTTTACTGGTTATAGATACGCCGATAAGCAAACAGTGTCAGCTTCCTGGTTTCAGCAGAAGAAGCGCAGAAACAGCATAGCACATCTCAGCATAAGCGGCGGGGCGCACGTGCTACAATCAACACCGCCAGCGAAGACCATCCGCCGCACCCGCCGCGCAGGTGAGCTTCTCCGTTTAGGCAACATTACGGGCCAAAATTGGAGGAGGGTAGCATAAGGATCGTGGAACTGTATCTGGTTCAACACGGTGAGGCCAAAAGTAAGGCGTAGATAGGAGGACAACATGGGCCGTTTTGTGATGCTGTCGGGACCCTCTTGCGTGGGCAAGGGGCCCCTACACAACGTTCTCAAGAGACTCTATCCCCAGCTCGAGCAGAAGCTGGAAAAGCTGATCCTGTTCAACAGCCGGGCGCCCCGGCCTGGCGAACAGGACGGCGTGGACTACCATTTCCGCCCCCGCGATGAAATCGAGGCCCTTCACGATCGGGAGGGATACATTGTGATGGACGTGCGGGGCGATCTCCAGGCCTTGGACGTAGAGAACCTGAGGGAGGTCCTGAGCGGGGAGAAGGACGCCTTCTTCGAGGGCAACCCCTTTGTGTCCACGGAAGCCCAAAAGTCATCGCTGCTGTCCGATGTCCCCATGTTGAGCGTCTTTCTCTCCCCTTTGTCCAGGGATGAGATCCTCTTCCTGAAGGACCCTTCCAGACGGGTCTCGCTGCCGGACTTCCTCACCGACGTGATGCGTCGCAAGCTTTTGCGGCGGACCCAGAAGCAGAAAGGGCTCCTCTCCTTGAAGGACCTCGAAAACATCGAGCGGCGAGCCAGTAGCGCCTACCGGGAGATGCAACTGGCCTGGCATTTCGACTATGTTGTCCCCACTCACGATGGGGAGGACAGCGAGAACTGGGATGCGTTCTATTACCCTGTCGGCGACGCGCGGAAGGCACTCCTCGCTCTCGCAGCCATCCTCAGCGGCCAGGAAACCGAGTACGCGGAAAAGTGGGACCAGGACTTGCTTGAAACGTGATGCATGAAACGTGATCACACTTCACGCTTCACGTTCTACGTCTGGCTCAGCAGGGATGCTTTAGTTGTCGGAGAGTACTACTCACCCTGTCATTGCGAGCGACCGAAGGGAGCGAAGCAATCTCATTGCTGCTCCGAGATTGCTTCCCCTTCGCTGCGCTCAGGGCTGCGGCTCACGCGCTCGCAATGACATCTGCCCAGAGCTATCCTGAGAGTGGGCTGGCCACTTTTCAGACGTGCCCTGAGCAGTTACGTCGGAGAATAGTCTATGGAAGAACGGCTAACCACCGAAGAACAGACCATACTGGAATGGATCGCCAGCGAAGGCAAACCGGTCCACGTTCGCCGGGCGCGCCTGTTACTGCTCTGGGACCAGGGCTTTGCTCCCAAGGACATTGGCCCCCAGGTGGGATTGTCTGCCGGACGAGTGCGCTACTGGCTGCGAGCCTTCAGGGAAAGGCGGATGGACGTCTTCCCGGCCGAGTTGTTGGCGGCGGCAGCATCGGCCTCCCCCTCCCCCCCCCCCCCGCCCCCCCGGGGGGGGGGGGGGGGGGGGGGGGGCGCGGGGGGGGCGGGGGGGGGGGGGGGGGGGGGGGGGTGGGGG
>SOHZ01000018.1 GCA_004377365.1 Anaerolineales bacterium | reverse complement strand
CCGCAAACTGCAAAGAGTTAAGCCCCTTCCCCGGCGCCGGGGGAAGGGGCTTTTTGCCTTACTGGTTTCTATTCTTGACAACCATAAGGCTTGTGGTAAAATGCCATTGGAGCCCACAAATGCAGCTATGGAACGTTCGCGACAGCCAGGGCCATGAAATTTACCTGACGGCAGAACGATGGGAGCACATTCACCACTGTTGCGGTACAGGCTAGTCCTGGCGGCATGAGTCACCGCCAGGCTAATCTGGAAATCACACTCACCGAAAAATTTATCGCTCCCGCCGGACCACAGTCCGGCAGCTTATGGCGTGGATTGTGATCCACGCCGAGCAAAAGAAAATTCCTATAGTATTAAATTATTTTTCCGCTCGCAGCCGATCTGTGACCCACGACGCCGGTCACAGATCGGCTGGGAGCAAAAAAGAACGGTAAATCACGAGTGAGGAGGGACAAATGATGAACGTGACTATCCAAATCCCTGACCACTTGCAGGCCGAATTTGAGCAACGTGCCCGCGAGCGGTACGGTGATGCGGGTCCGGCGAGGGCGCTGCAAGAGGCCATTGCCCTTTGGCTGGAGACAGTGGCGGAACGGGATGGCCTGAAGGCTGAGCGTGCCCTGAACAACCAGGTCTATCGCCGGCTGAAAGGGGACCTGGAACGGGAACACCAGGGGAAATACGTGGTGATTGCCCATGGTGCTTTGCAGGGAGTAGGGGATACACTGGAACAGGTCGCTGGCCTGGCGACTGAAGCGCGACATCGTCTGGTATTTCGGGTCGGTGAAGCCCCCCCCAGGCGGAGGGAACGGCTATGGCAGATGCAGAGAAGCTAATCTGCTGGGACAGCCAGGACATCTTTGCCATCGGTGTCCGTCTCAAGACACCTAGCGGGCAATTCCATGCCAATACTGAAGAACCTGTGGAGATCGACACCGGTTACGGGGGAGATGTCCTGGTGCCTTGGGAAGTGTACGTTGACCTGGAGCTGTATGGCTGGGAGTATCCTGAGGAGTATTGGTCCGTGGGCATCTCTGTGTCCGGTGAAAAGTTCAAAATGCCGTTGAGTCGTGGCGTCCTGGTCGTTCCCAGGCTGGGGCATGAGTTCAATGTGCGAATAGACACGTTTGAGAACAACGAGCAGTTCCTGATTGGCCGGGGCTTCATTCGGAGGCACAAGATCCTGCTGGATGGCCCGGGCAGTCGCGTATGCTTCTTTGCAGAGGCAGATTGAAACCGGGTATTGAGGTGTGCTGATGGAACACGAATGGGCGCATCCAAAAGTATGGAGGAAAACAATGTTTGAACGCTTCTTCGATGGACTTTTGGCCGGCCACGTGGCCCTGGTGACCGGTGCGGCGCGCAATCTGCCGGCCGTGATAGCGGCCGAATTCGCCGCCACCGGGGCGGCCGTGGCCATTAACGACGTGACTCATCAGGATCAGGCCAAAGCTCTGGCTGCGTCCATCAAAAAGAAGGGCGGCCGGGCTGCTGTCTTTATGGCCGATGTCACCGACCGCGGACAACTGGTCCGCATGGTTGACGAGGTGCGAGACGAAAGCTCGAAAGGGCTGGGCATGGTGGACATCCTGATCAACGGCGCAGGCCCTTTCGCGATGGATGCCTTCCCCAAGCTACCCGAGGCGGACTGGGATCGGGTGATGGACGCCAACCTCAAGGCCATCTACATGCTGGCCGGGCTGGTCGCGCCGGGAATGAAGGCGAAAGGGTGGGGCCGCATCATCAACATCTCGGCCGGCTCGGCCGACCTGCGCAACCATTCCATCTACGGCCTGGCCAAGTGGGGCGTCCGCCACCTCACCCAGTCGCTGGCCCTGGAACTGGGGCCGGAGATCACCGTCAACGCTATCTCCCCAGGTCAGATTGCTGAGAGCGCGCCTGACATCGCCGAGTTTGACCCCACCTTTGTAGAGCGGGCCATCGCCTACACGCCGGTTGGCCGGCTGGTCACCCGGCCCGAAATTGCCCGGATAATGGTACTGATGTGTTCACCGGCCTTTGACAGCGTGACCGGCGAGACCCTTCGGATGGACGGCGGATGGGGCATCCCGCGCTGGTAGGGGGGAAAGGATGGAGAATGGAGAATGAAGGAGACCATTGATTGGGCTGAGTTTCAGCGGCAGATGGGCTATACTGACGAAGAGCTGGCCATGTTCCGGGCCAATCCGAAGGCAGTGCGCCTCCTGGAGCGAGTGGACAAGATGGCCGAGTGGGACATTATCGCTGAGGTCATGGAGGCGCCCGGTTGTGCCAACCACAAACCTGGCGACAAGATCATCCTCTCGCCGCTGGGGCTGCTGCGAGCTCACAAAGGCCCGGAGACGATCTGTGTCCACGCCTTGCCGCCGTTATCTGTGGCTGTGGCTGTCATCCAGGAGCGACTGTGCAGCGACCTGGACCCGGAACCATACATGTTCGACCGGCTGAGCTGCCTGGATGCCGGGGTCAGGTGCGGTGGCTGGGGCCAGGCCATCTTCAAGATCTATCCGGTGCGCCGCAGCGAGGGTCAGGCAACGTGACCATGATCTCGCGGCAACGCGCTCTGGCTGCGCGGAGTCCTGAGCTTGTCGAAGGGTTGAACCACCGTGAGCCATATCGTGTGCCTCTTGATCCCGACGACCGACGACGAAGCTACTTGACATCCGACGTGTTCCGTGATATAATTTTACTTAGTAGAAACCTTTTTCACCACATAAAATCCTCAGTGAACTCCTTTTTGGTTTTACCATTACCGATCCTCCTTCTTATATATAGAGTAGTTTTGCAGATTTTACAACCGGACACGGAAATTACCATAACTTAGCTCCGAATCCGTCATTGCGAGGAGCGGAGCGACGAAGCAATCTCTTTGAAGGGCCGAGATTGCTTCGCTTCGCTCGCAATGACATCCGTTTGTAAGAAGTGCAAAACTTCTGATATAGAAAAGCCTATCCGAAAAACCTAGCTGAAAAAACAGAATAACCGGGGAGAGATCCATATGGCCACGCAGCGTCTCAAATACGACATTACGAAAGACGATTTGAGTGCGTTCAAAGACAAGGGGCCAGCCTTTGTCACCTTTGGTGAGGTGATGGTACGCGATACCCCAAGCGATGCGCAACGGCTGGAAAGGACCCGCCGGGTTCACGTCTCGCTGGCTGGCAGCGAATACACACTGGCTATGACTCTCAGCCGTTTAGGTATCCCTTCCGGCTACATCACCCGCATACCGGACAATCCATACGGCTGGATGGTTCGAGATGTTGCCCGCGAACAGGGAATGAATACCGACCACATCGTGTGGGCCTACAGGGCCGAACCGATTGGTCGGTTTCTTTATGAGATTGGCCGGACACCCCGGCGGACCGCCGGCTGGTACCAACGTATGCACTCTGCCGCCAGCAAGCTGGGCAAAGGCGACGTTGATTGGGAAGCCGCTTTGAAAGACGCCAGGCTCTTTCATACGTCGGGCATCTCCTTTGGCCTGAGCACCCACAGCGGCTACGAGCACAACCACCTGCTGGAAGCTTTTCACGAAGCCATTGCAGCCAAGCCTGAGGGTTGTCTGATAGGGTTGGATTTCAACTACCGTGCTACGCTGTGGAACAGGGACCAATGCCAGGAAGTGATGACCCCCCTCCTCACTGAGCACGTTGACGTGCTCATCACCACCATTGAAGACATGGCCAAGATCTACGGCATGAGCTGTGGCAAGCACAGCGCCGAGGAAATTGACAAAGGGGAGATCGGTCCCATCGAGGACGAAGACATCCATGCTTTCATGCAAGAGTTGCTCCAACGATTCAAGACCAGCATCGTGGCGGTAACCATCCGCTACCCCGACTCCTTCGAGCAACACCGCTGGGAAAGCGTAGCGATGGACGATAAAGGTAACTTTTTCCGCTCCCCGGCCATCCAATCCATTACCCTGTGGGACCGGTTAGGAGGCGGCGATACCTGGAACGGCGGTTTCTATTACGGCTTGCTGACCGAAACGGACACCGCATCGGGTATCGAAAAGGGCGTGCTGGTAGGTGACGCAGCGACCCGCCTCAAACAGACTCTTATGTTCGACCTGCCGATTGTCACCAAAGCGGAAGTGCAGGCACGGATGAAAGCCGACGTAGCTGGTGGTGGCCGGCGCGTAGCCCGTTAGTACATCGTGGCGTAGATCCTTCACCGGTTGCAGAGTAAGCGCCGGTTGAGCGCCGTCCTGAGCTTGTCGAAGGGTAGCTTCGGAACGAAGTGGAGAAGCGTATCGAAACCAAGCGTTTATCCGAACCTAATTCACTAAATTAGGACCTACATTTCGCACCCATGAAATTCCTATCCGGGTCCTTTGGAGTCGAGGCTTT
>SOHZ01000363.1 GCA_004377365.1 Anaerolineales bacterium | reverse complement strand
CCGTGGTCTATGACCATAGCGTGAAGTTAGGTATTGTGCGGGCTTTCACCAACCAAGCCGCCCAATGCCTGCAAGACGTCGTGAACATGGCTCTGGCGGAAACGGATGACCGGCTACCCAGGGAAGAGGAACTGGGGGTCGAATTCGGCCGGGCCCTGATGAACGAGTTGGAAGCCTTTCTGGTGGAGGAGGGATAGTAGTGAAAGCAGAACGACCATTGAAAAAGCAGGTCGCTTTTGAGAAGATACTGCGAGAGATGAACCACGCCGGGGATTTCAAAGCGGCGGTGCTGGCCACCACGGAGGGCCTGTCTCTGGCTTCGACCCCGGCCGGTTACGAAGATGAAATGGCGGCAGCCATGGTCGCCTTGCTTAACGAGGTAGCCAGGCAGGCTCACCGGCAGTTAAATCTGGCCCAGGTTGACGAACTATCGCTGGTGGACGATGACCGCACCCGTCTCGCCTGCCGCTATTTCAGCGTAGACAGACAGGACCTGGTGCTGGCCGTGCTGACCCCACCCGACCATTATTACCGCCGCCTGACCAACTGGGCTATCAGGGAGATCAGGCGAGCCTGGATGGTAGAGGAAAAGTAACATGTCGGTCATCACCGAGGCTCTGTCATAAGGCCGGGGGTTCTACTTTAATGCCCAGCGGTTGCCAGATAAAGGAAACGAGCCCGGTTTGCTCCTGTGCGTTGATTTGAAAACCGCTGTTGAAAAAGTGGAAGGTTTTTGGAAGGCCGAAGGGGCGTGATGTTAAGCGATTGGAAGGTAAAAGGTGTATAATGAGAAGCAGTGACGATGCCTTTGAACTGAGCACTATCAATTTTATGGGACTGGCGCGGTGTATTGCAAAACGACGTTAGAGAACGGGATCAGAGTGGTGACGGAAACTATGCCACAGGTGCGCTCCATCGCCATCAGCATCGTGATAGATGTCGGACCCAAAGACGAAGCGCCAGAACAGAGTGGACTGGCCCACTTTGTTGAACATTTGATGTTCAAAGGCACTAGCAGCCGCAATGCCGTGCAGATCGCTCGCTTGATGGATGTGGCCGGGGGCCTGATAGGGGGATTCACCTCGCGGGACTACACCTGCTATTTTGCTACTGCTCTGGATGATTATCGCACCTATGCCCTTGACCTGTTCGGCGACGTCATTCTCAATTCCACCTTCGATAAGGAAAGCTTGGAGCGAGAGCGCAGAGTGATTCTACGGGAGATAGAAGCTGACCAGGATGCCCCTGATCAACTGGCTCACAGCCTGCTGAAGGCTACCATCTGGCCCAACCATCCTCTGGGCCGGCTGATCGCTGGCCAGCCAGAAGTAGTGAGAAAAGTCGCCCGGGAGGATATTATCTATTTCATCCACAAACATTATCTGCCTGACCGCCTGATCATCGCCGCGGCTGGCAGCATGGAGCACGAGGATTTTGTGGCTCAGGTGCGGGACGCTTTCTGGCGCATGCTGGGCCAGGGCTCTCCCTCGCCCAGCAGAACCCCAGCCTGCCATTCGGGGGTGACCATCAGAGCCAGAGACCTCTCCCAAGTCTACTTCGCTCTGGGCGTCAAGGCCCGCTTCTACACCCACCCCGACCGCTACGGGCTGCACGTCTTGAACGATCTCCTAGGCGGCGGCATCAGCTCCCGGCTTTTCCGCCATCTCAGGGAGGAACGGGGATTGGTCTACAACGTGGCGTCGTCTTACCACGCCTATCGTGACGGCGGGTTGCTGGTCATTGAAGGAAGCACCACGCCCCAGGGCCTCATGTCCGTTCTGAGTCTGACCGTGGCTCAACTGTGGCGGCTGGCAGAGGAACCGCTCAGCGAGGAGGAGCTATGGAAGACCAGAGAACGCATCCGCAGCAGGCATCTAATCGCTTCTGAAGACACAAATACCCGTATGAGCCGGCTGGTCACTCAGGAATTCTATTTCGGATACCATATCCCAACATCTGAGATCGTGGAGCAGATCCAACAGGTAGACCAGGGGACGGTGCAACGCCTGGCTCAGGAGTTGATGGTTAATGGGTGCCTGGCTCTGGCCGTGGTCGGTCCTCAGAGCCCCCGCCATTACTCAGCGGAAGCCATTGAGAAATTGCTGATCGAGGGTGACGTTCATAGTTTGAGAGCACGTTCTATCTCTGGAAGGAGGTGATCTGGATGACTTTGGACCCCGCTGTGAAGAAGAACTGGATCGAGATCCAGAAACAACATGACAAGCCAGTGAACGCTATCGGAGTGCCGATTGATCCCAAGGACGAGGCCACTCTCAAAGTGTGGCGTGAGGAAGGGATTGATCAGTTCATGAAGAAGTAGAAATAACTGGGCGTGACAAAGGGCTGAGAGCCTCCTGGCAAGTGAGATACCCATCCCCAATGCAGCCTGTGCAGATTAGGAGATAACACCGATGGCTATAGATACAACCACCAAAGAAAACCAGGAAAGGGCAGAGCAAGAGGGAGAGGCTTTGACCGATAAAGTGATTCTGGTGGTAGATGATAGCCCAACTGTCTGCAAGATTGTACAAGTTACCCTGACAAAGATGGGTTGCCGGGTGGTTATAGCTGAGGACGGGTTAGAAGCTCTGGCCAAGATCGAAGATGAGAAGCCTGACCTAATCTTGCTGGACATCATAATGCCTCACATGGACGGCTATCAAGTCTGCAGCCTCATCAAGAAGAAACCGCATTACAAGCACATCCCTGTTGTTATACTCTCCGGCAAGGACGGCTTCTTCGACAAAGTGCGGGGAAGGCTGGCTGGTTCGACAGGTTATATCACCAAGCCCTTCCAGCCTGACGTACTGACGGAGACAGTGGAGAAACATCTGACAGACCGTAGATAAAAGTCCAAGCAAGTGTCATCACAACCAGGCTGAAATGGATGTCCCTCTCCCGGTGTGCAGGCACTTGGGGGAAGCTCAAGAGGAGTGAAAAATGCACGCAAAGGCCAGAATCCTGATTGTAGAGGACGAGCCCTCGGGTCTTAACCTTTTCAGATACCTGCTGACCGATGGTGGTTACAGCGTGGCTACAGCCCAAAGCGGTCCCGAAGCTATGGAGAAGTTGACCGAAGGCTTCGATCTGGTCCTGACCGGCCTGAAGATGAAAGACATGGACGGCATGGAAATGCTGGAACTGGTCAAGGAGCGGTCGCCAGACACGGCGGTGATCGTCGTCACTGGGTACGCCACGCTGGATTCTGCCATCGAGGCCATAAGACGGGGGGCAGATGACTACATTAACAGGGTGACGAGCATAACCAGGCTGTTGCCCTCGGTGGAGAAGGCGTTGAAAAATAGGAAACTGCAGCAGCAGTCCATCGAAGCCGTCAAGCAGCAAGCTGTGGACGAGATGGTAAGCACCACAGTCAGTGGTAACCTGAGAGACATGAGCCTGACGAGCATCATCCAGATCATCTGCACCGATATGAAAAGCGCCAAGTTGGTTCTCCGTCAGCCCAACTCTATGCCCGGCGGAGAGGAGCGGGAAGGCGTCATATTTTTCGAGAACGGCCAGATCGTCCACTCGGCGGTGGGTTCTCTGCGGGGTACAGAGGCCGTCTACGAACTTTTGGACTGGGACGAGGGGTTCTTCCAAATGGAAAGCAATGTCGTCGCCCCCCGCCAGACGATCACCGTTCCTTGGACCCATCTCCTGCTGGAAAGCACGAGCAGACTGGACGAGCAGAGACAGAAGGGGGCAACTCTCAGCGGGCAGTTGGAAGCGGATAACCACGCCCCCCCGGATTCCGGCGATGGCCTGGCCGATATTGAAAGGAACGAAGAGGCGGATGAGGAAAGGGAAGTCGAATTGCTGTCCCTCCTGTCAACGCTCGAACAATCTCTGGTCAGGCTGGCCGTCCGGAAAGGCCGAGACAAACCGCGATTCACTTTGGAGATGCTGGCCGACGACGTCAACAAACTCCTGGAATTATACCAAAATCGGTTCCCTGATGCTTCGACCGATTCTTTCTTACGCGAGTCGCTGGTCACTGTAGCCAAAAGTTATCCAATGATACGGCTGGTTCAGACACGGAAAGGCTGTCTGGACGTCAGCACGCTGAAGCGATTACATTCCAATTGGTCCGGCGGCCAGCCAGAGCGGGAGGCTGTCTATACCGAGGTGATAGAGGGTCTGCTACACCTGCTGGAATTGATGCTAACCGGCACGGTGACGGAAGCTATAAAGTCGCCCGCCGTCGTCCGCCGCTGCCGCGAGGTGTACGATGTCTTCCTGAACGACCTGGAACGAGAGGTCAAAGGGAAGCTCTGATATCATTAACAAAGCAAGGAGGGTTTAAAAGATGGCTCACGAGAAAATCCTGGTAGTAGATGATAGCCCCACAGACCTGGCGTTGATGACCACGCCCCTCGAGAGCGCAGGCTACCAGGTCATCACCGCCATAGATGGAGAGGAAGCCCTGGAGAAGGCTGTTCGCGAGCAACCTGGCCTGATCGTACTGGACATCATCTTGCCTAAGAAGAACGGTTTTCAGGTTTGCCGCCAACTCAAAACCGCCCCTGAGACCCAGGATATCAAAATCCTCATGTTGACCAAGAAGACCCAGGACAGCGATCGCTTTTGGGGGCTAAAGCAGGGAGGGGATGAGTATATGACCAAGCCCTTTGACGACGAGGAACTGCTGGCCAACGTGGCCAGGCTGCTGTAGAGAACTACCAGGTGGACTGAGATGACCAGAATAATCAGCATTCTCAACTTTAAGGGGGGTACGGGTAAGACCACCACAGTGGTCAACCTGGCTGCCGGGTTGGCCCTACGCGGCTGGCGGATCCTAGGCGTTGACCTCGACCCCCAGGGCAGCCTCACCGCTTCCCTAGGAACTAAATACAGCCATTCTCTCTATCACTTGCTGACGGACCAAGCCACAGTTGCGGAGTGCATTGTCAACGTCCGCGACAACCTGGACATCCTGCCCAGCGACCCCAGCCTGGCTCAGGCTGAGGGGACCCTGTGGCGGATGGACGACGTCCGGCAGCGGAGAACGATCCTGGCTGAGAAGATGCAGGGAGTCAGCGGTTATGACTATATCTTGATAGACTGCTCACCTTCCATCAACCTCTTGAACGAGAACGCCGTGTTCTACGCCCACGAGGTCTTTGTGCCGGTATCCATGGAATACCTGGCTCTGCTGGGCACCAAACAAGTGGTAGCTACACTCAAAACCATCAACCAGACTCAGGATCATAGAATGACTCTGTCTCTGATCATCCCCACGTTCTACCACAGCAGACATCGCAAATCGAACGAGGTTCTGGAGACCCTGAAGCGGCATTTTGCGGGCCAGGTGGCCCTTCCCATACGGGCCAATGTGCGGCTCTCAGAGGCGGCCAGCCATTACTTGACGATCTACGAATACGATCCGAGGAGCCACGGCGCAGCCGATTACGCCCAATTAGTAGAGAGGGTAATTAACGATGGCTAAAAAGAGCAACAGAAAAGCCCTGGGCAACGACCCCTTCGCCAATGCCGACAGCCTCCCGGCAGAAGAAGGCGTCGGAGTCCCAGAAGGCTCAGGAGAAAAACCAGAAGTTGAGGCCAAAGTTGCAGCGGAAGCGCCCCCGGTCGAGACTAGGGAGGAATCAAAAGCCGAGGCCAAGCCCAAAGCCAAGAAGAAGGCAGCAACCAAAGCGGAGGCCAAGCCCCAAGTCAAGCCCGTTCCTGAACAAATCGGGGCAGAGCCCGACGAGGAGGCCAGTCACCTCCTGGACGAGTTAATTGCCACCATTGACGAAGAGGTCGAAGAGGTTTTTGGGCCGGGAGCGATGGCCGATCTGGCGCCCGCAGAGCCGGTTGGTGCCGCTGGGGAGGAGCAACACGTCATCTTTAACCTGGCCGGCACCGAGTACGCTGCGCCCATTGCCAACGTCATCGAGATTGGGCGCCCCCTGGTCGTCACGCCGGTGCCCAACGTGCCGGACTGGGTGCTGGGCGTGGTCAATCTGCGCGGCGACATCATCTCGATGGTAGACCTGCGGGCATTTCTGGGCATGGAGTGGATAGGCTACGAACAAACCAGCCGCATGCTGGTCGCCCAGGCGCGTCAAGAGGACATGACCACCGGCCTGATTGTGGACCGGGTGAGCGAGATACGTTATCTCCCTACGGATCGGATCGGCGCGCCCGCCGGGCCCATCGCGGACCAGGTGACGCCCTATCTACGCGGCGTCTACGAGCACGATGGGCGTCTGCTAGCGGTGCTCGATTTCGATCGGTTGCTTCTCTCACCGGAGATGCGGCAGTTCGAGCCCGTTTAGGTGATCGAATAAGAGGATGACTGAAAATGGCAGAAATCAGAGGGCGTTTCGTTCTAATACTCGATGCTATGGCATCCTGGCAGGCACAGCAGAAAGCCCGTGCAGCCATGAAAATCCCTATCACGGACATCAAGCCCGGCCATTGGTACAGCGTCAAAGATACCGTGCTGTTGTACGAGAGGGCCATAGCCAACGTGAATGGTGGCCCCACCGGCTTGAAAGTGACCGGGGGGCGGATCATGCCCACACTCAAGAAGTACACGAACGAGCTCGATGTCTTTGCCAATCCCCAGCAACTCCTCATGGCCTTCAACGCCCTATTCCTCTCCGATAACAGAGGCGCAGATGCTGGCCACTTCATGGCCATCGAAATGACCACAACTTCGGCTGTACTGGAGGATACGTCGCTCCATTTGCCAGAATTCCACTTAGGAGTGCTTGAAGGCGCGGTCAGGATATTCCCCGGACGCTCCCCGATCTCAAGTGAAATTGTGGAGCGGGGCAGCAACAAAAAGGTGTACAAGATTAAATGGAGAAACAAGATATAAATTTAAGGAGGCAACAAAAATGGCAGAAGGCACGGGACGCGACATTTTGACGACGGAGCGAGGCCAAAAAGGTGTACAAACTCACCTGGAAAACCAAGTAACACCTGGCACGCATGATCTCCACGAAGGATCTAACGGACCAAATTAAGCTAATACATGGCGGCGTAAATAAGCCAATGGCTGCCAAGCCGAGATCGGCATCCTGAGTGGCCCGAACGGAGTGGAGGCCGTATCAAAGGGTTAGGTGATCCGGTGTTTCCATAACCATCGAGGTGAGCAATCACGCCTCGGAGAATCTGCACTCTCTACCAAAGTCAATACTGGATAAAACAGGAAGGGAGGTGATCACTCCAAAACGTGCATGACCAGAAGTAGCCCATACTTATATGACAAGCAGTAGTCCATCTACATAGTCTTCAGATTAACATCCGAAGGAGGAATACAATGAAAAGCCGTGATTCAACACTGGTAGTTCTTCTTTTAGCCATTGGGGCTGTGCTCTATATGTTCACTCCTAGCATCGGCTTGATCACCCCGGACACTGTGGTCACGTTTGCCGCCCTGGCTGTCTTGCTAGTGCGTCCCAAGTCATTGCCTGGTCTGGCTATCGGCGTCGTCGCCGGTCTGCTGGGGATGGCCTTCTCCAAATCCTCCATCGCCTGGTTCAACATCCCGGCCCACGCCATCGGCGCTTTGGTCACGGCGGTGGTGGCGGTCAGACTGGGTGAATTGATGACCGGGCCCGTTGCCTGGAAGCCGGCCGTGGGAGCGCTGGCCTACGGGGTGGTGAGCGGCGGATTGTTCATCACCGCTATGCTCATCTTGGGCATCTTCCCCTTCCAGGTTTACATCACCGCCGGGTGGGTCCAGGTCTTCTTGTCCACCTTCTCCAGCATCATTATTTGCATGGTTCTATACCGGCCAGTCAAATCGGTGTACGAGAGGACTGGGTAAGTCCCAACCGTGTAGAGTGACAGACGCGGAGAAGCGTATCGAAACCAGGGCGTGATTGCTCACCTCGATGGTTGTGGAATAACACTTATACGACACCTCGAATTTGATAGCAATTAAAGAAAGGAGAACAAAATGCTAAAGAATCTAAAGATAGGTACAAAGCTAGCGCTGAGCATGGGTGCGGCGATGTTTCTGGCCCTAGTGTTGATCCTGCTGGTTGCTGCCGGCGCCTATCGGAGCTCGCTCCTCACTAACAGCGAGATCGCCATGCAGAAAGAATTGGACAACATTGCCCGGCAAATCAACCAGAGCAACCTGGAAGCGGCGACTGCGGCCAAGACCATGGCCATCTTCCAGGAAAGCGGCGCCTTCGGCGACAGGGAACTGACCATGGCGTACTCTTATAACCTTCTGGAACGCAATCCACACTTACAGGGAGCGTACGTTCTGTACGAACCAAACGCCGACGGACAGGATGAAGCCTACCTGGATAACCATCAATGCTGTATGGATGGCAGGTTCCTCCCCGCCTGGCAAAGACGGGAAGGAGAGATAAGAATGGAGCCAGGGATAGACGTGGCGATGAGTCCCTACTACCAGAGCGTCAAGGAAAAGTGGCAAAAGCTGTCACAGGACAATCCCGAGGGTGAGGAATACTGGTTGATTACCGAGCCGTCCGTCTACGAAGGGATCGAGATGGTTCAGCATACCTATCCGGTGGTGCTCGACGGCGAATTCGTGGGTATGGCCAGCATTGACCGGAACTTGAAAACGGTACTCGACATGATCAATGAGTTTAAGCCATATGAAACCTCAAATCTCTATCTTGTGAGCCGCCTGGGCAGGTTTGTCGCCGCAAGCAGGGACCCGGAACAGCTCAAGATGAAAAACTTGAGCGCCTTTCCCGAGTACGAGCGGATCTTTTCCGAGGACTATATCTCAAGAAGAGGGTTAGACGCGCTAGGGGTGATAGGGGAAAGCTGGATAGCAAAGTGGATCTCTCCCGTGAGGGAGTCAGAGGTTCGGGTGGCGGAGCATCCCGCAGACGGGCAGGATTACTTTTTTGTCCTTTCTCCCATCGAGACGGGAGAATGGACGCTTATCATGGAGGTCCAGAGACGAGAGATCCTGGCCTCCATGAACGAGGTCTTGCTCAGGACGGGCGTCATCTCCGGTTTATTCTTCCTGGCTCTCATCGCCGTTGTGGGATTCATATCCGACCAGAACATCACCACGCCTATCGGCCACATCATGGACCTCTTCAGCCAAATTGGTATGGGCAACTATGGGGTCCGCGCCGAGGTGACCACCGGCGACGAGCTAGGCATACTGTCCACCTCACTCAACGCCATGCTCGACAACACCCTGACCCTCATTCAGACCCGCGAGGAGCGCGACGCCATGCAGGCCTCGATCATGAAGCTGCTGGACGAGGTCAGCGGCGTGGCCGAGGGCGACCTGACTGTAGAGGCCGAGGTGACGGCCGACATCACCGGGGCCATGGCCGACTCGTTCAACTTTATGATCGGCCAGCTCCGTGACATCATCAGCGGTGTGCAAGAGGCCACCCTCCAGGTCAGTTCTTCGGCCAACGAGGTCCAGACCACAGCCGAGCACCTGGCCCAAGGTAGCGAAGCGCAGGCCGCGCAGATCGCCGATACGTCCGCAGCCGTTGAAGAGATGGCCGTCTCCATCCAGCAAGTTTCCGAGAACGCGGCGCTATCGGCCACGGTGAGCCAGCAGGCCCTGACCAATGCCCAGCAGGGAGCCAAAGCCGTGCAGGACACCATCGAGGAGATGAACCGCATTCGTGACCAGGTGCAAGAGACAGCCAAGCGCATCAAGCGCCTGGGCGAAAGCTCCCAGGAGATCGGTGAGATCGTGCAACTGATTGGCGACATCGCCGACCGGACGAGCATCCTGGCCCTCAACGCCTCCATCCAGGCGGCCATGGCTGGCGAGGCCGGACGGGGCTTTGCCGTCGTCGCTGAGGAGGTGGAGCGCCTGGCCGAGCGTTCGACCGAGGCCACCAAGCAAATCACCGCCCTGATCAGAACGATCCAGAACGAGACGAACGAAGCGGTGGCCGCCATGGAGGCCACCACCCACGAGGTGGTGGCCGGCTCTCAGTTGGCCTACCAGGCTGGTCAGGCCCTGAGCGAGATCGAGGGTGTCTCTAACCGTCTGGCCGAGCTGATCCAGTCCATTTCCCTGGCATCCAAACAGCAAGCCCGCGGTTCGGAAACCCTGGCCCTGTCAATGGACGAGATCGACGAGGTGACGCAGCAGACGGCTGCTGGCACCAAGCAGGCTGCCGTGTCCATCAGCACTCTGGCTTTGTTGGCCGATGAACTACGCGCTTCGGTCAGCGCCTTCAAACTGCCCGGTGGCAACGGGCACGAACCGATGTAGACAGATGTACCTGAACAACGCGGTCACTTCCTGGCCCAAGGCACCAGGATTGGGCCAGGAAGTGACTAAAGCAACCGACGAGATCTCTGACACGTTCCCCTCCCGCCTCAGATCACTACATTAGACTCTCAGGTCATGACGGAGCGAGATGGAACGGCACGACCCGATCTGACGACGAGCGAGTATGATGCCTGGCGGGAGTTCGTCTGGCAACAGAGTGGCCTCTACTTCCCAGAAAATCGTCGAGAGTTTCTGGCCCGCCGGATCTGGGAACGGATGCGCGCCCGCCGGATACACAGCTACAGCGAGTACTATCACTTTGTGCGCTTTAACCCACAGGGAGGCAAGGAATGGGAAGAATTGTTGGAGCTACTCGTCATCGGCGAGACCGGCTTCTTCCGCCACGAACCGTCCTTCCGGGCGCTGGCGGAAATCCTGCCCCACCTGTTGCTCCGCAACCAAGAACGCGGCAACAACACACTCCGGATGTGGAGCGCTGGCTGCTCCACCGGCCAGGAAGCCTACTCGCTGGCGATGCTCTTCCTGGAGACCGTGCGCTTCCCAGAGCTATGGCAGGTAGAGATCATGGCCACCGATATCAGCCGCCGCGCTGTGGAAAAGGCACGCAAGGGGCTCTACAAGCCCTTCGAAATCAGGTACATGCCGGAGCACTTCCGGGACAAGTACCTGACGGTGGAGGAAGAAGCTGGCGCAACGGCGTCCACCCTCTCCTCGCGTAGCACAACCCGCTACCGGGTGGCAAAAAGAGTTCGAGCGATGGTCCACTTTGGCTATCTCAACCTGAGTGACCCAACCAGTTGCTGGGTCACCGCTCAGGACGTGATCTTTTGCCAGAACGTGCTCATCTACTTCAAGTCCGAGTCCAGGGTGGAGACCGCTCGGCACCTGTGCCAGCGGCTCTATCCCGGTGGCTACCTGTTCCTGGCCCCAGCCGAGGTAATCGGTCTCAAACTGCCCGGGGTGCAGTTGGTACACTTTGAGGATTCACTGGTCTACAAACGGGTCAAATGATGGCGAAGGGAGACAAACTATGACCAGATCAATAGACAAGGCCATTCTGGTTGGTTTCGTAGAGGAGGTCAGGAGTTACCTGCCTGCTATCACGGAGGGCATCAAGTCCTTGCACAAGAACCCCCACCAGCCAGAAGTTATGAAAGAAACCCACCGTTACGCTCACACCATCAAGGGCGCGGCTTCTATGGTGGGTCTGGCTGGCTTGAGTCACATCGCCTATTACGTAGAAGAAACCCTCGACGAGATCGCCGCAGGCCAACTGGTCATGAACGACGAGACGGTCGCGCTGCTACGCAAGACGATAACACAGATCGAAGGCTACCTGGACGGTGTGTTGAGCGGCACTCTGCGTGAGCGCCCTCTGCTGGCCGAGGTGACCCGGGCCTACCGTCGCCTGCGGGGGCTGCCTGTAGAAGAGGATGAAGCGGCGGTGGAAGAGGTGTTGACCGAGGTTGCGGGCGCTCCTGCATTCGCAGCGGAAGAAGAGGAGCGACCCACTACTCCGCCCATGGTTAAGGTTGCCCACTATCTAGAAGAGGCCTCTCCAGAACTGATAGAGGCTTTCTTCCTCGAAGCCGAAGACCACCTGCGTAATATCAGCACCCTGCTGTCCTCTCTGGACAAGCAACCTGAACACAAAGAATTGCTGCAAGATGTTCGCCGCAGTGTCCATACCCTCAAGGGCGCGGCGGGCGCGGTTGGCTTGCGGGCCATCGCGCAGTTGGCGCACAGGATGGAGGATCTGTTAGACCTGCTATACGCCGGCAGCCTGGCAGTTGACTCTGACATCATAGATCTGTTGTTTGCTTCAGCCGATGCCTTGGAGGACCTGGCTGGTGGCGAGGTTGAAGAGGAAACGATGCGGGGCACCCTACAAGACCTGTACGCTCGCTACTCGACCTTGCTAGGCCAGGTGCCCTCCGCAGAGAAGCTGGCGCGAAAGGTAGAGCCGCTGGGTGAGGAAAAGATCATTGACCTGGCCGAACTAACTCCGCGCCCCTTGGAAGACATCGAGCCCGAAACGCCAGAAAAGGTCGTGGCCCCAGTTCCGCGCAAGCCCGGTGAGGTAGTGCGCGTACCGCTCGAGCGCCTGGACGAACTGGTCAGACTGGTCAGCGAGCTGACCATTAGTCGCACGGTCTTTGAGCAGCGCATGGCCGACTTTGGGCGTGAGGTCGAAGAACTGCAGTTCAGTACCGAACGTTTGGGGCGAGTATCGTCAAATCTTGAGACCCAGTACGAAGTGAGTGCTCTGGGAGGCAGATTGGTGCTGTCGTCCGTGGGACAAGTTGGTAACCCTTCGACTGGGCTCAGGGCAGGCTTATCCCACACAGCGACCTTTAACACTCACGGCTTTGACGACCTGGAATTTGATCGTTATACCGAGTTTCACCTTTTGTCGCGGGAACTGGCCGAGACAGCCAGCGACATCAGGATGCTGAGTAATGGACTGGGCACCCTGATCGGCGATTTCGATAGCATTCTGAACCGCCAGGGACGCCTCTCCAGTGAGATACAGGACAAGTTGATGCAGGTCCGCATGGTGTCGCTGGCTACCCTGGCTACCCGCCTGCATCGCGCCGTCCGTGTCCTGGCTCGTGAACAGGGCAAGCTGGTAGACCTGGTGCTGGAGGGGAAGGACATAGAACTGGACAAAACAGTGTTGGAGGAAATAGCCGATCCGTTGTTGCACCTTTTGCGCAACGCGGTGGATCATGGCATCGAACCTCCGGCGCTACGTCAGGTGATGAGCAAGCCAGAAAGGGGGCTGATCCGCCTGCGCGCCTATCACGAAGGCAACCAGGTGGTCATCCAGGTCAGCGACGACGGGGCCGGCCTGGAGCCCGAGATTCTACGTTCGGCCGCCATCAGCGGAGGCTATGTCTCTGAGGCCGACGCGCCGCAACTATCCGACGAGGAATTGTACTCATTGGTCTTTTTGCCGGGCTTTAGTACATCCGGTGAAGTCAGCGAGGTGTCCGGACGCGGTGTGGGCCTGGATATTGTCAAGACGAATGTCCAAAAGTTGAAAGGCGCTGTGACGCTCGACTCCACACCCGGACAGGGCGCGACCTTTACCATCCGCCTGCCCATGACACTGGCCGTCACTCGGGCTTTGCTGGTCAAGGCCCACAACGAAACGTTCGCCATCCCGCTGAGCGCGGTCACGCAGATTCTCCGTCTGGAACGGGAGGAAATCGAACACGTCGGTCAGGAACCGGTGGTCTGGGTGGGGGGGCAGGTCTACCCCATGCTTCGTCTGGGCCAAGTGCTCAACCTCAGGCAACCGGCCGCTGAAACGGTGCAGCGCCTGCCGGTGCTGATCCTCAACGCCGGGGCCAAACAAGTCGCACTGGTCGTGGATCAGCTCCTGGCGGGACGCGAAATTGTGATCAAGACCCTGGGCAATCACCTGCGCCGGGTACACGGGGTGACGGGAGCGACCCTGATGGGCGATGGCAGCGTGGTCCTTATCCTGAACCCTGCCGACCTGATCATCGAGGCTCCGCAACCCGAGGCCTGGGCACCTCCCTTCGACAAGCTCAGGACACAGCTTCAGCCGCTGGCAACGAGGGCCCGCGAGGCCCTGACCGTCATGGTGGTAGATGACTCGGTGAGCGTGCGGCGTGTCGTCTCGAAGCTGATCAAAAGTGCCGGTTGGCAGCCGATGGCGGCTAAAGATGGACTGGACGCTCTAGAAATCATCCAGCACTCCGCGCAACCGCCAGACTTGATCTTGGTGGACATCGAAATGCCGCGCATGGATGGCTACGAACTGATGGCCACGCTGAGAGCGCAAGAGGCGTATCGAAATATTCCGCTTGTCATCCTGACCTCACGAGCCGGTGAAAAGCACCATCGCAAAGCGCTGGAACTGGGGGCTTCAGACTACATCGTCAAGCCCTATCAGGATGAGACGTTGCTCAACATCATCCGCCATCTGGTGCGGGAGTCGAGGGGAACAGTAGCCGCATGACCGGGCCCATTCGCGTAGTTGTGTCCGACGATTCACCCTTCGTCTGCCGCCTGCTGACCTCCTACTTGCAGTCGTCGCCCGACTTTCAAGTGGTAGGCACTGCGCTGAACGGGGCGCGGGCCGTGGAACTGGTCAAAGAATTGCGCCCCGATGCGGCCACGCTCGACCTGGAAATGCCGGAGATGAACGGGCTGGAGGCTCTGGAGCATATTATGCACGACTGCCCCACCCCGGTCGTCCTGGTCAGCGGGGTGAGCCGTCGGGCGGCGTCCATCACGCTCCAGGCCCTCGACATGGGGGCCGTGGACTTTGTTCTCAAGTATACACCCGGCGTGGATACCAACCCTGAGGCCTTGCGTCAGGAAATCATGGCCAAGGTGCGGGCTGCATCGCAGATCAAGGTGATTCGTTCACTGCGCCATCGCCGTCCTCAAGACCGGGAAACTGTGCCAGCCCTTCGACCCCTCGACAGGCTCGGGACGACGCAAGCTCAGGACACAGTTCCGTCACCGGCCTACCCGCCAACAACGCCAGAGGTGGACGATACCCGGCCGGAAAGAGCGCAACGCAGAGATGTCTTGTCCTTCCTGCCTGGCGGTGTGGTCGTCATTGGCGCCTCGACGGGTGGGCCAGTGGCGCTGCGCGAGTTGCTGAGCAGCTTACCAGCCGACTTCCCGGCTGCGGTTATCATCGTCCAGCATATGCCAGCTACCTTCACCGAGGTCCTAGCAGCCCAGTTGGACCGCCAGGTTCCTCTTAAAGTCAAAGAGGCCGAAGCGGGCGACCGTTTGCAGCCTGGTCTGGCCTTGGTGGCGCCGGGGGGCTACCACCTGCTGCTGCGGCCCGACGCGCGGGCGGAACTCACCCAGGGACCCGAAATCGGGGGGCACCGTCCTTCGATTGACGTAACGATGCAATCCGTGGCACAGCTCTATGGCGCGCGGACGAAAGGGGTGGTGTTGACCGGCATGGGCAACGATGGCTCGCTGGGACTGGTTTCGATCCGCGCCAAAGGGGGCAAAACCTTTGCGCAAGATGCAGCCAGTTGTGTGGTCAACGGAATGCCTCAACGGGCCATCGAAAAAGGTGTCGTAGATCACGTCGCACCGCCGGCCAAGATTGCCCAACTCTTGAGAATGACATAATGCGAAATGAGAAACGAGAAATCCTCTACCGGACAGATTTGCTGCCAGACTTCGAAAGTTTCCATAACTAGAAGGGGCGAACATGTTGAACCAAACCAGGACAACTGGGACATTGCGCTTGATTCGTTGTGGCATAGCAGCCGAAACCTACGGCCTGGATATGTCCTGGGTGCGCAGCATCCAGCGCACCGATCGTTTACGTCGTAACCCGGAGGCAGAAGGCCCTTCGACCCCTCGACAGGCTCGGGATGACGCAAGCTCAGGACAAGGCCCTTCGACCCCTCGACAGGATCGGGATAACGCAAGCTCAGGACAAGGCCCTTCGACCCCTCGACAGGCTCGGGATGACGCAAGCTCAGGACAAGGCCC
>SOHZ01000199.1 GCA_004377365.1 Anaerolineales bacterium | reverse complement strand
CGTGGCTGCAGCACGTATGGGAGGTCCACTGAAAGTCTGGCTCGGGCCATTCCCCCCCAAAGACGTACTTGTTGAGCAGGATCGAGCCCCAGTAGTTACGCATGTAAGCACAGAGATCGCGGGCATATCCCTTGGCCTGGGCTGCCTCATGGCACTGCGCAGCAAAGTCCTTGTTCCAGGCCACCGAGGCCCCGTAGGGCTCGCCGGTCAGGGACCACACGTCTTCGCCCAGCCCGGCGGGGATGGCGCTGAAGGCCCAGGCCGAGCCGGCCCAGCGGATCCCCCCCTTCTCATGGGCTTGAGCATAATTCTTGTAGTAGTCCAGCCTCAACTGCTTGCCTTGGTTCCAGCAGTCCAGGCGCTTGCTTTTCCATCTTTCCTCAGCCATATTTTCCTCCAATCAATTATTTAGTAAAGTTAGAACAGCGCGTCCTCCAGCAAGTACTCTTCAAGGAAAGCCTCTACACGCGTCTTGAACTGCCCAATGGGGACGGTGACGTCGAATTCGAGAAAGTAGGTGGCGATGCCCTTGGCCTCCAAAGCTTGGCGGACGGCGGGGATATCCAGCTCGTGCGGATCGCAGAACTTTTGCTGGATAACGAGAGCCCCTTGAACGTTGTACTCCTTGGCCAGATCCAAGATATGTTGGATACGGGTCAGATCAGGCCAGTCTTTGCTGGGGCAGCGCGGCCGGTCAATGTAGCGCTGGGCGAGGGCGGCCAGCCGATTCTCCTGGGGCTCAACTTCGTTCCAGAAGTAGCGGGTGCCTGTGCAGTGCTCGTCAACGACGATGGTGCTGCCCAGTGATTCGGTCATCTCGACGAACTCGGTATCGTCATCCTCGCTACCCACGATCATCAGCCGGACCCCTGTTTCTCGGTCAAGGTTCCGTGACGGTAGCTCCTTCAGGACACCTTCCAGCGCGCTGCTGTGATCCCTCTTGTCCGTCATCTGGCTCGAGACGACCGTGTGCATGGCTTCCAGACCGGTCAGCGGCGGACTGTCGGCCTTCCGCGTCTCGTAGACCTGTTTCATCAGACGGCGGTTGGTGTTCATGATCTCGATGCCTCGATCCAGGTCCTCGTCGGTGAGGGTCTTGCCCGTCCAGTCCTCGATAGACTTTTTGAGCTTTTCCAGTTCCCCGGTCAGATAATTGTACACTGCGCGGTTCTGGACGCCGTGAGGGAAAGGTATATAGTAGGTGTAATCCACCGGGATATGGATCCGCCAACTGGTGAAGGCCTGGCGAATGTGCAGACACGACTGGGCGATCATGATCCCGTCCAGGTAGTCGTACCGGCCCTCCAATCCCTGGGCCAGGCAGTCACGACAGAAAGGACAGAACATTTTAAAGATGTGAGGCTCGGTGACGTCCTCTGCCTCGTGGCTGCCCATGATGCGGACGGGAAGAATGTCCGCCGCGTAGAGAATCTCCTCGGGCACGTAGGTGCAGAAGTAGCCCATCACCTTGCCGCCTGTCCTGGCCTTCCAGTCTTTGGCATATTCATGCCGATTCTCATACCACTCTTGGAACGTTTCAAACATTGTCCCCTGCTCCTTTCGGTGTGTTTGGTATCCCCTGAGAACATGTCACTTTTTTATCTGCCGTCTTAAATGCGGCATATAATATAATAACATATAATTTGGGGGTTGTCAAGTCCCCTCAGCGATTTTTCCAGACCGGACTTTTCTTCTCCAAGAAGGCCGCCAGCCCCTCGTGGGCATCCTCGGTTGCCATCAGGTCACCCAGGTAAAGCGATTCGACCTTGTCCAGAGCGTCGGCAAAGCTGAGGCCAAAGCTCTGATAGACGGCCCTCTTGTTCAAGCGCAGGATGGCAGCGGAGAGACCGGTCAGCTTGCCGATGAACTCTTCGGTGGCCGCCTCCAGTTCTTCGGGGGGTACGGCCTTGTTGATCAGGCCGATGCGCTCTGCTTCCGGGGCCCTGATGTCCTCGCCGGTCAGGAGCAACTCCAGGGCCTTCTGCCGGCCGATGAGACGGGGGAGGAGGACAGCGGCCACCGGGGCCAGGACTCCCACCTTGATCTCCGGCTGGCCGATTTTGGCCCGTTCCGAGGCGATGATCATGTCGCAGGCCATGGCCAGCTCGCAGCCGCCGCCCAGCGCTGCTCCGTTGAGCACGGCCAGGGTGGGGATGTCCAACTGCTGCAGAAGGCGGAACATGCCGTGGAAGACTTTAATCATCTCCTCCACCTTATCAGCCGTATGGTCGGCCACGTCCACTCCCACCGAGAAGGCTTTGCCGCTGCCGGTAAAGACCAACACCTTAGCCTCCTGGTCACCCAGCAGACTCTCCAGCGCAGAGTTTATCTCGCGCATCATGGCGATAGTCATCCAGTTAAACGGCGGCTGATTGAGGGTGATCTTGGCCACCCCGTCGCTTCGCTCAAAAAGAATGTGTTCGAAATCACCGCTCATACTGTTCCTCCTTGGGAATTCGCTATTGGCTATTTGCCATTTGTTAGATATACTGCCCCCCATCCACCGTGATCACTTCGCCGGTGATGTGGCGGGCTTTCTCGGTGCAGAGGAAGGTGACCACGTAGGCCACTTCCTCCGGTTTGCCCAGTCGCCCCAGGACGATCTCGGCCAAAGCCATCTCTTTGACCTTCTCCGGGGCCTCTTTTACCATGTCGGTCGCGATGAGGCCGGGGGCTACGGCGTTGACGTTTACGCTGGAGCGGCCCAGTTCACGGGCCAGGGCCTTGGTCAGGCCGATAACCCCGGCCTTGGCCGCTGAATAGTTGGTCTGGCCGAACTTGCCCCGCAAGCCATTGATGGAGGTGATGTTGACGATCTTGCCTGCCTTCTGCGCCCTGAGGATGGGAACTGCAGCCCGAATATAGTTGAAACAGCCTTTAAGGTCAGTGGTAATGACCGCATCCCACTGTTCCTCGCTCATCTTCCAGATGACCCCGTCACGGTTGACGCCAGCGTTGTTGACCAGGATGTCCAGTTGGCCAAACTCGTCCATCACCCGCGTCACCACCGACTGGGCGGCCCCGAAATCGCCCACGTCAGTCCGGACGGCCAATCCCCGCCGGCCCAGCTCCTCGACACGGGCAGCCACCTCCTCGGCGGCGGCTATGTTGCTGCGGTAGGTGAAAACCACATCCGCGCCATTGGCGGCCAGGTCCAGGACAATGGCCCGTCCGATGCCCCGCCCCCCGCCGGTGACAATAGAGACTTTGCTTTCCAGTTCCATACTTCTTTTACCTCACAATCTCCTTTCTCGATACCGCTCCAAGAACTCGCCAGGAGTCAGTACCTCATACGCCTCTGTCTTGATCTCTTTGAGGAAATGCCTATTGTCAGATATCAGATACTTGGCCCCCACCCATTCGGAGAAGGCTCCGATGACCGCGTCTGCTTTCTCAGGCAAGCCAAGAGTTGCATATTTGGTAACTAGGTCAGTTGGTACAGGTTCCTCAACGATCACGAGTTTCCGAGAGCTTTTAAGCAGCCGATAGAACATCTTCACCTGTTCCGGAGTGCGCAAATTGCGCGTGACTTCCTGGACAACTAAACGAGGAATGGCAACCTCGAAGACTCGCAGAACTCGCAGCAGTTCGACAGAATCTGGTGCTGTTTGAGCGATCCCAAAGATAAATTGGTTGCTATCTATACAGATGAGCATACTCTGTCTCGAAAATCTGGCGTCGAGTCTCCCTAAGACGCTCTATCACTTCCTCTTTGGTCTCACCGAGCTCAAGTCCCCCGGATTCTCGTACCTCTCGCTGCAACTCTGCCAGGTTGCGCTCCCATCTCCACTCATCCAACTTTTCAAGAACGATCTGGCGGATGAACTGTGCCAGACTCAGAGCATTGCTCTCTTCCTTGGCTTTCACTACTTCTTCATACAACTCCTCTGGAAGAGTAAATGAAATTTGCTTGACCGCCATCCTATCGCCTCCTTCCCAGATTTCCATCAAACACATCCTGGCTGGTGCTTCAAGTGCGAGACCACACCTCTGATCTACGCTTTCTTAAACTCGTAGGCGACTTTCTCGCCTTGCAGTTTGACCGGTACCACTTCCAGTTCCATACCGATCTCCATGTCCTCTTCTTTCAGGTCCTTGCTCATTCGACCGAAGATCTTCACATCGCCGAACTGAGCCAGGGCAATGGTGTAGGGGAGGTCATCTTCGAAACCGGTAGGCGCATAGATCAGAGTCGAGAAAGAGATCAGTTTGCCCGGTCCTGAGATCTCAAACCACTCCATATCGCTGGAAAGGCAGTTGGAACAATCGGCCCTCGGAGGAAAATACGTCTTCCCACAGCTTTTGCATTTTGTGCCAGCTACTTTCCCCTCGTCCAGAAGGTCTACGAACTTGTCCACCTTTGTCTGAGCGGTGAAACTGACCGTTCCAAACCT
>SOHZ01000464.1 GCA_004377365.1 Anaerolineales bacterium | reverse complement strand
CAAAGCTCTTGAAATCTGCTATAATAGATTTGCCAACCTGGACGTAGTGCTAGAAGAAGACTCGGTCCCCTGAGCCAGCACGATGTTGGTACAGGAACAGCGAAAGGAGGATACAACATGAGAAAAGTAGGGCTCGATGGTAACTGGCCCGTCGAGGGGAGGGCTCCTTCGTGGAGAGTCCATCCGCCCGATTTCATGGCCGGCACGGGTACGGGATACGTGCGGATAAACTTTATTCTGGACCAGTGGTCCTCTCCGGCCGAAGACGGTTGGCTGCAGGTGTATGATACCATTGTCAACAGTCTGAAGGCAAGGAGGATCGAGATCTACGGTCTCATCGGTCATGAGACCGTGCGTGAGCCACCGGGAGACAACTTTCGAAATGCCAGAGAAAATGCGGCTGCCAACGCCTGGATTGACCGGTACGTGGAAAATTTCATCACCGTTGTCAAACATTTCGGGGACCGGGTCAAGGTCTTTGAGTCCTTTAACGAGCCCAACGACTGGCATGGCGGGAACAAGGCCTGGATTCACCCCTACTGGTTCGCCAAGATGCTGGAGCGGATATATCGTGCCGTCAAGATAGAGCGAGGGTTCACCGATGTGACTCTGGTGTCGGGTCCGCTTCTCGCCCATGACCTCGGGGGAGCTGAGAATATGACCAGCATGGCCACCGGGTATCTCAGAGATACCTATCAGGTGGGCAAGGGGAAGCATGGTTGGGAAGACGTGCGTTCTTCCTTCGGGAGCTACCCTTTGGATGGAATCGGCTATCACCTTTATGTTCGCGAGGCCCCAGGAAATACTCCGGCAGACATACAGCGGACTCACAAAAAGTACCTTGACGCCGTCTCTGGGATTGTCCAGCAACAAGATGTTGCTGAGAAAAAGATTTATGTCTCTGAATTCGGTTGGTCGTCGGCTTCTGGTGAGGACTTTCAGGCCAGAAGCCTAAAGGCTGGTCTCGAGTCCTTGCGGGAAGACCGACGTGTGGCTCTGGCCATCTACTTTTGCACTCAGGATTTCCCTGAGAAAGAGTACGGACTATGCAGGCCAGATAAGAGCAAGAAACCAGCCTACAATGCCTTTCTTGAGCAGGCCCGTCTGGATCGAGGGATGGTGGGGGTGACTTTTGAGCCCACGCTTCAAGAGCAGATAGCCCAGTTGCAAAAGGAAGCGCAAGCGCTGCGCCAGCAGTTGGCTGCGTCTCGGGCGGCAGTAACCCGACTGGAGGGAGAAACGCAGGGACTGCGCCAGCGGATGGCTGCCTCTCAAGAGACGATAATTCAATTGCGGAGACAGGTGGGTACGCTGCGCCAGCAACTGCTGGCAGTTACCACTCCCACTTCTACACCGCCTGTCATTACACCGGTCGTCCCTCCTCCGCCTGCCATCCCACCAGCCATCACCGCCCCGCCGATGGAGGACGTCACCGCTCGCCTGCGCCGTCACCCGGTCAAGCGTTTCGACAGGCGCACTCGGGACCAGATCAAATACCTGGTCATACAGCACAGCG
>SOHZ01000007.1 GCA_004377365.1 Anaerolineales bacterium | reverse complement strand
TGGCTTATTGTGGGATGTTGCGGGGTTGCACAATCCCGAGAAATGTTGGGTAATAAACGCGGCTCCGTGATTTAGCGGCATAATCTACTGTGCCAAATCCACGCCAGCATCAGAAATCAACCCGGAATACGATGATCTTCGGCAGGAATGATAACATGCTAACATTGTTCGTAAAATAGAGCAATTAACGCAGCAACCGGTGAGCTATTGAACAAAACAGGCTTTTCTTCACTTAGGTAACAAATCAAGTAATTGTTGCCCGATCTCCACAACCTGAATTGCGGAGCATGCATAGAAAATCCTCACCCATGGATAGGATTATTCTGGCTAAAATGGACGTATCTTACACAAGAAGGAAGTTTAAAACAGCTTCAGGGATAACTGATTTGCTGCTGAGTGCCTCGACGTGATAGATTGCCTCTGCGTAATGGTCTTTGGGTCCAGCTAAAATTGAGTTTGTCTTCCACGTTGCTCTGAATTTCGCTTATGGCTTGGTCTTCAAGGAGCTATATGGCAATCTAATAATTTGGATTCGTTGCAAGGCTCGAAATGCAGACGTCATGTCCGCTCGAACCTTTTGATAGTCTCCCTTGGCTGGTCGGCATATCTCGTATACCCAGCCTTTGCAGACCCCTTCTACTACCGCTTCGTTTTGCCCTCTTAGCATATCAATAAAGATACGTCTATTCTCGGCGACTACTCCTGCCTTGTAAGCCCTACTGCAGATCCGAACCAGGTCGTCGAAATCTTCTAATTCCAATGCCCACGTTGCGATATTCTCTGGAGTGGGTGGCAGCCCCGGCTTGTGGTGGCTTACCATCATAGTTTCCCACCACGGGTCTTCCTGAAGTTCGGTCATCCAATGCTTCATTAAGGCTGGTCCATTCGCTCCAGAGATCCCTAGAGTATCTATATAGAGTTCGTAGAATTCGTCAACCGTGTGCCATTTCCATTTCAGTTCCCTGAGCCGTCCAGAGACACGCCCGGTTTCCTGATTCAAACTTATGTACGAGCGAGGATCTGAGATCTCTATCAGCACCTGTACAAAATATTTCACCTTTTCATCGTCGGTTTGTTTTTCCAATTTTCCGACAATGTCTTTTCTAAGTGGATGCGCTTCTTGCTCAATTGCATCCCGAATCTGTTCAGCGACCTTGTCGATTCCGTCGGTGGTTCTGGCAGCTTCTCGACCCGCCAAGATTGGGGATAACTTCCGAACATCACGGCTTGAGATGTTATGCCAAACGGGTAAAACGACCTTCGTGCCATCTATCTCTTTCTGAATCAGACCATCAAGTTCCAACCTCGGCCAGTGCTTTTCAAAAAAGTGACCACTCAGGATGACAATCCCATATCTTGAGTGCAGAAGTCCTTGATCGATAGCATCTAGGAGCCGGTCGCCAACCTTGAGAACGGTTTTGTCATACCAAATGCGAAGGTGTCTAGACTCCAGTGCTTGAGCCAGTAACGTAGCAATCTTCGAGTCTTCATGTGCGTATGAGATAAACGCATCCCATTTC
>SOHZ01000405.1 GCA_004377365.1 Anaerolineales bacterium | reverse complement strand
GTCTACGACCAGCAGGACGCCGAGGGTTTCATCAACCTCTTCGGTCTACCCTTGAAGGTCAAAGCCCTGATAGACATCGAGGGCATCGGTATATCCCGCTACCGGCAACCGGACTATAGCAAGTTCAAGCGGGATTAGGAGCAATGCATCTAGTCACTTGACATTTCCCTTGCTCCGTCGTACAATGGCTGCAACGTCTGGCGAGCACGCCGAATATCACGTTGCTCCATAAGAGTGACAACCAGCAAGGCGGGCCGCTGCCGATGAATGTGGCCCGCCTTGTGGGGTTTGGTGCCACCGTATAATCAATGATTAGGCGGCACATCTTGAGCAAAGAGAGAGTCGATGAATCAGGTCCGACAGATATTGGAAGCGATCAGGCAATACGCCGAAGCCTATAATCAGCTTGAGGAAATGCAGAAAACGATGTCTGGCTGGTTACCTATTGGAGACCAAAAAACGGGTGTCATTGGAGAGTTCTATACTAAAATCTACCTGGAAAGCGTGTACCCAAATGCAGAAATTATGTTTGGAAATACAAGCCAGCAAGGGTGGGATCTTGAAGTAGAGGCAGTGCCCAAATTTAGAGTACAGGTCAAGACAGTATCGGAATACTCGAACACTCGGCGAATATCTCCGATCCATTCTGGCTGGGATCGCTTGTTTCTTGTGTACCTTGACAGAAAGCTCTTCCCGGCTGGATTTTGGGAAATCACCGATGCCAACATCGTCCCAGCACATGGAGCATTGAAACACCGGACTATGCCAAAGCCCGACGATCCAAGTTCTGGCTCTATGGAATTCACAAGCCGAGAAGATCGGCTGCCGGAATTGCTGCAGGCCATTCGGCTTATCCAAGGATAAACGTTGACATACGATCCAGTTAAGGAGTTGCATCGTGCGCGTTATCGGTACGGCTGGACACGTTGATCACGGTAAATCCACTTTGGTTGAGGCCTTGACGGGCATTGACCCGGACCGGCTCAAGGAGGAGAAGGAACGGGAGATGACCATTGATCTGGGCTTCGCCTGGCTGACTTTACCCAGCGGGGAGCAGGTCGGCGTGGTTGACGTACCCGGCCACAAGGACTTTATCAAGAACATGCTGGCCGGTGTGGGCGGCATTGACGCCGCTCTCTTTGTGGTGGCTGCCGACGAAGGAGTCATGCCTCAGACGCGCGAGCACCTGGCCATCGTTGACCTGCTGCAAGTGAGGGGCGGGGTGGTGGCCATTACCAAGAAGGACCTGGCCGAAGACGAGGAGTGGCTGGAGTTGGTCATGGCGGAAATAGCTGAGGAATTGGAGGGTACGGTACTGGCTGAAGCGCCGATCATGCCCGTCTCAGCTCGCACAGGCGAGGGGCTGCACGCCCTTCTGGAGGAACTGGATCGGTACCTGCAAACCACGCCGGCCAGGAGAGACCTGGGGCGGCCCAGGTTGCCTGTTGACCGCGTTTTTACCATCGCCGGCTTTGGCACGGTGGTCACAGGCACCCTCAGCGACGGACGTCTGACAGCAGGCCAGGAAGTAGAGATCCTGCCCCAGGGTCTAAAAGCCCGCATCCGTGGTTTGCAGACCCACAAGGAAAAGATCGAGATGGCTGTGCCCGGCAGCCGGGTGGCCATCAACTTGGGCGGGGTGAGTACCGACCAACTGAAAAGGGGTGATGTGGTGGCCTTACCAGGCGCATTGAAGCCGACCCGGCTCATTGACGTGCGCTTGCAATATCTGGCCGATGTCCCCAAACCTCTCAAGCACAACGCAGCCCTGGAGTTCTTCAGCGGCGCGGCTGAGATCCAGGCTCACGTGCGCCTCCTCGACCAGGAGGTTCTGCGCCCCGGCGAGACAGGCTGGGCCCAACTACGCCTGGCCTCACCAGCCGTGCTGGTCAAAAACGACCGCTTTATCGTCCGTCAACCTTCACCGGGGGCGACCATCGGCGGCGGGGTGGTGGTCAACGTCCATCCCCGGCGACGCTACCGGCGCTTCCGCCCCGAGGTCATTGCCCGTCTGGAGACCATGGCCCACGGCACCCCCGAAGAGGTACTGCTGCAAGCGCTGGAAAGCCAGCAGCCGTGTGAGGCGAAAGAGTTGGTCAAACGTTGTGGGCTTTCGGCCGAGGCGGCGGCTGAAGCGTTGAACACCCTGCTGGCCGCGGGAGAGATCATCATTTTGAGCGGTAAGCAGCCGGCGACAGCTATCCAGCAGCCAGCAGCCAGCAACCAATATCTGATATCCAGGTTAGGTTGGCAGAGCCTCATTGAAAGTCTAATCGCTGTCTTGAGAAGCTATCATCAACAACATCCCCTCCGTAAGGGGATGTCCCGTGAGGAACTCAAGAGCCGCTCCCGACTGGCGGGCAGGTTCTTCAACGAGGTAGTGGGTCTGGCAGCGAGGGAGGGAAAGCTGGTCGAAGAGGAAGCCATCGTCCGGCTGTCCCAGCACGAGGTAAAGTTCGGCCCCGCCGAACAGCGCAAGGTAGACGCGCTGCTGGCTGAATTTCTCCAGAGCCCCTACACAACCCCCTCAGTGGCCGACTGCGAGGCGCAGGTAGGCGCGGAAGTCATGAACGCCCTGATTGAACAGGGCAAACTGTTCAAAGTCAGCGAGGACGTCATCTTCCTGACCGAGACCTACGAAGAGATGGTGAACCGGATCGTAGCTCGGATTGAGAGGGAAGGCAGCATTACTGTGGCCCAGGTGCGGGACATGTTCGGAGCCAGCCGCAAATACGCTCTGGCTTTGATGGAGCATCTGGATGAGCGGAAGGTGACCAAGAGGGTGGGGGATGAGCGGGTCCTGAGGTAAGACAGACCTGACAGGTTTAGTAAAACCTGTCAGGTCTGGTTCTCTACAAAGTCTGCGATGGCCTGGCTCACCGCCTCGGGTTGTTCCAGCATGACCATGTGGCCAGCACCTTCTATCAGAACCAGTTGGGCACCGGGGATGTTGTCGCGCAAGTAGATCGAGTATTTGGGGGGGGTCAGGCGGTCGGCAATGCCGCAGATGGCCAAGGTGGGACAACCGATCTCGCCCAGGTGGTCCATGACGTCGAAGGTGTCGCAGGCAGCAAAGTCACCATGGAGTACATCAGGATGAGTTTGCCCCATCTGGCGGCGGCCTTCGCGCTTCAACTGCTCTGGCACATCGGGGGCGAAGGCATAGTCGCAGATGAGGCGCACCGCTGCCTGGAAATCCTGGCAGACGCCATCGAGGATAGCCGGGGCCACCCGCAGGCGTGCCCCCGAGCCCACCAGCACCAACCCGGCCAGCCCCTCTGGATAGCGCAGGGCAAAGTCGAGGGCGGTAGCTCCGCCCATGGAGTGGCCGACCAGAGTCACCTTCTCCAGCCCGAGAGTTTCGAGGAAAGCGGCCACAAAATCGGCGTAGGCGCGGATGGATTTTCGGCCCTGCCCTTCGGATTGTCCGCGGCCGGGCAAATCGAGGGTATAGGTGTTGGCTCCGGCCAGGCGACGCAACTGGGGAGGCCAGTTCAGATGGCTTCCCCCTGCTCCATGGACGAAAACGAGGGTGCGCTGTCCCTTTGGGGCGCCCTGATGATGGACGTAGAATGTCTTTTCGCCAGCGACGTTGGTGTAGGGCATGTTGGTCTCCTTAGGTCCCATTTTTGCTCGCGACGGATTTGCGGCACTGTTGCGCCACAGGCAATCCGCCGCCGGGCTGCTGGATTACAAATCCAGCGGGAGCAATTTGTGATCTACTGGTTAGTCTGTCTCGGGTTTGCATTGGCTGCATTATAGCACGCTTGAGGGGAATGGGCAAAGAAATAGCGCGTTTTCTATTGACAGGGGCACAAGTTTGCTATATAATGTGCGCAAGAGCAATGTGGAAATGATGCAAAGACGACTAAAGAATAAAGAGATTTCTGTACAAGTCCTTTTGGGTGCTTACACAGAAAAATCTCTGCCTAAAGGGGATTAGGCGGAAAGTTTCCGTCTAATGGCGCGGCGGACTTTCCGCTTGGTAGGCCGACTGTCCCGTATAGGGTAACGTTAAGGTATGAAACCAAAAGTCTATCTTGAAACATCCGTTATCAGTTACTTAACCTCGCGGCCTAGTCGTGATTTGATTGTTGCAGCTAACCAACAAATCATCCAGGAATGGTGGCAAGTGCGCCGCCAGGATTTTGACTTGTTCATCTCTCAACTAGTCATCCAAGAAGCGAGTGCAGGTGATGAACATGCGGCACAACAACGTTTGCAAGCGATTGCGGACATCCCGCTGCTGACATTGAGCGAAGAAGCGGTTACCTTTGCGGAAAAGCTGGTCAAAGAAGGGCCTATGCCTCAAAAGGCAGTAGAGGATGCTTTGCATATTGCTGTGGCGACACTCAACGGTATGGACTACCTGCTCACGTGGAACTTTAATCACATAGCGAATGCGACG
>SOHZ01000477.1 GCA_004377365.1 Anaerolineales bacterium | reverse complement strand
CAGGGTCTGAAACCCACACTCGGGGGCTTTATGGAATCCACACCTATCCCCACAGAAACCAAACCCCCTTCGCTGCAGCACAAGTGGCTCTGGCGACCAAACCTGATCGTGTTTGTCTCCAGCGCTTGCATCATGATCCTGGAACTGGTGGCCGGACGGATCATTGCACCCTACGTCGGGGTGTCGCTGTATACTTGGACCAGTGTCATCGGGGTGGTGCTGGCGGGTATTAGCCTGGGTAACTACCTGGGGGGGCGGTTGGCCGATCGTTGGGCTTCTCCACGCCTCCTGGGGGGCATCTTTTTGCTGGGGGGCCTGTCCTCCTTGGGCATCCTGGCAGTGGACGTAATGAACAAACTCACTTCGCTGAACAAACTCACTTCAAGTAACTTGCCCCTCGTCATTGAGATTGTGGCCTTCACCGTCCTCCTGTTTTTCGTCCCTTGTGCCATCTTGGGTACCATCTCGCCCGTCGTGGCCAAACTGGCCGTGCGCGACCTGGCCAAGACAGGCAGCACTGTGGGCAAGATTTACGCCGCCGGTGCCGTGGGCAGCATCGTGGGCACCTTTGCCACAGGCTTTGTGCTCATCTCATGGTTCGGCACCCACGCTATCGTCTGGGGAGTGGCGCTGGTGCTTCTGATCCTGGGCCTGCTCTTCCTTCTGGGAAACCGCTGGCAGTTGATGCTCCTGTCGGCCTTGATCCTCGCCGGCGGAACGATGCTGGCCTTCAGCCGGGGATGGCTGCGCGGTCCCTGCACCCGCGAGACCAACTACTTTTGCATCAGGGTGAAAGAGCAAGAGCAGGACGGTGAGCCAGTGCGCGTGCTCTTCCTGGACCGGATGATCCACAGCTACACCTCCCTGGACGACCCGACCAAGCTGGTCTACGGCTACGAGAAAATGTACGCCGAAGTCACAGCCTACCGGGCAGAGCAGGACGATCACTTGCGTGCCCTCTTTATCGGCGGGGGTGGGTACACCTTTCCTCGGTACATGGAGACGGTCTACCCAGGCAGCGACATCCATGTGATCGAGATTGATCCCGGCGTCACCCAGGTGGCGCACGAGATGCTGGGGCTGAGCCGCGACACAGAGATCGTGACCTACAACGAGGACGCCCGGCTCTTTCTGGAACGGGAGCCCACCGACGCCTACGATCTGGTCATAGGCGATGCCTTCAACGACTTTTCCGTGCCCTACCACCTGACCACAAAAGAGTTCAACGATCGGGTTCGCGCCTGGTTGCAAGACGACGGGCTCTATATCGTCAATATCATTGACGGCGCGTGGGGGCATTTCCTGCGGGCCTACACCCACACCCTGCGCCAGACCTTCCGTTATGTCTACCTGGCTCCTACCATCGAGTCCTGGCGACGGTCGCCGCGCAGCACCTTCGTGCTCATCGCCAGCGACAGGCCGTTGGACCTGGCCTCTTTCAATACCATAGATGCCAGCGACGGTGACGCGCTCCTGGCGCGCTGCCTGCTCAGTGAGGAGGATATCGGCGCCCTGTTGGCCGAAGGACGCGCAGTGATGCTGACCGACCAGTACGCACCGGTGGAACAGATGTTGGCACCGGTGTTTCTGGATCAAGTACCAAAGTGACAGTGCGCGACGGGTGACCAAGCCGGTTCACCTTTTCAGAAGGAGGAGTTTGCCTCCGCCGGGCTGAAATCAAATACCCTCAATGGATTGACGGGCAGCACAGGGTTATGATAGAATGGCATTGCATCAAGAGGCCAGCGCAGGCATAAGGAGGAAAGATGGCATTTGCAATTGACGAACAGTATGTCGTGGACAAGAACGGGGATCCAGTTGGTGTTATCCTCGATATAGGCATCTATCACAGAATCCTGGAAGAGCTGGAGGAATTGGCTGCCATCCGCGCTTATGATGCTGCGAAGGCATCTGACGAGGAGGCGATCCCGTTTGAGCAAGCCATCGAAGAAATCGAGCGGGCACGTCAATGAGCTATGGTATCTTCATCCTGCGTCGTGCGCAAAAGGAACTGGCTCAACTTCCCGACGCGGCGTATGAGCGAGCGAAGAACGCCATACGCAAGCTGGCGGAGAATCCCAGACCACGTGGCTGTCGAAAGTTGAGTGGGCGCGATGGCTGGCGCATCCGAGTAGGCGACTACCGAGTCATCTACGAGATTGACGATACACAGCAAACTGTCACGGTGTTGCACATTGGTCATCGGCGCGACGCCTACCGCTAACCGACACCAAGGCAATCATCAGCATTCACCGGCAAAGAGAGCGCAGCGCTGGTGGTTGATGCAGCGGCCTGAAGGAGGCTGCGTGATGAAGATCACCTATGATGCGGAAGTGGATGCACTTTACATCCAGTTTCTAGAGACCACGGTGACAACCGAACATCTGGCGGAAGGGATTGCAGCCGACTATGATGCAGAGGGGCGGCTGGCCGGTATCGAGATTCTGGATGCACTGAAGCGCTTCGGTGACCCCCAGACCCTGCGCCAGGTCATACTGGAAGACGTGGGGTTGGTTAGAACATGAGTAGAACAAGGCTATGATCAGGGAGGTAATAGCAATGACCCTTACGCTGAATGTTCACGAGGCCCAAACACAACTTGCCCAACTGCTGGAACGAGTCCGACAGGGTGAGGAAATCATTATCGCCGAAGCCGGCCGGCCGGTAGCCCGTTTGGTACTGATTGATAGGCCGACAGCTCCCCGCATGCCGGGCAGCGCTGCGGGTCAGGTCGTAATCGCTGACGATTTTGATGCGCCGTTGCCCGAGTCTATTCTGGGGGACTTTGAGCGATGAAAGTCCTGCTGGATACCCATGCGTTCCTGTGGTGGGTTACAGACTCCCCCAAGCTATCGGCACGGGCCCGCAAAGTGATTCAAGATAGCAACAACGAGCTATTCTTCAGTGCCGCCAGCGGTTGGGAAATCGCGATCAAGGCCCAACTGGGTCGCCTGCAACTGCCGGACAACCTGGAACAATTCATCATGGAACAACTTTCCCTCAACGCCATCCTTGTCCTGCCCATCCAATTGCATCACGCTCTACGCGTGTACACACTACCCCAATATCACCGCGACCCTTTTGATCGCGTGTTAGTAGCTCAGAGCCAGATTGAAAACCTGCCTATTCTGACCGCCGATGCTCAGATTACCCCATACACAGTGGAGACCATCTGGTAAAATCAGGGCCAGTGGCGAAAATAAATACAGGGCTGGATACTTTCACGCGCTATTCCCAATGGTTCATTCTCGTCACTGCGGTCTTTATCACCTGTCTGATCACGGCTAACATCACGGCGGTGAAGCTGGTGGGCGTGTTCGGCCTGGTTCTGCCGGCCGCCGTCATCATCTTTCCCATCAGTTACATCTTCGGCGATGTGTTGACACCCCTAATGGAGGAGCATCAACGTGGCTAAAAAGATCGCCCTTGTAGCCTGCGTCAGCAAAAAGAACCCTATGCCAATGCCAGCGCGGGATCTGTATATCTCCGATTGGTTCCGAAAAGCCTCGGCTTATGCTATGCGCGTGGCCGATGAATGGTACATCCTATCAGCAAAATACGGGTTGGTTGCACCAGACACCGTCATCGAGCCATACGACGAAACACTGAACAGAATGCCAGCCGACGCACGGCGAGCCTGGGCGAGGCGCGTATCCAAAGAGCTTGGTCAAGTGTTGCAGCCTGGGGATCAGGTGATGCTCCTGGCTGGTATCAAGTATCGAGAAAACTTGATAGGTCCGATCCGCGAAATGGGATGCAGCGTCGAAATCCCCTTGCAAGGACTCAGAATCGGTGAGCAATTGCGCTGGCTCAAGCAACAACTCGGGTGGGACCATGCCTGAAGATCGGTTTGAAACCTGTTTGCGCGACATCCAGCGCTTCTATGAGATACTGGACGAGTTGGAGGCTAGTGTTGGCGGCAAGCGAACGCTGGAGGAAGCACATGGCCGCATGAACTGGCCTGAGCGCGGGGTCTACTTCTTCTTCGAGCCTGGCGAAAAGCGGACGACTTCTGGCACAGGGCCGCGCGTGGTGAGGGTAGGAACCCATGCTTTGAAAGCCAGCGGCCAAGCAACACTCTGGAATCGTCTGCGGCAACACCGTGGCCCAGTTGGAGGCTCGAATCCAGGCGGCGGCAACCACCGGGGCTCGGTGTTTCGCCTGCACGTCGGTACTGCACTGATTGACAGAGATGACTGGCCCCAAGCGGTGGCAGGCGATTGGGGTGTGGGCTCGAGTGCAAGCAAGATGATACGCGAGCGTGAACGGCCCCTGGAGCGGGCAGTCAGTCAACATATCCGAAGTATGCCATTTCTCTGGATCGGCGTTGAAGACGAGCCGGGTCCTGCCAGTCTGCGAGGGTATATCGAGCGCAATGCCATCGCCCTGCTCAGCAACTACTGTTTCCAAGACACGC
>SOHZ01000050.1 GCA_004377365.1 Anaerolineales bacterium | reverse complement strand
ACCACCACCAACTTCTCGGTGTCAACTCGGCCTGGCCGTAGCCAGCGCGCCCTCGTGCCAGGCGACGATGTCGCAGCCCTGGTCGCGGCCCGCTGCGCCCAGGTGCTCGGCACGTTCGTAGCCTTCGCGCTCCACCAGCCACAGGCACAGCCGCTCAAAGTCGCACGGCGACAGCTTGCCGAAGGGCAGGGTGTGGAGTGTATGATACATACGACCACCATAGCCGACATGGCGTCCCTGCTGCCTTGCCCCTACTTTATCTCTCTGATGTTTTCTGGTATAATAAGCCTGTGAGCCCCAGGTGGATCAGTTCTATCTGAAGGATGGTGACAATATGGGTACGACAAAGGTTTATCCCCAGGTGCGTGCTGTACATCACGATGGGGTGTTGAAACTGCTTGACCCCCTGGAATTGCCCGAAGGTGCGCAGGTGCGTTTATTCGTTCAGTTCGTGCCTCCTGATCTGACCGACGAAACCTCCACCATAGGGTTGGTCTATCCGACCTGGCTGGTGTCGGCCGAGAGGCTGGACAATCTGACCAGCCTGGTCGAGGTGGGAGGAGACGCCCTGGCCGAGAGCGAGGCATTGTATGACCCGGATTGGAATTGATACCTCAGTCTTGATTGCTCTCTCTTGTCGCTATCGAGAGATCCCTCTCCTTGCCAGTTTTGACCGCGATTTCGACCAACTCTCGTGGCTGCAACGGATTGCCCAACCAAACGACCTGATCTGATTTGCTCAGGAATCTCTCGCTTCCCAACTATGTCTATCCCCTCGCGCTCGACCAGCCACAGGCACAGCCGCTCAAAGTCGCGCGGGGATAGTTTGTCGAAGGGCAGGGTGTGGGTTGTGCGGGTGATGGGAGGTTGGGATGGGGTCAAGGGTTCGCCTCCTGTTGGGAGGCCCCAGGAGAGAGGGGTTTCCTTTCGCAGTTTGGCGATGTCCATTGTCTTCCCTTGTTGGATTAGTCTACAACTGTCGGAGTAGCAGAACTTGTTCTGCGCTAGCTGTGCGCGCAACAAGTTGCGCTACTCCACCCCACTATAATTGGAAGCCAGTTCATTCCAACTCTGCCAGCCAGCGGCGGACTCGCCTGGCATAGGGCGACTTGATCTCCTCCAAGATGGTCAGAGCTTGAGAGAGGTACTGGCGGGTGGGGTAGGACTGTCCTCTTATCCACGACTGGTGAACATCCTACCCTCCGGCTCCGGCTTCAGGATCGCCTCGGCTAACTCGCCAAAGGTTGCCCACTTCTGACGGTCAAAAGCAACCTGCGGCACCTTCAAGTATCGCCAGGTTTGGCCGGTTTGGGCCGTGATCTTTTCGCACCAATCGCGGATGCTGGCGTCTTTCTGTTCCACGTTCTCGTACTCTCGGCCCTTGGTCTCAATGATCCAGTTGACCTCGTCGTTTGGCGTCTGCTGCACGGTGACAAAGTCGGGGTAGTAGAACTTGATAGCACCCCGCTCGCTTAGGTAATCCACCCGGAAACGGGTGTAGGATTCAGCCAGGGCAGCGAAGCGGAGGATGTCGGGCGCTGCGTCCAGGAATTGGGCGAAGCGTGCTTCCAGGTCGTTGAACACAGCGCACTCGTAGAAGATGGTCTTTTCACAGGGGATGTGCAGGCGACGCCAAGTGAAGGGCTTGGTTTGCGACAGACGGAACGCCGCATCCTCGAACTCGATGGCTCGCTCCTGGGTGGCCAACTCGGCAATCTCGCGACTCAGGAATTCAGCGATGCCATCGCGGAGATCTGGACCCCGCAGGCGACGCTTGATGTCATCGCTGTCCAGATCAACCTCGACACCAAAACAGCGACGCCCTACGTAACCCTTGACAATCCTGTACAACTCGGCAAAGTGGCCGTTAAGGTTCAGCCTCTGCTCAATGTCTTGGGTAATGCCACGTAGGGACTCTTGACTGAGCAGCGGATGTTCGGGGGTGACGATAGCCTGGTGAACCATGGTACCCGTAGTGGCGAAGGTCATCTCGATCTCGATGGCTAGCTCCTCCGCCAGCACGCCGGCGTCGTAAATCGGTGACAAACTTGATGGGTCCAGATCCTTGAGGTTCCGGTATTCGTGGGTGTATTTGGGTTTGGTGAGGGGGATCGCAATGTCGAACTCGGCCTTCTCTTGTACCGGGTAGATCTTGACCGGCAACGGCGGTGATGGGCCGACGGTATCAATGCCCACGCCCTCTTGCTCCAACTCGCGCACAAAGGCCTCAAAGGCGTCGGTGCCGATGACTTCGAGCGTCTGGCGGCTGTCGGGGCTGATGTCTGACATCAGCCGCAGCCCCCGGCCTACGGCCTGTTCAGGCAGGATACGGGCTTTGGACGTGAACGGGCGCAGGCCCAGGGTGACGGTCACGTTGTGCACGTCCCACCCTTCGCGCAGCATGAGCACACTGACGATGATCTTGACGGCACTCTTGGGTTTGTCTACGTCACGCGCAGCCTCACGTGCCCGGTCGAGGTCTTTTTTGGTGATGTTTCCCTTGCTGTCGGTGTGAATGACTAGCACCTCTTTCTTCTTGAGGCGGGCGTGCTTGCGAATGTGCTCAGCGATGGCGTCGGCGTAGGCGGTACGCTCACACATGATAAAGAGCACGGGCTTCTGTCCGACGCCCCGGTAGAGACGGGTGTGTTCCTTCCAGCGGTCCAGGGCAACCACGATCCAGTCGTGATAGGCCTGCACGACGTTGTGCCTGGTGACTCTCTTTGGGTCCCCTTTATCCACCCGGTGCACAATGAGAGGGGCCTTGACGATCTGGTCCTCGATGGCCTGAGCCAGGGGATAATCGGTGACAATCCAGGGGTAATAGGTGCCCGCCTGGGTCTTGGGCGTGGCGGAAAAGTCGAGCCAGAGGGTCAGGCCACGGCTTGTTCTATGTTTTAGGTTCTCATGCAGGGCAAGCAGCGTCTTGTTCCACTCTAGGTCGTCATCGTGGACGTGGTGCGCCTCGTCGTTGAACACCATCAGGTTGCCCAGGCTCTTAATCCGCTCCAACATCGAAGGTTGGTAGGCTGCAAGGTCTTGCTTGGGCGGACGGCCTAGAACGGCTTCCACGGCATTGGCTGGCGTCCATTCCTCCTCACGTGACTCGTAGATTTGCTGGATGTTGACCACAAAGAGATTGCCGCCGGGGTCAGGCACGGCGCTATCGCCGCGCAGAATGACCTTCATCCCCCACTGGCTGCGCCATTCTGGGGGGATGAGGGGGATTTCGTGAAAAATCTTGTTGCTGGCAAAGTCGCGTTCCAGCCGCTCAAAGACGATGACGTTTGGGGCGACGATCAGAAAGTTGTCGGCTAACGTCGAGCCTGAGACCAGGCGACGATGGTAGTATGACCAGATGATGGCCATTGCCATCACTACCGTTTTGCCAGCGCCGGTGGCTATCTTGAAAGCATAACGTTGCAGGTTCTCTTCGGAAAGTTCTTGGATCGCGTCCTTTTCTACCTCAGGTACCCAGCGACGCAGAAGCCGCTGACCGTCCATCGTGGTTTCGACACTGAAATCCATCTTCAGCATGCCATGTTTCGGCTTTTCGCCGAATTCCTCAGCGATGGGCACAAAGTCGTTGTATCCGCGAACCTCGACCAGGTAAACCAGTGTTTCGATGGCCTCGCGCTGGCACCACCAGTATCGCCAGACGGTTCCATCGGCTAGCAGATGGTCTTCATCGAACCAGAACTGGAAGAGGCGACGGGTACCTTCAGAGAGACCGGGGTAGCCATCGTCGCGCCACTGATCCACAGCCTGGCGAAGTTTGTCCACCAGGAACATTGTGCTGGGGCGGCGGCCCTGGCGCACGGCATAATCGCCCTCGCCTAGCTTCTCCAGGTAGGCGTCCGGTTTGGTATGGGGGGTGCGCCCAGGTACTTCCGGCAGGGCGTGATCGTAGGGTATAACGGTGGCAGCCATTACTTTACCTCCACCTCAAATACCTGCGAGGTGTCGTTGCCAAAGATGTCTATCACCTTGACCAACACCCGGTAGGTGGCCGGCGCGTCGTAGACGTGGGGATCGGTCTTGAGTTGCAGCGTGCGGTCGCGGCGGGTGCGGTAAGAGGTCCAACTGTTGACGAAAGTGTCGTTCTGAAAGTCCCAGTCCACCGCCCAGTAATCCACATAGTCGGACCACTTCTTGATCTTGGCCCGCACTTCGGGCGGGATGAGCTCGTCGTTGGGGATGACGAAATCGGTCAAGGTGACAGTGTAGGAGCGCTTCTTGCGCGAGGGCTTGATGTCAACCTCCAGGTAGGCCAGTTCGTAGAAGCGGATGTCGCCCTTGTCTACAGCCTGCTGCTCCATCACCTCGCGGGGGATGGTGAGGGGAAAGAGCTTGATTCCCTGGGCCTTGGCCTGGTCAACCATCAGGCGGTTAATGCCCATCTCCCACTCCCAGCCCAG
>SOHZ01000004.1 GCA_004377365.1 Anaerolineales bacterium | reverse complement strand
CGGTCTGCCGTCCAGGAGATCCTTGACATCCCGGACCAGGTCAAGCCTGAGCTAGTGGTCACCCTGGGCTATCCGGCCGAAGATCCGTCGCCGCCTCCCAGGCTACCGTTGAGCCAGATCGTGTTCGCCGACAAGTATGGGAAAGAGTGGGGATGACCTATGGAACAACGCATGATGGTCACGGAAGATGACGTCTTTGAACTGCTCGCCTTCCTGGTAACCAGCGCCAGGCTGTGCGTGGATGAGCCCAAGCTTTATGGCACCTTCCGTCTGGTGGATGCCGCCAGCCGGCTCATTGGCTTTGTCTTTGAGAGTGACCAGTTGGAAGACAAACAATCTCTGCAACAACTAAAAGATGAGATTGACGAGAAAAAGTTTTTGATGACAACCGACCAGAAAGGGTACGTCAAGTTCTTGGACGACCTCACCCGCAAAGTAGCCAGGGGATTGAAGGAAAGGGCCGGTACAGCCCCGTAGGTCTTCACTGACAAGGTTCAAGGAGGAGGTAGCAGCAGTTGGCAAATTGTGTACCAAACAGTATCAACGTGTACCAACGTGCTCGACTATTTCCTCGATCCTCCACCGGGCTGTAGGTTTCACCCCCGTTGCGAACACGCCACGCCTCGCTGTGCGGAAGAACCGCCATCGGCACCGATGGAGATCGCACCCGGCCATGAGGTTAACTGTTTCCTATACTCTTGAGCGGAAGTTCGTATGAGCGAAACTTTGTTAGAAGTGCGCAATCTAAAGAAATATTTCCCGGTACGTGGCGGACTCTTTCAGCGGCGGATAGGGCATATCGAAGCCGTGGACGGGATTGACTTGAGCATCGAGCAAAGGCAGTCCTTTGGACTGGTTGGGGAGTCAGGTTCGGGGTTCCGCTCATCTCGCGCCCCGTTGGGCGGCACATTGGTACCTCACCATAGCAGATCGGATTGTATTTTTGATAGGAAGGAGAGATATGCCTATTCCAATCAAAGTTGAACCTCTCGAAAACTACCGACTTTGGGTCAAGTATTCAGACGGGGTCGAAGGCATTGTAGATTTGTCAGACCTTGCGGGCAAGGGTGTTTTTGCACTTTGGAACGACTATCGGGAGTTTCAAAAGGTCTACATTGGACCAAGCGGAGAGATTGCTTGGAGCGACCAAGTGGATTTGTGTCCAGATGCCACCTATCTGAAGATTACAGGTAAACAACCTGAGGACATCTTCCCAAAGCTACGGGAGTTGGTCGCATATGCCCGAAATTAGTCGGTTCTTTGGCATTGTCATCAAGATGTATTTTGATGACCACCCACCGCCACATTTTCACGCCGAATATGGCGAGTACAGAGCCGTGATTGATATTCATACGTTGGTTGCCATTGGCGGTTACCTTCCGCCGCGTGCGCTGGGAATGGTCGTTGAATGGACGTCGTAACATCGCGAGGAATTGCTCGTCCTGTGGGAGCGAGCCACTAATCATCAACCGTTGTATAAACTGCCGCCGCTCAAATAGTTTGCCGCCCAACAACTCGCTCCAGCCGACTGCGCTCGGTGCCGTTAGCCTGCCGCACTGTGAGCAATGGGCTCACCACCGTGAACAGAAAGTGTGAGGCAAGTAGCAGAATTGCCGTCGCAGCCCTGTAGGTCTTTGCCGGAAAGGCTCAAGCGGGCTGTAGGTTTCACCCCCGCTGCGAGCACGCCACGCCTCGCTGTGCGGAGGAACCGCCGTCGGCACCGGGGGAAATAGAAGAAGGAGAAAATGATGAACATAGCACGAGTAGAGGAGATTCAAGTTGCGATTGAATCCTTGCCTTATGAGGAGTACATACGCCTGAGGCAGTGGTTTTCGGAAAGAGACTGGGGAAAATGGGATAGGCAAATTGAGGCGGATTCGGAGTCAGGAAAGCTGGATTTTTTAATTGAGGAAGCTCTCACTGAGAAAGCCAAAGGCAGCCTGAAAGAATTGTAGATGCATAGGACAACAAATCGTTTCTGGGAATGCTTCGGAGATCTTCCAGAATCTGTCCAACGGATAGCGAAGAAGAAATTCGCATTGCTCAAAGCAAATCCTTCACATCCGTCTCTTCATTTCAAGAAAGTTGGCAAGTTTTGGTCTGTTCGAGTCGGAATCCATCACAGGGCACTTGCGATTGACGATGGAAAAGACTTCATTTGGGTTTGGATTGGTACTCACGACGAATACGAACGTATGATCAAATAATCGAGGGTACGACCACCGGCCTGTAGGTTTCACCCCCGCTGCGAGCACGCCGCGCCTCGCTGTGCGGAGTAGCCGCTGTTGGGCGCCAGTTGGAAAAGTTTGTCAATCCCATGAAAAAAAGAAAGATAGAAAATCTGTTACGTGAAGCATTGTTACAGGGCGGCAAGATGGAACTCGCACTCTATGAGTATGAATTAGAGGAGCACATTGAATATTGGTATGAAGGTCTCAAAGCTGACCGCGATGAGTTTGTATTTATCGTTACAGAAAATTCAGGTGATGTGGCAATGGTACTAATTACGAAAGAGAAAACTGTCTTCCTAAATGAAGATGCAAGAAAGAAATTATTAGAATTCTGGCCAAGAACCTACAATACAAATATGAAGAAGCTGATTCCGATGATGGCAAGGGACCTAGCAAATGATATTCTCTCTGTAAATGGTGTAAAGACTGTATTTGGGACATAAGATAGGCCTGTGTCAAATTCCTCGAGCCTCCACCGGGCTGCAGGTTTCACCCCTGCTGCGAGCACGCCACGCCTCGCTGTGCGGAGGAACCGCCACCGGTACCGATGGAGATTGTGCCTGGCCATGAGGTTAGCTGTTTTCTGTACCCTTGAGAGAAGCTCCGCAAGGGGACTTCCGCATAGACCCTTTGGGTTCTGAACTCGGAATTCAGAGCAGGTTGGTCGAGAGGTGGTGCTATGAGGACAAGCTTCTTGGGTTACTATCGTCCTGATGAAGAGCAATTCTCTGAATTGTGGAAGAATTGTGTCTTTATCCTTGACGCGAACGTGCTCTTGAACTTGTATCGCTATCCTAAAGAAGCGCGCGATGACTTGCTCAGAGTACTCCATCAGGTTTCTGATCGTTTGTGGGTTCCTTATCAAGCTGCCTTGGAGTACCAAGAGAATCGTCTGGGTGTGATTGCGGGGCAAGTAAGGAGGTTTGACGAAGTGCGGGAGGTGCTCGCAGAAACAAGGAAGTGCCTCGAAGAGGGACTGGCAAGGCTACAACTCAAGAAAAGGCATTCTGCTATAGAGCCAGATCAACTGCTTGCAAAAGTCGAGGAAGTCTTCAGCGAGTTCAGGGGAGAATTAGACACATTGGAACAGGAGCAGCCTGACGTATATGACGATGATGAGTTAAGAGATCAAATTGACTCGCTACTTGAAGGAAAAATAGGGCCTCCTCCCGAGTCGCAATCGGAACTAGACAGGATATTTGAGGAGGGCAGGATTAGGTATGAGCACAAGCACCCTCCAGGATATGGAGATACGGGAAAAGCTCAGCCAGGGGAAAGGGAGACTTGTTCATATGGCGGTCTGGCTTTCAGGAGAGAGTATGGCGATCTAATCCTTTGGTTTCAGATTATCGAAGCAGCTAAAGCGAAAGAGCTGAAGCACATCATTTTTGTCACAGACGATGAAAAGGAGGACTGGTGGTGGACTGTCAAGTCCAGGGGGAAAAAGACGATAGGCCCACGACCAGAGTTGGTTGAGGAATTACACCGCAAAGCAGGTGTATCGTCATTCTACATGTACAACTCGGAGCGATTTCTGGAATTTGCAAAACAGTATCTTGGAGCTCAAGTTGACCAAGAGTCCATCGATCAAGTCCGAGAGATTGTACAGCTTGGAGAGGCGGAGTGGAAAGGCAGACGAAGAACCTCTATTGCATATCACATGCAAGCGGAGCGGGCAGTTGCTCAGTGGTTGAGAGACTTGTGTCCGAATGATGAGATAGTCTCCAGTGAAAGGGGGTTTCCTGATCTAGTCCTAGTGAGTGATCGTGACAGGATTGGATACGAGGTGAAGTACATCCGCGGTGAACCAACATTTATTAGGCATATGATGCGAGAAAGAGTGTTCAGAGGGTACCATGAAATCAACGAAGGCAGATTAGATAGTCTGAAGTTCGTTGTCGTAGTTGATGATGAAGAAGAGGTTGAGAAGGCTATCGACATTCTTTCAAGATCACGGTATGAAATCCCTGATGGTATTTCGTTTGTAGTAGGACTGCTCGAACCCAGTGAGAGAGAGAGGGGAGCCATTTGGCATTTGAGTTTGTTCAGTTTTTCGAAACCTAACGTTGAAGGCGTCGCTCAAGTGAATCTTGCAGCGTCGAAATGTTAGCCCTTCAAGGCTCAAGAAGGAGGACCGATTATCGGACATAACAAATCAAGCAAGTCAGCCATAGATTTCATAATGGAGGG
>SOHZ01000578.1 GCA_004377365.1 Anaerolineales bacterium | reverse complement strand
GGTCGTACTATTCCTTTGGAGAGACCCGCCTGGGCCAGGGCCGCGAGAATGCCAAGGCTTTCTTGCGGGAGAACGTCGAGCTGGCGGACGAGGTCGAAGCCCGCATCCGAGAGCAGGCCCTTCTCCCAAATCCTGTGGCCTTTGAGACAGAAGAGGGTGACGAGGCTGAGGAAGCCTCACCAGTCGGTGACGAAGTGCCTTCTTGACATCTTACGTGCTTCTCGTTACCCCTTCATTTTTTGCCTTCCAACAGTTCTTCCAGTACCCGGCCTACCCTCTGCAGGCTCTCTGGGCTGACTTTGTCAGGAGTGTCCTGAGTAGTGTGCCAGTGAGGATAATCAAAATCTATTATGTCAACTGCCTTGATGCCTCTCTTGGCGAAAGGCATATGATCGTCAGTGAGGCTCCATTTATATTCAGGGACAAAGTATTCTTGGTAGCCCAAACTGGCGGCAACGGCCCAGATTTGCTTTTGTAGGGCCGGATCGGAATTGTGTTCGAAGAAGATATTCTGGTCTGTGTCGCCGATCATGTCTACCACAACGACGTACTCCGGCGTCTCCTTCAGCTCGCGGGCGAAAAACTCGGCTCCCACTGAGAAAGGCCACCCGTCCAACTTGCCTCGATCCTCGGCGTCGAAGAAGACCAGCCAGACCTCCTTCTGGATTTTACTTTCATCCAGGCTGCGAGCCAGCTCTAGCAAAACGGCCACGCCGCTGCCTCCATCGTTGGCTCCCAGGATGGGCTGGTTCTTGTCCACGGGGTCATAATCGGCGAAGGGGCGCGTGTCGTAGTGGGTACCCAGGATGACACTGGGCCCCCTACCCTGTCGTCCCACGATGTTGCGGCCTTTGATCCCCTTGTAAGTGAACTCCTGGCTTGTGACTGCCCACCCTAATTCCTCCAGTTCGGCAATGATATAATCGCCAGTGGCCCAGCCAGCCGCTGAGCCTGTGGGACGAGGACCCAGGTCGCACTGGGCAATAACGTGCTGGTAAGCCCTCTGACCCTCAAATGTCTGTTGACCAGGGAAAGTCCGGCATCCGCTGGTCAAAACACCAAGGAATGCAACCGCTATCAATGGCCAGCACTTGTTTCGCATAGTCTATGTTTCCTTTTTTGAGATTTTTTGAAAGGGGTTGTGGTATAGTGAAATGACTACGCGAAGGGTCGCCTCGCAAAATACCTTCGGTAGAAATCTACCGCTACTTGCAAGTTGGCAGATACCTGATCCACGCTCCCATCCCCTAGAACATCGGGCTGCAACTCCAGAGTGATGATTCCTTCATAGCCATCCTGGTTCAAGCGACGCAAAAAATCAGCTAGAGGCAGATGGCCATCCTGGACCAGCCTGTGTTCCCGCCCATTGTAATTGGACAGATGGACATGAGCCACCCGATCAGCCAGCCTCTCGTAGGTCTGTACAATATCAAGGCCGTGGGTGGCCAGATGGGTGGTGTCCAGAGCGAGATGTCGAAAGCGCTCCAAGGTTTCCAGGCGGGTCATCTGGTAGAGATCGAAGCCCAGTGGGCCGATCCGCCGACGGGGCATGTTCTCGACGGCTACGGTCACCTCCGTTTTCCTTTGAAAGTCCTCCAGTTCGTCGCATAGCCACCGGGCATAAGACCGACCCACAAACCATGACAAAGGCAACCCCACCCAAAAACCTCTCGTGTTGCTGGCCCCCATCACACGCAGCGAGATCCGCAGCCAGCCTAGAGGAGGATGGGCCACGACCACCCGAGCACCAAGGGCCTCGGCCAATTCCACGGTTCTCCTCAAACGCCACAGAGGATCCTGTTTCCAGCCAGATACCCATATGAGGTGAAACGGACTGTGCAAGCTCACGACGGGCAATCCATACCTATCCATTAGATGCTTCAAGTAATCGGCCTGACGTGTGTCCCAACGCCCATCCACCAGCACTTCTATCCCATCAAAACCCGCCTCTTTGGCCAAGCCGAAAACTCGATCCAAACCATAGGTGTAGAGAGAACCCGTTGAAAGAGCCAGCATCCTTACCTCCAATCTCATTAATCTACGCGCCAAAAGTCAACCTTTTCCCTCAGGGCCATTTCATTTTCAATCGAACGAGCTCCCCCCATCCTCCGACTTGCCGTGCAGACTCACTACTTGAGCCAGGTAACGATGGAGACGACGACAGCCACCACGATCAGAAAGGCCATCAACCCACTCACTATCATCAGCATCGTCCGCTCGCGCGCTCTCTGTTCTGCCAGAGCCTGCTGTATCGCCTCCTGCCGCGCCCGTTCCTTCTCCCACAAGACTGCCATGCGCCGTTGGGAGTCCAGTTCCTCTTTTTCTTTCGTCTCTCGCACACCGGCAACGCGCCTCTCCCGCCACTCGGCGGCTGTCCTCAACCGTTCCCTCACTATTCTGTCAGCCCGGTCCAGGCTACGGCCACAGCCCTGACAATACCTGGCCCCGGCCGGGTTGGTCTTCCCACAGACAGCACATTCCCAAGCAATGTCCTCCCCGCAGTTGGCACAAAATCCTGCTTTTGCCTCGTTAACGAACCCGCAATAGGGACACTGCCCTGCGATCAGAGTCACCCTGCCCCCGCAGTACCAGCACAGCAATTCACTTTCACCAACCGCCTCAAACTCTGCGCCACCACAGCAGGGACATTTCAGGGACTTGTATTCCATGGTGTTTCCTCAATAGGATTCTGACCACAGTTTGCATTCACACTGACGGAGTAGCAGAACTTGTTCTGCGCCGGCAGGGCGCGAAACAAGTTTCGCTATTCCCAGAAAACATTCTACACAACGTCAGGCATCAGAGAGCCCATGTCTCATCATCTCCAGCGATGACCGCCGCCAGGTCAGCCAGAGCTCGCTGGGTATAGGCACGGTGCCTGTCTCGCTTTCTGCGCACCGGCCTCTCCAGCACTGGCATAAGGCCAAAGTTGGGCTTCATGGGCTGAAAGCCTCCAGGCTCGGTCGAGGTCACGTAGCGACAAAGCGCACCCAGCATGGTTGTGGATGGGAAAACGATCAGAGGCTTATCGGTCATCTGTCGCGCGGCGTTAAGGCCAGCCACCAGCCCGCTGGCCGTCGAGCCCACATAACCCTCCGTACCCGTGATCTGCCCGCCGAAAAAGAGGTCATCGCGCCCCTTGAATTGCATGGTGGGCCGCAGCAGCGCGGGCGAGTTGATGAAAGTGTTGCGGTGCATCTGACCAAAGCGCACGAACTCGGCCCGCTCCAGGCCCGGAATGAGGCGAAAGACCCGTTCCTGCTCCCTCCAACGCAGATTGGTCTGGAAGCCGACCATGTTGTAAAGGGTGCCGGCCAGGTTGTCCTGCCGCAGTTGCACCACGGCGTAGGGTCGCTTTCCGCTGCGGGGGTCCACCAGACCTACCGGCTTGAGAGGGCCATAGGCCAAAGCCTCCCGTCCCCGCCGGGCGATGACCTCCACCGGCAGACAGGCCTCGAAGAACTTGACGTCCTCCTGCTCGAACTGGCGCAGGGGGATGGTCTCGGCGGCCAGCAACTCATCCAGGAAGCGGTTGTACTCTTCCCTGTTCATAGGACAGTTGATGTAGTCCCCTTCAGAGGAAGAGAAACCTGTGGAGAGCTTCCCAACACCCTCGGTCGGGGCTCCGGCGCCGCGCTTACTGTCCCGGCCGTAGCGGGAGGCGCGGAAGGCGCGGTTGAGGTCTATGGATTCATAGCTCACAATGGGGGCCATGGCGTCATAGAAATAAAGGTATTCCTGGCTGGTCAGGGCAGCTATTTCGGCCGCCAGGGTATCGGAGGTGAGAGGGCCAGTGGAGATGACTGTCGGCGTGCCCCGAAAAATGGATTTCACCTCCTCCCGCTGCAGATGGATGCGCGGGTGATCGGCGATGTGCTGGGTGACCAGCCGGGCGAATTCCTGGCGGTCCACAGCCAAAGCCCCGCCAGCGGGCACCGCCGTGGCGTCGGCGCAGGCCATGATCAGGGAGCCCAATCGTCTCAGTTCCTCTTTCAACAGCCCCGGGGCCCTGTCCACCAGGTTAGAGCCCAGCGAGTTGCTGCACACCAGTTCAGCCAGATCTCCTGTGCGATGGGCTGGCGTCAACCTGTCCGGGCGCATCTCGTAGAGCATCACCTGGATGCCTCGTTGCGCTGCCTGCCAGGCCGCCTCCGAACCAGCCAGCCCTCCACCGATGACCACAAGTTCCGCCATTCTTTAACCTCCTACCGTATGACGCATCCTACACAAATAGTACCACGAAGCGCGGCGGACGTCAAGAAGCTTCTTTGCAAGCGTTTCAGGGTGTCATTGACCGGGTTATAATGGTCCATGCGTGACTGCATGGTGTGTGCCACCCATAGTCGCCCGATGTGTGCCACCCATAGTCGCCCGATGTGTGCCACTCGTAGTCGCTCGATGTAGACCACCCATGATCATCCGGTGTAGAC
>SOHZ01000415.1 GCA_004377365.1 Anaerolineales bacterium | reverse complement strand
GGCAGTAGCGGCAATGGCATAATCTCCCAGGCGACAACGCTGCCCACAAGGGTTTTTGGCTACATCGGTATGCTGTGCGGGCCACTCTGGTATCCATTTCTGTCCGTGCTGTTCGATCCATTCGGCCATTTTAGCAATCTGATCAGCAACCTGTTGGTCGAGGGGTACCAGGGTCAGATCGTGTGTCTCAATGAAGCTTCGTATTTCTGCCGGCTCAAAATTGTCTCCAAAGTCCAGCCGCAGTTGGCGAACTCGCTCGAAGTGAGCGACGGTGGGTACGCAGAGGGCCCTGTCGGGAAAGGTGGCGCGTAAGCCAGCTATCAGACGTTCGCGCCGCAGGACATTTGTGTCCAGATAGAGAGGCACTTCCAATTGATCCAAGCCGCTCACTGTTCGTCTTCTCCTGGCCCCATGAGTTCTTCGTACTGAGTCCCGCTCAGAACCTGAAAACGATCGCCGTCGCGATGGAAGTAAATGGCGTCTCCCTGTGAAGCTCCAAGGGTCTCCAGCACGTAATCGGGCAGCACGACGGCGTTGCCGCTACGTATCATTGTACCTCGCCCCTCGGGAATGGTGAAGACATCAAACAATTGTTCCCGTTCCTTGTTAGGCACGAGTGTGACCACTGTTCGACCCTCCACCATTTCCACCTTGAAAAAGTTCTCGTGAAACTCGAACAAAGGTGAGTGGGACGAGATAAAGAACTGTGAAGGGGCCACGTCTGCATCAGCGACCATATTGCTGAGGATGCCCTTGAGCTTTTTCTGCGTGGGCCACGATAGGTTGATCTCTGGTTCCTCGATGGCTACGATCCAGCATTGGCTCAGAGCGATCATCCCACCCAGCAGAGCCAGTTGCTGGATGCCGCTACCAAGCTGGTCAATGGGAATGCTACGGTCGGGCGCTTCGAATTGCAGGTCAAAGGGTGCGCCAGGACGGGCCACCGGCTGGAGTGTGCCGAGCGACAGCGGCGGGTTGGCGAACATAGGGAGTAGAACTTGTCGAAAGACTTTTCGTTCCAGAGGATCGTCGCTGACCGAAGCCCAAAAGAGGCGCTCTTTGAGGTTGCTGCCCGAGGGGTCCAGTGGTGCTATTTCATCAGGCCGTCCGCCAGTCGGTGCACTCTCGGTAGTTAAGCGCCTATCAAAGCGGATGCGGTAGAAGCCAAATTTGGAGAGAAACTCTCGCATGAGAGCTTCAGCGGGCTCACGTTTGTATCCATTTTTCTTGGAGAGCACCGACCCTTCTTCGGTTTTGAGCTCGGTCAGGCGAACTTCTACCGCACCCCTCCTTTGAGCGATCCGTAGAACGATCTCCAGTTGAGAAATACGGTGAGTACCCTGTTCAGGGTGTACTCGATGGAAATCCAAGTCGGAGAGGAGCATACGGCTCCGCAGCGTGATGATCCGATCACCATCCCACGAGAAAATATCCTCTACCAGCCCAAAGTGTGTCTGGAAAGCGGAGCCGCTGAAGCTGTGAGGAGAAGACACACCTTGTTCATCAAACAAGGAAAGTACTCGGAAAAACAGCTCCATCGCCTCCAGCAGGTTGGACTTGCCCACGTTGTTCTCACCGTGGAAGACGTTGATGGATTGGAGATCGGTCAGCTTGCAATCATACAGACTTTTGAACCCATGTACCTCGAACTCAAGTAGTTGCATCGCTCTACCCCCTTGCGCTTTTTTCAGCGCGCATTCCACAGTCTTTCAAACGGCACATTCTCATGATAGTACTCACGAAGCGAGTACCACAACTCGTAATGGGGCAATGCATCGGGGTGTATGCTGTGGATGTCATAGTAGGCGTCCAGTAAAGAAATGCCTTCCTCCTCGTGCAGGACAGCAATGGCAAAAGTGACCGAGCGGCTGATTCCGGCACCACAGGCGATCAGGACGCGGCGACCAGCAGCCAATTGATCTCGCACAAAGGATACTCCTTGACGCAACTTCTCGAGTGGCAATGGTTCTCCGTCTTCTACGTCAAGGTACAGCACCTCGATGCCAGGCTGCTCGATTCGTTCCGCCAATTGCAGCATCGCATCAATGTTGTGGGCTTGCAGCAGTGTCAGATTGACTGTATCGCGGTAGCGTCCGACATACAGGTTATCGGTGATTTGCCACATTCCTGTCACCTTCAGTCGGCGGTGGGCAACTGACCAGTTTGCAGCAAATGCACAAGCCGCCCGATTAATACCTGGAACATCTCATCGTCGAGCTGTCCGATAGGTCCCACGATCAACGACTCGGACAGGGAAGCCACTTTGGCGACCTTGAACACCGAGGCCGTTTTCAGACCTGTGCGTAGGAAAGCTGGATGGGCCGTGTCCAGAATCACATTGATCCCAGCAAGGGCCTGTTTCAGTTGCGATGAGATGAACATCACCAGAAAGTCTCGATGCGGGCCGGGAACTTCCGCTAGGATCAACACTGGGCGGACCTTGGTGCCTGTCCGATCGGTGAAGGGAAAGCGTGCTAGCACGATATCGCCACGTTCAAGCATCAAAATGTCTCTTTCACATCTGCCTCGGTATAGAGGTCTTCTGCAGAGTCACGCAGAAATGCATACCCAGGATCATGCTGGAGCACCGAGAGAATCAGCTCATCTTCTTCAGGCCTTTCTTGCGTCAAGATGATCACCTCTAGGAGCTGATCCTTCTTCACGGGCAAATTTTTGAGAACCAGTTCGCCGTTCGTCTCTGGTCTGGTCAGAATGCGGATTGCGTTCATCAGACTCGACTCCTTTATCTCTTAAACCTGTTTGCACACTCCAGTCACGTCCCCGAAGCGCGTCAACTGGCACCTGGCCTTCTTGGCCATCAGCTCCTCGTAGCGGTCGTCTTCGACGAAGGCTACGATGCGACCGATGCTGGACTCGCCGTCCACGAAGCGCCAGGGGAAGCAGCCAATGGTGCAACGCTCGTTCAGGAGCAGGTCAATGTCCCCACCAACACACTCGGCGTGAATGATGCCGTAGGGGAAGAGCTCAATGTGCATCAGTTGGTACTTGCTATCATCAAATCGCTCGGCCAGTGGCTGGCCGTATTTCTTGCGGAAGTGAGCGTCGGCTTCTTTGGCCTGGCGGGGCATCCAGTCGCGGATAATGGTATTCATGGGATGGTCGGCTGAACCGCAGTCCACGCCGAGCCATTTGATCTTTTTCTCGCGGCACCAGACGCCGAACTCACGGTCGGGCCCTGGGTGCTTGACCATGTAGCGGATCTCGTCGGCCGTGGGCTGGTCCCAACCGTAGCGGTGGTAGCCGGTGTGGATGATCAGGATGTCGCTTTCCTTGATCTCCACCCGCTCCTCCACCATCTCCGAGGTGTAGATGTCATAGTCGCCTACGGCGTCCGAGAGGTCCACCACCGCGCCGGGACCACACAGAAAGTCCATGTCCAGGCTGGCGATGTCCTTGCCGGGAGTATAGAAGTGGATCTCACCGTCCAGGTGGGTGCCCACGTGGTTGGAGTGGGTGAGCACCTGGCCGTTGGCCCCGTTAGGAGCCAGGCGTTTGAAGTATTTCATCTGTAGCGGCTCGTAGGTGGGCCAAGGTGGCGTGGCGATACCGATGGGGATGGTTAGGTCAATCAGTTTCATGGGATCCTCCTTGACATTTGGCGTAGTCAGTCAATCTTCATCTCAATTGCTCCCTCAACCAGTCTACCGTGGCCTCATGCACGGAGGGGTCGTGTTGGGCCGTCCTGTGGTCACCTCCCTCCAGCAGCAGGAGCTTCTTGGGCTGGCCAGCCAGTTCGTACAGGCGCTGGCTGTTCTGGTAGGGGATGATCTCGTCGTCCTGGCAGTGGGTGAGGAACAGGGCTCTGGGGCTGATCTTGGACACAGCGGCAAAGATATTATGCTGGCGCAGGTAGCTCAGGTAATCGGGCAGGGCCAGGCGCAGCTTGGCCCCCTCGACGCCGGAGAGCGATTGCCAGAATTCAACGTTAAAGATGCCTCGCTTCAGATTGGCCTCAGAGCTGGGGCAGATGGCCACCACCGCCTTGAGGGCCGGGTAGGCGGCTCCAGCGTGTAGGGCGTAGTGACCCCCCATGCTGGAGCCGCGGATGGCCAGCCGCTCGGCGTCCACCTCCGGCCGCCCACACAGGTAGGCGATGGCCGCGCTGATGTCGTGGAGAACCCTGGCATCCAGGCAGCCTTGGCTCTCCCCATGCCCCCGGAAGTCGAAGGCCAAAGCGGCAAGGCCACGCTCCTGCAAGAAACAGGCGAACTCGGCGTGGTTCTCCTTGCAACTGATGAGCCCGTGGCAGATAATCACCACCGGACAAGGAGGCTGACCCGCTGGCAGATACAGATGCCCGGCCAGGGTCAAGCCATCGCTTTCAAAGCGGACCGGCTCCCGTTGCAATGTGCACCGTCAACTATTCTACCCCTGGCGGCGGTTCGATAGTGATGTCGGCATTGAAATCATAGAG
>SOHZ01000559.1 GCA_004377365.1 Anaerolineales bacterium | reverse complement strand
CTTCGCTCCCTTCGGTCGCTCAGAATGACATTTCGACGGAAGTACGGTTGTAGTACTACCCTTCTTTCCGAAAATTGCTGTCCTCTTTCAACTCTATAAGCCCAATTGTAGCATCATTCTACTTGGGTGGCGATTCATCTTTGAGCCTTTCTGAAGCAGGCTCCCCAGCAACTCCCCAATGCGATTTGGGGATTTCATGCACGACCACTTCCACGGCATGCTTAGGAATACCCAAGTCTACAAAGACCTTGGTGATACCTTGAATTACGGTCTTTGCATTTTTCTGTCCAAAACCTTCCCAGACATTTACATGAACGATAGGCATCCTATCACCTCCTGCTGTAAATCAGCTACGGCTATCCGGCGTGCCGCCCAACGGTTGCGGGGTAAGCTGCCCGCCCAAATTGTCTAATTCCTGAAGCAAGGCCCATGTGTAACGTGCGGCCCGGCTCAGAGTATCTGGCTCAATGTTCTCCAAATTGTCAGATAGCCGATGCCAGTTAGGCAGCCATCCCCCTTTGTCATATCCAGCTATGCATATCGCCTTGTAACCGTGGTTACAAAGATTGGAGACTTCCTCCAATATCAACATATCCTTCCCAGTCACGCCAAGTTCTGGGTGTTTGAGCGCAGTCTGCGCAGCTAACTTGACCATCTCAGGATCAGGGTAGTATTCGGTCACATAGGTGAGGCCGTGTTGGGTCACGTAACACAGATTTCCTGTCCCCACCATTTCCAGGTCGATCCAGTAGGTGCTGTCTTGAGGAGGTGCAAAATGTTGTAGGTAGCTTTCCATACCCACGCAGACAGCCTCTTCACAGCCCGTAAACAGCAGTGTCACTTGGGTGTGCTTTAGAGGAGCAGCCTTCAGTGCCTCCGCAATACTTAGCAGAATGGCTACGGCTGTCGCGTTGTCGTTTGCACCCTCGATGTGTGGTTGCGTTTCATCAAACAAAAAGCTCAACAGGCCGGCTGACAGAGGTAGACCAGTCAACCATTGCCAACGGGCAACACCTTTGCGTTTGAAAAGTACATCGGTCAGCAGCGATATGCCGCCCAGCGTTGCCAAAAGGAGAGCAGCAGTAGAAATTGGCTTCATCAACTCGGGACGAGGCGGCGGCGTGATAAAGCGTTGCCGTTGGGTATCCAGATGACCGATGAGGAAAACCTGTCGTTCGATCTTGCCGGTTGGTGGAATTTCCACAATCAAGTTCTGACTGGTTCTACGAGCAATGAGACGTTGGAAAAAAGGCGGACGGGCACGGCCAAGCTCCTTAAGAGTGTGCGCACCCCCCAAGAGCAATAGACTCCCGATTGCTTTCCCCAATCGCCCACCTAATGCAGCAATCGGCATACCCAACACAGCCGCTAAGGAGGCGGGAATGACTACCCAGCCGAACGAATTTTGGCTCTTAAAATGTTGTTCTCGAATATTCTGGTACCCCAAGGTCTTTAACGTTTTTTCGACGTACTCGGCAGCTTGACGTTCTTGCGCAGAGGTAGGAGGACGCGGCCCGATCTCCTTACACAAAACGCGCATATGCGTCATCAGGTTTTCGGTTTGTAAGCCTTCTTGAATCTTTTCAGTCATCAGTTACCTGTTTAGATGGTTTCCCTATCATGGGGGCTCCTCAGTACACGAGCCTTTGTCATAGGCACTCTCTTGGGATGATTACTCATCCACAGAGTTTGGCACATGCGCACTCAGGGTTGGCGTTTTGCTTCCAAAAGGTAGAGGGGCTTGGAGTTCAAACCCGTTCAACGCGGTTGGGTTTTTACCCCCAATTTAACATGTCGAGCTAACGAGTCGGCCAGTTCACCCGGCCCCGCTGTAAAGCGGGTATCCTCCATACTTTCGGGCGGTCTGGAACAGAGCGACGACATTCTCCGGGAGGACGTCAGGCTGCAGATGGTTGGCCGGTGCCAGCACATAGCCCCCGCCTGGCCCCAACACACTGATGCGCTCTTTCACCTCCGCTTCTACGCCTGCCACGTCCCCTTGCAGCGCCTGCTTGATGTCTATGCCTCCCCAGAAGCACAGTTGATCGCCGTAATCACGCTTCACTTGGGCCATGTCCACGCCAGGCAGAGGTTCAAGACAGTGGAATACATCCACGCCCAGGTCAATCAACCGGCTCAGGAAAGGCTCCATCCGGCCGTCAGAGTGGAATAGCACCTTGCAGTGGGGCGCGGCTTCTCTGATCAGATCAATCAGCCTGCGCCACAGGGCTTGAAAAAAGCGGTCGAACATGCGGGGGGAGATGAGCGGGCTCTGAGCAGCATAGTCGTCACCAGGCAACTCGATGATGTCCAGGTACGGGCCGGCCGTGTCCAGATATATCTCCAACAACCGATAAAACACGTCCGCAATCTTGCCGATCAGCGTCGTCGCAAACTCCTCGTTCAACCCCAGGTCCATCATAAACTGGTCCATGCGGCGTAACAGGCTGGCCCGTTCTAGCAGCCCGAAAGAGTCAACGGCACGCCCGACTATGGCATAGTCCGTCTGCTCCTTCAAGTACCGCGCACGCTGACGCAACTGGTCACGATGGATGAACGGCTCGACGTCTGGCCAGGGATAATCATCCAGGTCATCCACCGTAGCCTCTTCGAGGGGATGTTGCGTCGCCGTCAGGTAGATGCCCCTCTGCTCCCAGCCGACTCCCCAGGCATCGAGGCCACCCCCAGCCGGTGGGCCGCCGAGGTCGGTAAAGCCCAACCAAACGTAGCGCACGTCGGTGTCCAGCGCCTCAAGCACCCGGTCATCGTAGTAGTTGACCGTGTGACCACGCCTGGTGCGAAACGGTGGCACAGGCTGACCCACGTTCAGGTACTCTAGCAGTTCAAGGTAGAGTGGATCGGTGATGCCGTAAGCACTACCCCATAGCGCGGTGGGCACCCGGTCCGGCTCTTGGTGATTGACAGCCGTCAACACACGCTCGCGGTGATCCAAGCCTTTTCCAACCCCCAACTTCCAATCTCTAATCTCCAAACCGAAGGGCCTGTCCTGAGCGGAGTCGAAGGGATGCCCACACCGCAACGCCGATCAAGCCGGCATCCGTACCCAGTTGCGCCGGCACAATCTGCACCTTCTCAATAGGGGTCACATGAACGCGCTCACGCGCTGCGCGCCGGATGGGATCGAAGAGGAGATCTCCAGCCTTGGCTACCCCGCCACCGATGACCACCATCTGCGGGCTGAGGATGGTAATCAGGTTAGCTACGCCGATACCAATGTAGAAACCGGCACGCTCGTAGATGTCCCTGGCGATAGGATCGCCAGCCTGGGCAGCCTGGTAGACGACCTCCGGTGTGACTTTGTTCAGGTCATAGGAAACGATCTCACCAATGCTGGTAGTGAGACCCTGCGTGATGGCTTTGAGGGCCATAGCGGTGATGGCCGGCCCACTGGCGAAAGCCTCCAGACAGCCCCGACTACCGCATCCACAGGGCGGACCGTAGGGATCAATAATCTGATGCCCCACCTCCCCTGCCGTCCCGCCGATGCCCAGGTGCAGTTGCCCGTTGATAACCAGGCCCCCGCCGATGCCCGTGCCGATGGCCAGACAGGCCATCGTATCCACATCACGCCCGGCACCAAAAGTCTTTTCGCCCAGCGTGAAGGAGCGCACGTCGTTGAGCAGGTAGACCGGCAGGCCAACTTTTGCCTCGATGGTCGCTTTCAGGGGGACATTACGCCAGGCGCCAGGCAAGTTGGGTAGAAAGAGGGTCAGGCCCCGTTCCAGGTCCAGCATACCTGGTGCGCCGATGCCAATTCCGCCGACATCCGCCTGGCTCAGGCCAGCGTCGGATATGACCGTGTGGATCAAGCCCGCCATGCGTGCCATAACGGCATCGTGGCCCTCTTTGGCTAACGTGGGGATCTGATGCCGTCCCACAACCTGACCCGAGATGACGTTGACGGCAGCCGCAGTGACCGTCGTCCCTCCCAGGTCCACGCCGATGAAATGGACAGGTTGAGCCATAGTGGAAACCCCCTCGATTACCGGATCGGCAGCTTCTCGAACGTGATTTCGATGTCGTCTAGTAGGTCCAGCACAGCCTCGACCGCCCACTGCAAGAACTGCTCTCCCTTCTCAGCGGTGGCTTGAGTGGCATCGCCCCAGGTGCCGCTTTCGGTAATACGCCAGACCGTGCCTGGCGCTGTCAAGAAGAAAGCGGTGTGCACGGCACCGGAACCGGTCTTGGTCGGTGGGAAATCAGGGAACTCGGTATTGGCATAGTCCATATCCACCAGGTTCGGGTTGATGGCCAGTACCACCGAGACTTCGCCCTCGTTGGCGTGCATTCCCTTGTCTGGACCAACGTAGGCCGCTGCCCGCTCCGGAGGCAACCCATCCCAGTAGTTAACAGGAAAGGCGCGCGTGCCCTGTGGCAGCTCGTCGGCAGCCTTGGCGCAGCCGTAGGCGATGGCGAACGTGTTGTCAAAGTGACCATTGAGGAAGATGATGCGCCGAAATCCGGCCCGGGCAAAGCACTCGCACAGGTCGGCCACCATGTTGATAAACGTGTCTATGCTGAGATCGAACGCGCTCGTAAACCCCCTGTGCGGGTATGAAAGCCCGTAGCTGACGGGCGGGGCGACTACAGCGCCGACTCGAGGCGCAACCCGGCGGGCAATCTCGGTTGGGATCAGAACGTCGGTGCCTACTGGGGAGTGAGGGCCGTGCTGCTCAGTGGAGCCAGTGGGGATCATCACCGTATCGTGATCTTTCAAGAACTCTTCGACCTCGCGGTTGGTCATCTCGGCCAGGAAAACGGTGGGTGGTTTCATTGCCTATCCTCACTTCATCAGGCGACTACTTCAGCAAGTCACGCCGGGCGGCGGCGACGATGCCGTCAATCTCGCGGGCCAGCTCAGGCTGAGGGCCGTGCTGCTCAGTGGAGCCAGTGGGGATCATCACCGTATCGTGATCTTTCAAGAACTCTTCGACCTCGCGGTTGGTCATCTCGGCCAGGAAAACGGTGGGTGGTTTCATTGCCTATCCTCACTTCATCAGGCGACTACTTCAGCAAGTCACGCCGGGCGGCGGCGACGATGTCGTCAATCTCGCGGGCCAGCTCAGGCTCTGGGGGCGGGGGATGGTGTTCAGCCAGAACCTGAACCTTGCGCTCGCGGGCCCAATCGGCCATCGTCCGCGCCCCGTCGGCCCACCATTCCTCCCAGCGCCGCCGGTCGAAGGCGATGGGGCCTGCCCTGAGCTTGTCCTGAGCCTGCCCTGAGCGGCGTCGAAGGGTGAAATCGAAGGGCGAAGCCGAAGGGAGCCACAGTTCCTGGCGGAAGTGCTGACGGGTGTGTGCTTCGCCCAGAAAGTTGCCGCCGATGCCTACTTTGCGGATCACGTCCAGAGCCAGAGTGTCCTCGTCCACCGAAAAGCCACGCAGAACACGCTTGACGTAGGCCGCCATCTCGTTGTCCACGATGAGTTGCTCCAGGCTGCCTGCCTGGTCGGCGCCCAAAATGCCCATGTGTCCGAAGGTGTCGGCCCCGGCCAGTGCACCCATCAGTAACGTCATCCCCCGCTCCAGGCCAGACTGGGCGTCTACCCGCTTGCTATCCGAAAGGCCGACGTTGATGTACACCGGCAGACCATAGTGCCGGGCCATTTGCGTCATGGCGATGGCCATGAGCCCTTGCTCCGGCGAGCCAAAGCTGATCTGCGAGGAGCGCATATCCATGATGTGCGGTATGCCGCCGTAGCACACGGGCACACCCGGCCCAAAGGTCTGGGCCAGGACGATCCCGGCCAGTATCTCGGCGTTCTCCAGCGCCAGCGTACCGGCCAAAGTTGCCGGGCCGGTAGCCCCGGCCTGGACCATCGGCCCAAAGCCCACAGGTAGACCATAGCGGGCGCAGGTGCTAAGGATCTCCAGGCCGGTTTCCGAGAAGCAGAGCGGGCTGATGGGCTCAACGAAGGCGGCGATCATCGGACGTTGACGGTGGGCCTCGCGGCCGCCGGTCACCGTCTCGTAGATGCGCAGGATGTACTCCAGTGTTCTGCCGTTCGCCACCCACACGTGAGTGGGCTTGGTCGAGCCCTTGACCGACTCGGCCGCCATCCATACGTCACGGTATTCAGCGGGGATGTCCAGGGCCATGCCCATCGCGCCGGCGATGTCAATGTGTTCCAGCGCATCGCTGGCGCGAATACCGGCGCGTGCATCCTCCTGGGTAGGCGATCGCCGCTGGTTGCCATCCTCGTCCACCCAGGCAAACTGGCCTGGGCTGGAGACCAAGACGAAATCGCCGTATCCAAAGCAGGCGGTTCGATCGGGGTCACGACCGTAGAGGATGTATCGCTTACCTGCCCGTTCGATGGCTTCAACTACCAACCGCTCCGGGATACGGGCGACTTTGTGGTCCAAGTCCACGTCAGCGCCAGCCTCGACCAGGGCGCCCAACACCTCCTGGCTGGGTAGACTCACGCCTAAATCGCGGAGAATTGTCAGCGAGGTGTGATGGATGGCCTCGATGTCGTGCTGACTCAGCACGATCAGGGTATTGAGCATGAATCAGCCTTCGTGCGCGCCGAACCACAGATCAATGGGCTTCTTCACACCCTTAGGGCGGAAAGGCAGTTCTACTTTGCGGCCGGTGCGCGCCGACTCGTAGCCAGCGTAGAGAACCTCCTGTACCACTCGACCGTCCTCGCCGGTCGCGATGGGCTCCTCTTTACCCCGCACGCAGCGTGCAAAGTGATGCATCTCTTGTGGGAAGCCATAGTTCCACAGTTCCTCAAAGACCGGGTAGGTCCAGCCTTTGGTAGAGGGGGCTTTCTCCACGGCGTAACCGTAGCCGTGCTCGCTGAACGTCGGCAGGGCGTTGCCCATGTGCAGGTTGGCATAGGTTACACCACCCTCACCGTAGACCTCGATGCGATCGTCCATGCCACCGTGCCGCGCCCAGCTATCCTCGACCAAGCCGAGCGCGCCGTTCTCGAACTCGATGATGCAGATGCTGTTGTCCTCGCCCTTGGTGATCTCGCCGTGCACGTAGGTGCCCATCTGGCACAGGACGGACTTGATAGCCGGGCGATCCAGGAACCAGTAGCAGAAAGCGATGCCGTGGCAGCCCATGTCCATAAAGACGCCGCCACCGGAACGCTCCACGTCCCAGAACCATTCAGCATGCGGGCCAAAGTGCTTCTCGCTCTGCTTCACCATGTACACTTTGCCAAACGCACCCTGGCCGGCCATCTCCTTGGCCTTGACGTACTTGGGAGTAAAGAACAACTCCTCGGCGTACATAAACAGCACACCCTGCTTCTTGCAGACCTCAATCATCTCGTCCGCTTCTTCCAGGGTCATGCACAGCGGTTTCTCGCACACCACGTGCTTGCCCGCCATAGCGATGTCCTTGGTCATCTGGGCGTGCAGGTAGTTGGGGGCAGCGATAGTGACCATCTCGATGTCTTTTTCTTTTAGCATCTCTCGATAATCGTGGAAGACACGCGGGATGCCATATCGCTTGGCCAGCTCTTCAGGATGGCCTGGCGTCGGGGAAGCGACGGCGACGACCTTGGCCTCCTCTGGCATGATCTGAAACGATGCGGCGTGGATATCCGCCTCGAACTGTGAGCCAATGATTCCAACCTTGACCTTACCCTTATTGGCCATTCCATATCTCCTTTCACAACTGGATCCTATGGGAGTTTTCCTTTTTTGCTCCCCCCGGATGACAATCCGGGAGACGGGCTGGATTGTCATCCAGCCCGAGCATAAATGGGTAACTGGGGAGGCAGGTAGACAGGGGCTAGCCCCTGTCTACCTGCTGTCTACATGAACGGGTCAGAGGCTATTGGTTCTTGGGGTTGTTGGGGCTGGTGTCCAGGATGCGCTGCTGCAGCGTCGCGATCTGGTCCAGAGCATCCTTACAGCTTGTCTGCCCGATGTAGGCCAGGTTCATATAGTTCTGCTGGATATCGAGCAACTGGGCGTACTCGGGGTACGTCCAAACGTCGAAGCCGTAGCGCTCCGTGATACTGGTCAGCGAGGCCCACTTGGCGGTGCCGGGCACCATCTGATAGTCCAACAGGTCCACGCGGGCGGAGGCGAATCCGGCCCGCCCATCATCCACTAGCATCTTCTGGATGTCCTCGGACATGTACCACTTCATGTACTCCCAGGCGGCCTCCTTCTGCTCCGAGAAGGCGCTCATGCCCATGCCCTGGGAGCCGTAAGTGGCAGCGCGCACAAGAGTGCCATCAGGCAACTCGTAGCCGGGGAAGGGAGCGTAGGCCCACTTGCCGGCGGTTTCGGAGACCGCGGGGTCGTCGTAGGCGCCAGCAAAGCTGACCCAGGTGAAGGACATGGCGAACTTGTCGGTGAAGGCAGCACCGAGGATCTCGCTCACGAACCAGGTGGCCGTGGCGGGATCCACCACGCCCTCGTCGTAGAAGCTCTTGAACATCTCGCAGCCCTCGACAGCCTCGGGCGAGTTGATGATGCCTTCGGCCTGCCAGTTCTCCTCGTCCCAGAAGGCAGCGCCGTAAGAGACGTGGAAGGGCAGCCACTGCTGGGTGACGCCGTCGCTGATGCGGCAAGCGTACCAACCCAGGCCGTAGCGGTCAATCTTGCCGTCGCCATCAACGTCCACGGTCAGCTTTTTGGCGGCGTCCATGAATTCCTCCCAGGTGTCCGGCGGCTTGGCGTTCCCGTCCGCGTCCACGATACCGGCCTCGACGAACAGCCCTGGTTGGTAGCTCAAGATCATCGTGCCGATGGTCCAGGGGATGAAGTAGAGCGGCACGTCGGTGTAGTCCTGCCAATCCAGATCACCAGTTAGCACACTATTGGGAATCGGCCAGCGACCGTTGTAGGTGGCATACGGCTGGACGAACAGGGAGTTGTAGTCAAGCCCTTCCTTTTCAAAGTAGGCATCCAGCGGTTCGAAGCAGCCGTTCATGACCGCGCCGCCGTACCACTGGCTGTCGTACTCGAAGAGGTCGTACTCCGAGCTCTGCGAGGCGCAGATCTCGCGCACTTTTGACTCGACGAACTCATAAGGCGGGCCGGTGATTTCCACCTTGATGCCCGTCTCAGGGGTAAAGTACTCGTTGGCGAACTCTTGCTCCACCGGCGTCTGTGGCCAGGCCAGGCTCAGGATACGAAGCGTGATCGGCTCCTCAACCGGCTCAGGCGTCACCTCGACCTCGACGACCTTGGTGACCTCGACCTCTTTCTCCACGACCTTGGTGACCTCGACCTCTTTTTCAACCACCACCGTCTCTTTGATCACCTCTGGAGTCGGGGCGGGGCCGCAACTAGCCATGAAGCTGAATAGGAGGGCCACCACAACAAAGGCTGAGAACACAACTACTTTTTTGGTATGCATTTCGAACTCCTCCTTGTTTGCTCAAAATGTGGGTTCAGAAACGTGGCCTCTTTGGCCTTGCTAATCGAGCGACTCATTTGTTGGCGATAAGCATCCCTCCTTTCTGCACCTACCAGGGCAGGGCAGACACCGCTCTGTCCTCCCGAACCGCTGGACTGAACAGGGCAAAATCTCAGGCAATTCGTCGCTGAGACTCGCCGTCAAAGACGTGGACAAAGTCGCTGTCGAACCTGGCGTAAACCGTCTGGTTGAGTTGAGGCTCGAACCCGATTTCATCCCGGCCGGAACGGGATTTCAGGGTCATGTCGCCGACGACCAGATCCACGATGAGTTCGTCGCTCTGCGGCTCCAGCACATAGACCTCGGCTGGAACCGAGCCAGAGACCAGCGACGCGGTGATGGACACATTCTCCGGGCGGATACCCAGGACAACACCGTTTCCGGTTGTGCCTGCTTCGATGGCCGCCACACGGTCTGAGGGTACAGGTAGGGTAAAGGCAGGATGGACGAAGAAAAGCTGCCCCTCATCCCGCTCGAGTTCACAAGGGATGAGGTTTATCCGGGGCGTGCCTATGAAACCAGCAACGAACGTATTGACCGGCTGCTCGTAGATCTCCTCCGGCGTGCCCACCTGCTGGATGGTGCCCATGTCCATCACGACGATTTTGTCCCCCGTCGCCTGGGCCTCGATCTGGTCGTGCGTGACGTGCAAGGTGGTAATGCCCAGGTCCATTTGCATCCTCTTCACCCTGGCCCGCAACTCGACGCGCAGCTTGGCGTCCAGGTTGCCGAACGGCTCGTCGAGCAGAAAGACACGGGGGCGGCGCACCAGCGCCCGACCCAGGGCCACGCGTTGCTGCTGCCCACCTGAGAGTTCCCTGGGGTAACGATCCATGAGCGGTCCCATGTGCGTCAATGCCATGACCTGCTCCACCCGCTGCTGAATCTCCTCATCCGCGAGGTTGACCGCCCGCAACGGGAACTCCCAGTTCTGTCGCACGGTCATGTAGGGATACAGAGCATAGGTCTGGAAGCACATCGCCACGTCGCGATTGCTGGGCGCTACGTTGTCCACCGGCTTGCCGTCAAAGTAGACGTGGCCCTCCAGTGGCTGGGTCAGGCCAGCCACAGTCCTGAGCAATATGGTCTTCCCGCATCCAGACGGTCCCACGAAGACGTATAGTTCTCCATCCGCTACCTGGAAACTGGCATCTTTCAGCACTACGTTGCGGCCAAACCGCACCGAGACGTTCTCAACCTTGACCTCTGCCACATTCTCCTCCGATGGTTCTCAAACCTTCCGACTCGGGAGCTTGAAGTGGGCGAAGCGGCATGTTCCTAAGTCAGCCGCTTTTCCGTTTCCTTGTCGAACAGATGCACTGCATTCTGCAGGAACTTTATCCATACTCTCTGACCGACCTCAGGCTTGAAGCCCAGCTCCTTCTTGTCGTCCCTGGCTTTGATGATCATATCACCCATCTTCAGGTCCAGGACAAGCTCGTTGCTGTGAGGCTCCAACACGTAGACCTCTGCCGGAATGGCGTCCTCTTCTGACTGGGATGTGACACGAATATGCTCCGGTCGCACGCCCAAGACCAATTCCTTGCCCTCGGGCAGCGATTCCGTCCGGGCCGCGAGGCCTTCTCGTATGGGCAGAGAGAAGTGAGTGTTCCGCAGAACGGCCTGCGCTTCCCCGCGCTCCAGCCGACACTCGATAAAGTTCATAGGTGGTGTACCGATGAAACCGGCCACGAACAGGTCAGCGGGATGCCGGTAGACCTCCTGTGGCGATCCCACCTGTCGAATATGTCCAATGTCCATCACCACAATCTTATCGCCCAATGCCTGGGCCTCTACCTGGTCGTGGGTGACGTAGACGGTTGTGATCTGCAGGTCTTGCTGCAGCCGGCGCAGGTTGGCACGCGTTTCCGCACGGAGGCGTTCGTCCAGGTTGTTCAGCGGCTCATCCAACAGGAACAACTGAGGCCGCCGGATCAGCGCCCGGCCGATCGCCACGCGCTGCTGCTGGCCGGAGCTCAACTCACTGGGGTAGCGATCCATAAGATCATGCATGTCGAGAAAGTCAGCCATCTCTTTCACCCGCTGCTCGAGCTCACTCCTGGGCATCTTGGCGGGGATGAGAGGAAAGACAAAGTGCTCACGGGCTGTCTTGTGGGGATAGAGCGCGTAACTCTGAAAGACCATCGCGATGTTACGATCTCCAGGGTACAGGTGGCTGATAGACTGGCCGTCCAGGTGGATTTCCCCGGCGGCGGGTCGAACGAATCCGGCAATCATCCGCAAGGTCGAGGTTTTCCCACAACCGGAAGGCCCCAGCAGCACACACAACTCCCCATCCTCTACCACCAGATCAATGTGATCCACGGCGTGGGTCTTGCCATACCAACAGTCCAGTTGCTCCAGCTCAAGACGTGCCACAGGAATCCTCCCAACTATAATTCACTTCATACGTCCGAAGCTCATACCCCGAACGAGCTCGTTGCGGACGAGGATGGTAAAGATGACAACGGGTAGCATAAAGAGTACGGACGCAGCCGACAGAAGCCCCCAGTCCACGCCCATCAACGTCTGCACCTTCGACAGGCCCACCGGGGCCGTCTCTGCGACCCGTGTGGTCAATGACACAGCGAGCAGAAACTCATTCAACGACTGGATGAGGCAAAAGACTGCAGTCGTGGCCAGGCCGGAGCGGGCTAGAGGCAGCGCCACCCGGAGGAACACTTGTGGCGGTGAGTAACCGTCGAGCATGGCCGCCTCTTCCAACTCAAGGGGTATCTCGTCGAAGAAGCCCTTTAACACCCACACCGCAAACGAGATGTTGAACAGGCAATAGACCAGAATCAACGCGATGTGCCTGTCGAGCAACCCGAGCGTCCGGAAGACCAGGTAGAACGGCACCAGGACCGCGATCGCCGGCAGCATCCGCAGGCTAAGGATCCAGAACTGCAAGAAGTCGCTACCCTTGATCGCGTAGCGCGAGAACCCATAGGCCGTCAGACTCCCCAGGGTGATCGAGATCACCGTCGAGCTAATGGCGATGATGAGACTGTTACGGACCTGTATGGGGAAATCCGAATTGAAGGTGTTGATATAGTTTTGAAGCGTCGGCTTGAATATAAACACCGGCGGGACGGCCAGCAGTTCAAGCTTGGTCTTGAACGACGAAAGCACGACCCATAGCAGCGGGAAAAGGAACGCAGCCGCCACGAACAGCGCGAGGACGACGCCCAGCACCCGTTTGAATGCCTTCATTGCACTACCTCCCTTCGACAACCCTTCGACCCTGCTCAGGACAGGGCTCAGGACTCCGCTATAGACCGGTGTGAACCTGTGCGACCTTGGTGGGCGTGATCAGTCTGACCAGGACGTTGGTTACGATGGTGATGATGATGACCACCACCCACGAGATTGCCGCCGCCATGCCAACGCTAAAGAACATGATCTGGTAGCGGTACCCCAGAATCGAGAGCGTTGAGGTAAAGTTCCCCGGACCACCGCCCGTCAGGATGAACGGGGAGTCGAACATTTTCAGCGTGTCAATGGACCGGAAAAGCAACGCCAGCAGAAGCGGGAAGCGCAGGTAGGGCCAATAGATCTGGCGGAACTTCATCCAATTCGAAGCGCGATCGAGGGTTGCGGCCTCCAGAAGCTCGTCTGGCACCGTTCCCAGACCGGCCAGTATCAGCAAGGTCACAAAAGGCGTCCACTGCCAGACGTCTACGACCACGACCGCGGCCCGAGCCCAGAATGGATGGATCAGCCAGGGGATGGTAGGTAGACCGATCTGTGTCAGCGCATAGTCAATGATTCCAAAGGTCTGGTCAAACATAAACCGCCAGAACAGCCCAACCACAAGAGGGGCGAGCATCATCGGCAGGAAGACGATCAGTCGAATGATGCCCATGCCGGTGAAGCGCTGGTTCATCACAAAGCCGAGCAGGATGCCCAACACCACTTCAATGGAAACAGCCGCCACCGTAAATTGCACAGTGACCTTGGTAGCCAGCCAGAACTGGGGATCGGTAAACATGTTGATATAGTTGCCCAGCCCTACCCATATCGGTTTGCTTCCGATGGAGTAGTTAAACAGGCTTACACCAAGGGAGAATGTGAGCGGGACGATAGCAAGTAAGAGCAACAGACCGATGGTGGGGACAAATAACAATCGCCGCCACCACACATCTTGAAGACCTGCCGCTGCTTCCACGGCCGTGGCTGGCCCTTCCTTTCCGCTAACAACTGCCTGTTGTGTCATTGTGCCTCCCAAGTGAGGGTCTGGCACAGACCCTAGAGCGGGCCCGTACCGGACGTCACCCTATCCCGTGTACAACTCGAGCGTCTTCTTGGCCACCAGAAAGCCGCGCTTAACGAGTTCTTCTGTCCCTTCCCAGTTTCGGTCCTCATGCTCAATGCTAAGCACAAAGTCGTACCCGACATCGTAGAGAGCCGCAACGACCTTTTGCCAGTCCACCAAGCCTTGCCCCGGCAAGCGCGGTATCTGCCAACGGAAGCCACAGCCCAGGATCCCATCCTGGTAGAACAGCTCCTCGTCTATGGCCATATCCTTGGCGTGCACGTGGAAGATGCGGTCCCCGAAATCGTAGATTAGGCGGATGTAATCAATTTTTTGCCAGACTAGATGGGAGGGGTCAAAGTTGAGGCCAAGGTTTTCGTCTGGTATGGCCTTGAACATGCGGCGCAGAAGGGCTGGCGAGAAAGCCAGATTGGCTCCCCCCGGCCAAGTGTCGGCCCAGAGCATAGGGCAGTTCTCGATGGCGATCTTGACGTTGTGATCAGCCGCGAACGTGACAAGTCCCGGCCAGACTTTCATAAACTCCTCAAAATTGTAATCCAGGTCCTTCTGCCACTCGCGGCCGGTGATCTCAACGTTCCAGGCCCGCCCAACGAAGGTACCCACAATGTCCACACCGAGCATCTCGGCGCCGACGATGACCTTCTTCAGGTGGGCGATGACGTGTTCTCGGTGCGCCAGGTCGGGATGGAGAGGATTAGGATAGTAACCGAGAGAAGAGATCTCCAACCCCTTCTCAGCCAGCATACCATTGATCTTCGAGGCCCCATCTGGCGTCAGCGAGTCCACGTCAATGTGGACGACGCCGCCGTATTTGCGATCTTTTGCTTCGCCGGCTGGCCAGCAGGCTATCTCTAGCATCTCGAACCCGCTGTCCGTGGCCCACGTTGCTAGCTCTTCCAGAGACAGGTCTGGAAAGGCCGCAGTCATAACACCGATCTTCATATTCATCCTTCCTTGAGATAGTTACAGGGCGAATCTCCCTGGGAATTAGCGATCAATCTCTACCCATTGCTGTTCCTGTGCACTGCGCTCGATGGCCTCGCAGAGCAGAATCTCTTCATGACCGTCAGCAAACGTCGGAAAGTCTGGCCGAACAGTAAGATCGCCAGCCCGGATGTAACGATATACGGCCTGGTAGAGTTGCTTGAACGTATCGGGGAAACCTTCATTGTGGCCGCCAGGATAGCCAGTGAATCCCCGTGCCTGCGGGGTCAGCAGCGAGGGGTCTTTCATCAGCATCTCGTTTGGCCCGTCACGGCGGCCGATCCACAGTTCGTTGGGCTGCTCCGAATCCCACGCCAGCGCCAGTTTCGACCCGTCAATCTCAAAGGCCAGACGGTTCTTGCGCCCAGCGGACACTTGCGAGACGGTCATCACACCTCTGGCGCCATTCTCGTAGGCCAGGAGCACTGTGGCATAGTCCTCGGTGTGGATGGGCTGCTCGATATAGTCCTCCGGCCGCAATTCCTTGCCGGCGAAGGTATCAATGGGTTTGGTTGGCTTCTTGCGGACGGGGATAAACGTGCGGAAATCAGCCAGGACGGCCTGGACACGCAACCCGGTGATAAAGCTGGTCAGATCCAGCCAGTGGGTGCCGATGTCGGCCACGGCGCGCAGGCTGCCCCCCCGATCAGGCTCTAACCGCCAGTTCCAATCGGTGTCGTAGAAGAGCCAGTCCTGCAGGTAGGAGCCGCGGATGATGTACACGTCGCCCAGATCACCGCGCGCTGCCCGGGCATGGGCTTCCTGACACATAGGGTAGAAGCGGATATTGTAGTTGACCGCGTGGACGATCCCTGCCTCGCTTGCCAGGCGCAGAAGCTCGCCGGACTCCTGGGAATTCATGGCCAGCGGTTTCTCGCACACGACGTGCTTGCCAGCTTCAATGGCGGCCCTGGCTTGGGGATAGTGCAAGTGGTTGGGGGTGGTAATGTGAACTATGTTGACCGCAGGATCGGCCACCAGATCACGCCAGTCCGCGTAGACCTTGGGAATATTGAGCGCCTCGGCCTTGGGACGGGCTCGCTCAGGGCTGGACCCAGCGACGCCCAGCACCTCGATGCCCAGGCGGCGCAGCGCTTCCACGTGGGCTGGGCCAATGAACCCTGTTCCGATGACGGCTGCTCGGATCACGTC
>SOHZ01000432.1 GCA_004377365.1 Anaerolineales bacterium | reverse complement strand
GGAAATCTACCGCTCACCGGAGGTGGAGATCGGTCAAGACTACGCTATTAGGATCGGGATGGTGAGCGGGGAAGCGATGTCTCACGGCGTGTATCTGCCCATAATCTTGAAGACCTATCCGTGAAATCTGAAGGGACAGGTTCGGGGCAGCGAAGCAAAGCCACCTGCGCGATTGATGCAGGTGGCTTTGCTCTCCGGTGGGAAAGTGTCGCGGTCAAGATGTTGTCCAGCTATCACATCTTCACAACAAACGCGCCGCCGGGGCACCGTCCCGAAGGCGCGTTTGGGCACCGACAAGTTGACGCGCTTTACTTCCTCTCCTCCAACTGCTCGATGAAAGCCTCAATGTTGGTCCTGGTCTGCTCCTCCGAATAGCAGCGCAGATCGTTCAGGTCGCCGTTGATGACCAGGCACGGGATGCCAGGCCTTTCCTGCAGCCGCTGGGGCATGCCGTATCTGCTGTTGGTGTTGTTGGGACAGGTCTTGGAATCGTGGAAGATGATCCCATCAACCTTGAACTCGTCCACCAGATCCTCAATGTACTGCTCCTTGACGCTCTCGGCCCGGTTGATAAAGATCTCGGTATAGGCCTGGGCCATGCTCTCGAAGGGCCTGCTTTCGTCAAAGGCGCTAAAGATCCAACTGTTACAATAGGTGGAGACCACGACGCAGGCCTGCAACCCGGAGAACTGCTCGGAGAGAGCCCGCAGCTTGCCCCATACGGGCATCCCCTCCCAGTAGAGCCGGAAACGCTCACCCTCCACCGCAGCGACGCCGTTTTCCACGCGCTCCTCCAGTTCGGCTTTGAGGATCTTGTAATAGTCGTTGGCCTCCCGAGTTCCCCGCAGACAGACCGCCGGCCCCATGTGGATGGTACCGTCGAAGAAGGTCCAGGGAGAGGGCACATGTGCGGCCAGCCCCAGGACTTTTCCCCAGAGTTCGCTGCACTGCCGGGACAGGCGAACGCTCTCCCGGAACTTGACGATGTCGAACTTTTTCCCAGACACTTCTTCCAGAGTGGGGATCATGGCCTTCAACTGGGCCACTACGTCGGTGATGTCTGCCTCACTCACCTCCACCAGGGAACGGGGAGGGGTGATGCCTACCACTGGCACGCCGAACTCTCGCCCATAAAACTCAAACCACTCCTGCACGTCCCGGCATTGGTTGGTGTTGTAAGCCAGGATATCGGGCCTGGGGACGCTTCCGATACCTGGGTAGGCTTTGGACAGCGGCGTCTCCTCCTTAAGATAGGCCCCCACGTCACTGGTCAGGTAGGAGCAGATGTCAGGCGAGTAGCCGATAGCGTTGGCCACCGGAATGTAATCCATGGCCAGACGGGTGGCTCCCAGCATGGAACTATGGTTCTCAGGATAATGCACCTCAAAGTCGAAGGCTTTGAGCAACTCGGCCGGCCCCACGCTGGTGCACCAGGCTATTTTGCCCTCTTCTTTTCCTGTGGAGATCCTATCCATCCAATAGAAGTAGTCGGCCATCACCTGCTTGAGGTGATCAGTCGCCTTGATGTTCTTACGCTTGAGTTTTTGCTCCGCCATAGTCCTTCCCTCCATCCAGAAAGGTGCGACGCACTTACCAAGTGCGTCGCACCTGTAAAGCTAGAGCGCCGCAGCCACGACCTCAGTGATGTCCATCACCTGTATCCTCTGTCTTCTCTCCTTGCCCACCTTGGCTGCGCCCAACTTTAAGTTGCTTTTGCAGGAAGGGCAGGCCGAGACGATCACTTCGGCTCCCAGGTCCATGGCCTGGGCCACGCGGTTTTCGGCCAACTTTAAGCTCAGATCGTTGTCGTAGGCCTTCATGCCCCCGCCCCCACCACAGCACTTGGCCAGCAGGCGATTCTGCGGGAACTCGACGAGTTCCAGGTCGGGGATGCTTTTGAGAACGTTGCGCGGCGGCTCATAGATGCCCAGGTGCCGCCCGATGTCGCACGGATCGTGGTAGATGACCTTCCTGGGGAATCCACCCGTAAACTGGACCTTGCCCTCAGAGATCAACTGCTCCATGAACTGCACGGCGTGGAGCACCGGCACGTCAAAGCTTGTCCTGAGCGATGTCCTGAGCCTGTCGAAGGGCCAAGTCGAAGGGTCCGAGTGCTTGGGATAGAGCTCGGCAAAGGTCTTGTAGCATCCCGCACAAGTGGTGACGATTTGCTTGACACCCATCTTGGAGAACATGGCACTGTTCTTCTCCAGGCAGTCCTCGAAGGCGTCATCGGATCCGATCAGGTAGGCCATGTAGCCACAGCAGTGCTCCTTGTCCCCCAGGATGGCATAGTTCACTCCGGCCTTGTCCATCAACTCCATCATGCTGGGCACGATGTACAAGTCCTGGTAGGAGCCTACACAGCCCAGATAGAGTAATACGTCTGCCTGCTCTGGAGAGACAGCCTTTGTCTCGAAACCGGCCGGGTAGACCTCCGTCCGGCTGGCCGGAGGTTCACCGAGAGGATTGCCCTGCGCTTTCAGGCTCTCCAGCATGGGAGTGAAAACGTCCGGCAAGTAGCCTTCTTCGACCAGCCGCCGGCGCGCACCCTCCACGATGTCAGAGACGACGACACCCGCCGGACAGGTAGCCTTGCAATTCAGGCAGGTGGTACACTGGTAAAAGCTGGCCGCCAGCTCCTCAGAAGGCTCGATGGCCCCGGTCATCAGATTGTGGGCCAGAATGACGTGCCCTCGGGCGTTGCGTGACTCCAGAGCGGTCTCGGCAAAGATGGGACACCCCAGGCGACAGAAGCCGCACTGGATGCAGGCCATCACCTCGTTGTCAATAGGCGTGCCGTAGCTTTTGACCTCATCCGGCCTTTCAAGGAAGTCAGTGAAAGCAAAGTAGTCGTAGATGTCTTTGACCGTGTCGTCCAGGCCCATCTTGCCAGGATTGAGGATGTTGTTGGGGTCCAGGGCTTTCTTAACGGCGCGCATGACTTCTATGCCCACTTCTCCCATTTCCCGGCCAATAAAGGGCGACTTGGCCATGCCGGTGCCGTGCTCGGCAGTGAGCGTACCGTCCAGCTTCAAGGTCACGTCAATAAAGTCTTTGGCTATCTCCCTGGCCTTATCCCAATGCTCCTTCTTTCTCGCATCCAGGAGAAGCACGGCATGGATGTTACCATCCCCCACGTGGCCAAAGCTGGCGATGCGGAAGCCATGTTTCTCGCCAATCCTTTGAACCTCCTTGATGACATCGGGGATTCTGGTGATAGGCACACCAAAGTCCTCAACCAACGGTATCAGCCGTTCGCCTCTGACCACCTTCGAGAGGGCGGCCACCAGGCCTCCGCGAGCCTCCCAGATAGTCGTCATTTCCTGGGGGTCATCGGTCCATTGCAGGTCTAGAGTGTTATGTCTCTCGGCTATCTCGTCAATCTGCTTCATCTGATCTTGAACGGCAGCCTTATGGCCATCCACCTGAATGAAGAGCATGCAGCCGACCTCTTCCGGGATATCCAGTCCCATGACCTCCTTGACCACATCCAGGGAAACCGAGTCCAGGACCTCGCACTTTGAGAGGAGAATGCCGCCGGTCAGGATCTCCGTTACTGCATTGCCAGCATCCTCCAGATTTGTAAATCTGATCTGGCTGAAAGCCGTATACTCGGGTGTAGGTAGAATCTTTACCGTCACTTCGGTGACCACACCTAGCGTCCCTTCCGAGCCGATGAAGAGGTGGGTCAAGTCAAAGCCCGAGGAACTCTTGGGGACTATCGTCCCGGTTTTCAGCACCCGGCCATCGGCCAGCACCACCTCCAGACCCATGACCCAGTCTTTGGTGCCGCCGTATTTAACGGCACGCTCGCCGCTGGCGTTGGTACTGACCGTGCCCCCGATGGAGGCCAGAGGCCCGCTGCTGGGGTCGGGCGGGTAGAAATGGGTGGGGTCCAGGGCAGCGTTCAGGTTGTTCAGGATCACGCCGGGCTCCACCAATGCGTACCTTTCTTCCCGATTGATCTCCTTGATGCGGTTCATCCTGGACACATCCAGGACGATGCCCCCTGTAGGAGCCAGTACGGCCCCCGTCACGCTGCTTCCCGAGCCCCTGGGGATGACCGGTATCTGCTGCTCATTGGCCAAGGTCATGACCTTTGATACCTGTTCCGTCGTGTTGGCAAACACGATGACATCGGGGACGCCCACGTGGACCGACATATCCCGCGAATAGGCCTGGCGCTCGACCAGGTCATCCCTGACGTTCTCCGCACCGACGATCTCCTTGAGTTTTTCAATATAATCCACGATCATTTGCCTCCACTAGAATAGTTTTCGGTGCGAAACGCCGAACAGCGGAGTAGCGAGATTTATTTACCACTGTTGCGGTACAGGTCGCGCTATTCAATGATAGCGATGCATAGGGCGCGCAACAAGTTGCGCTACTCCGTGTTTCGCACCAAGTGCTAGTACTACAACGTGACTTCGTTTCAGAAACC
>SOHZ01000075.1 GCA_004377365.1 Anaerolineales bacterium | reverse complement strand
ACCAAAATTTCAAACAGAATCATTATCCGTCTCAGAGGATAGAATTCGCCGAGAAGGACCGAGGTTAAAAAACTAATCATCAAGGTCACCAAGGCAATCACCACCGCGCTATACCAGAACGGTGGTGGTTCCGGGTTCCGGGTGAGCTTTTGGATGAGGCGGCCCGTTCCGTCCAACATCACGTCCACTAGCGTTTTGTATTCACCGGCTGCCAGTTGGCGTTTCAGTTCTTCTCGTTTTTCGATCAGGGCCGTGTCTTCGGTCATTTCTACCCTCCCCCCTTTAACATACTGCGCGCAAATCAAGAATGGCCGCCGTGGCTTTAGGTTATTATACCCTTCATCATGCGCAGAGTCAAGAGCCAATTTGCGTTCCCTTCTCCGCCTCACGTATCCATCGTGCCCGGAGCTTCTAGCTCCAGGATGAGAGGGCAAAACCCCTTCGGAGCCAGGTTTTTAGCGCATAAAGCTTTGCTCTTTCAGCCCGGACATCACACCGCGCACGGGTTGAATGTTCACTTGACGACAAGGCTCATTGAATGTATACTATCGAGGGTTCGCCACTGGCTGCGACCACCGGTTGGATGAGTCACGGTGATGACTTTTTCCAAACTCGGCCTGGTCGAACTGTATAGCAAAGCTTCACCTCAAACCGATGATGATGAGACAAAGACGTTATGGATATGTCTGACAACCCCCATCGAACCTGGTCATTCTTGGATACGAGGGATGTGGTTCCCCTTTTGTTTTTGTTCTTGCTACCCTCCGCCTTTTTCATAGAAGCCACCCTGGCAAAAAAAGTCTTCTGGGTCTGGGATATCACGCTCATCCATTATCCCCTCAGGGTGTTCACGGTAGATATGGTAAGGCAAGGCCATCTTCCGCTATGGAACCCCTATGTCTTCTGCGGATACCCCCATTTGGCTGGGGGCCAAATGGGGATGTTTTATCCTCTGAACTTTTTTTTCCTGCTGCCTATCCCACCTTACTACGCGTTGACCCTTTTCATCTTGACCCATTTCGGACTGGCCGGAGTCTTTATGTACAGTCTCGTTCGCTGGCTGGTGGGCAGCAGGGTAGGCGCTTTTCTTTCCGCTCTGGCCTTTATGCTGGGCGGTTTCCTCGTCGCCCAGGTGATAGATCTGAACCTGATGACCGGTAGCATTTGGCTGCCCTTGATATTTCTCCTCTTTATCCGTGCGGTGAAAAGCCAGAGTTTCTGGTACGCCTTTCTGACAGGATTGGCCATAGGCTTTCAGGCCCTGACCGCTAACCCTCAGATCATCTTCCTGTCAGGGTTGCTATTAGTCTTCTACTATCTTTTCCGCATTGCAGTTGGTCGGCGACGGGAGCACGAACCGCTCAAGCTTTGTCTCACCTGGTCGGCCATCCTGGCTCTGGCCCTCATCGTTGGGCTCGGTCTCGCAGCGATCCAGATTATCCCGACCATCGAGTTGGCAAAGCTATCCAGCCGCCAGTCAGGATTGTCTTATGACATCTTTACCTTTGTTTCGCTGCCGCCCTGGCATTTGCTCACCTTGCTCTTGCCCAACCTGTGGGGGAAATTGGCCCTATACTGGGGCTATCCCTACTTCCACGAACTCTACGTCTACCTTGGGATCATCCCTCTGCTTTTGGCCTGCCTGGCCTGGCAACGGCTGCGGCAGAGCAGGATGGTGGCCTTTCTGACCATCTCACTGGTCATCTCCCTGGGAATGGCTTTCGGCCATTTCAATCCTCTGTATCATTTCTTGCAGTACGTGCCTGGGTTGAACCTCTTCCGGGTGCCCGCCCGCTGGTTGTTCCTTACAACCTTTTCTCTTTCCATTCTCACGGGCTACGGATTCGTTAGCTTGATCGAGCGGGAAAAGTCTCAGGTTATTCCCACCTCTGACTACCTATCCAGGAAAGATAGGCTAACCAGACTCTTTGCCGCTCTGACCGCGGTCGCTCTGGTCGTGACCCTCATAGGTGTGGTCCTATTTTTCTTCAGAGAAGGATTGCTGGCTAATGTCAAGAATAGCCTCGTGGCCGAATCGCTCGACCGCAGCGCCTGTTTCCTTCTGGGGTCCTTGTTGATGATTGATGCTAGCCTGGGGCTGCTCTACCTGTACTTGGGGGAGAAGATACCCCTTTCCACTTTCCAGGTTGGCTGTGTGGTTCTGGCTTTAGTTGATCTCTTTTCCTTTGGCAGGGACGTCAATGCTTTCAAGTTGCCGTCTTACTACACAAAGCGCCCCGGGACTTTGACTTTCTTGGAAAAGGATACCGGTTTCTACAGGATAGCCACGGATTACCTTCTGCCATTCTACGAACTCGAGGGTCTCAAAGGCGATGTGCCGAGCATGTATGGGATTTTCAGTGTCCACGGGGGCTCAGGTCTGATAACTTTCAGGTACGAGACCTTCATGAATGAGGGAGGGGCAACAAATCCAAAGTTGCTGGGATTGATGAACGTCAAGTACGTTGTCACCCGTCTGGAGCTGAGCGACGCCAAGTTTAGAAAAGTATACGAGTCCGGGCATTACAGCATCTACGAAAACAAGGCTTTCCTGCCCCGGGTCCTGGTGGTGCCTGGCGCTGAACCAGCCCCTGGAGCGACTGATTGGGATATCATCAGGAGACTGGCCAACGAGGACTTTGATCCCCGGCAGCGGGTCCTTCTGGAAGAGATGCCCGAGGAGGGCTTTTCCTTTTCCTCCCGGCGAGAGGTGGGTTCAGCCCAGATCGTCTCCTACTCCCCGGGGCACGTGGTCGTCGAGGCTAACCTGGAGGCGGATGGCTTCCTGGTTCTGCTGGACACCATCTACCCTGGCTGGCAGGCCAGCGTAGATGGAGCACCGAGCAAGATATATCAAGCCGATTACCTTTTCAGAGCAGTCCTTCTCCAAGAGGGTGCGCACACAATAGAGTTCATCTACGATCCGCTCTCTTTCAAATTGGGCCTGGCAATAAGTTCAGCGACTTTGGTTCTGAGTTGCCTTGCTTTTATTGTGAGGTTTCTGTCAAGATAGGGAGGACGGGCTGTCAGCCAATAGTCAGCCCAACGTCGGCCAGATTTCGGGCAAAGGGAGGCAAGTTGTGATAGAATGAAGCCAGAGGACTCGGAGGAAAAAAGATAGGAAAAGGGTACACTACCTGACCAGCTTTTTGTGATCCTCTTCACTCCAGTCCACTGCCGCGCCGACCCCACGCCCAAGCGCGACACCGAACAAGACGATCACATACCAAACGTATTCCATCCAGGAGGCATCTGTCTCTACCACCTTATTGAGCACAATCGCAAAAACAAGCCCAATAATCCCGCCAATGAGCATGCCCCACTACTTGGTCGGTATGCTCCTCAGTAGATCCTGAAACGAGAAGGTTTCTTCCTTGTACCGTGCGCTGATCCTCTGATGGTGTTTTCTGGCGCGCGCCCTCGGATCGCGCGCTCTGATCTGTTGGTCACGAATTCGTTGAATCCGTTCAATTTCATCATTTCGGTTGCTCACTTTCACCTTCCTTCTAAAGTTTCAATGAGTCTGGCAAAGGTTACAGCCTCACCTTGGCTGCCAACTGCCGCCCTAGGTCAATGACGTCCTGCACGGCGGCGATGAGCATCTCGCCTGTTTCAACCGAGGGCGGTGGAGCGGGTTCCTCGTCCTCGGCGAGAGGTGCGGTCAGCTCACGCACGCGAGCCAATTGCGCGGCCAGGTCGCCGGGCATGCGGCCGGGCTCCACTAACTCGGCCTGTATCACACGAGCGCCGGGCAGATCAGATCCAGGTTCGCGTTCTTTGAACAGGGTTAGGAACGACGACAGCCCCCAGCCCAACGCCTCACGGACGGGACGCAACATTTCTTCGGGGAAACCGCCTTGCAATACGACCTGGGCCAGTTGCAGGCGTTTGGCGGCGAAATCAAAGCCCTCCTGGGCCTTGCGCAGCCGCCTCTCCAGTTCCTCACGACCGCTGGGGCCAGCAGGGGCTGGCATGGCCGGGGCACGGTAAACTTGCGCTTCCTCTTCGGGCTCGATTTGCTCCAGGGCCCCACCGGTGAGGGCAACCAACGCCCGGTAGCCCTCCTGCTCCATCAGATGCAAGCCGGGGATGGGCAATGCTGGCCCGCCTGGGGCGAGCTCGGCCGAAAAGTACTCGGCCAGTACCTTCTCAACCTGATGGCGGAGCTCAGATGGCTCCCGGTCAACCACCACCAGGACGTTGCCATCGCCAGCCACGCCAGGCAGTTGAGGCGCAGGCCGCACCAGCAGAATGCGACCGGGGAAGCGACCCACCAGCAGATCAGCAAAGCCGCGCAAGGTGGGGACTTTGGCCAGCTCAGCTTCTGCTTCGACTTCAGGCTCCAACTCCAGCTCGACCTCGACCGGCTGGAGTATTTCGTCGAGCTGTTTCAGGAGGGACTGGCCGGTATCCTGGAAGCTGATTTCAGCCGGAGCCTCTTCGCCACCGAATACCCCGGCAAAGACGTTGCGCTTGGCCGCCAGAGTGTCCAGCATACGCTCTTCGATGGTGCCCTGGGCGATGAGGTTGATAACGTTGACGGTCCGGGACTGACCGTGGCGGTGGGCGCGGGCAATGCGCTGTTCCAACACAGCCGGGTTCCAGGGCAGGTCGAGGTTGATCACCAGGCTGGCTGCCTGCAAATTGAGTCCCACCCCACCGGCGTCGGTGGAGAGAAAGACACGGCAGTCATCATCTTCAAAGAAGCGTTCGATGAGCTTGCCGCGCTTGGGGGTGGGCACGTCACCGGTCAGCTTGACGTAGCCCAGGCCGAGACGGCGCAGCACCGGTTCGGTCAGGTTCAGCATCCCGGTCCATTGGCTGAAGACGAGGGCCTTGTGGCCATTGTTGGCCACTTCGTCGTCGAGGATGTGCTTCAACTCGCGCAGCTTGGGGGCGGTACGTTCCCGCTCTTTGGGCGAGAGATCGGGGTCGTGTAGAGCCAGGGCGTTGCAGATGAGGCGCATCTTGACCAGCGCCCCCAGCAACACTTTGTGCTCCTTGGGAGTCAGCGGCCGGCGGCGGGCGGTAGCTATCAGCTTGGCTACGGTTTGCTGAAAGCCCTCGTAAGCGTTCCATTGCCTGTCGGTCATCTCTACGAAAAAGTTGTTGTCAATCCGTTCCGGCAGGTCGTGCAACACCTCGTCGCGGGTGCGGCGCAGCACGTGGGGCCCGATGCGGTGGCGCAACTCGTCCAGGTTCTTGTAGCCGAGCACCTTGTACGACCCAGACGGGCGACGCTCGACCTGGAAGTAGAGTTGGTTAAAACGCCACAAAGGGCCCAGGATTTTCGGGTCGAGGAACTGAAAGATGCTGTACAGTTCGTCCAGGCGATTTTCCAGAGGGGTGCCGGTCAGGACGAAAGCATAGCGGCTGCGCAGCCGCTTGACGGCATCGGCCGTCTTGGTACGCCAGTTCTTGATGCGCTGGGCCTCATCGAGTATAATAACATCAGGGTGCAGGCGCTCGAACTCTTCCAGATCGCGCCGCACCAACTCATAGTTGACGATGGTGAAGAAAGTGGGCTGCCTGTACAACTCGCGGCGTTTCTTGAGCCGTCCCTCAATGACAGTGACAGGAAACGAGGTGAAGCGGCGGATCTCACGTGCCCACTGGTGTTTGAGGGAGGCCGGGCTGATGATCAGTACCCTCTGGATGTCGCGCAATTGGTGCAGCAGTGAGCAGGCGGCGATAGCCTGGACCGTCTTGCCTAGCCCCATGTCGTCAGCCAGCATGGCCCGCTGGCCAAAGGTCAGGTGCAGCGCGCCGGTCTCCTGATAGGGGTAGAGGCGAGTAGACAGCACACTCAGGGAGCGATTGCCCCGGTCCACCTGTTCCAGAAACCATTCCTTCTGACGTTGCACGGCTTCAATGTCCTGGAGCAGCTCAAGATACGAGCGCACCCCGTCGGTCACTTGCAGGCGGGTGCGCTGGCGACGGGGCAAAGCCTCGATCTCTGCCAGCAAGGCGGGCAGCGTCTGGATGAGGGGGCCCTGGAGCACACCATCGGTGTCGAAGTAGCGGCTCAGCATTTGGCGCAGCTTTTCCGGCCCTGGCAGGGGCAGCGAGATACGGACAGTGGTCTGCTCAGCGTGATGCAAATAGATCTGCGTCACCGGCGGGCTCTGGGCCGCCAGCTCGTCCCAGCGCTCGCCCAGCCGCTCTTTGAGGTGAAGCAGGACGCCTTCAATGTGCTTGCAGGTGCCGACCAGGTTAGTCTGATAGTCGGGACAGGTGCAACTGTTCTGAAGCTCGGTGAGGGAACGGATCTGGACACGGTAGGTCCGCCCGGAGACTGACGTCACGTCGAAGGAACTAAAGACGGCATGAGCGCCGCGATTTTTGACGTGAGTGATTTCCTCCTGCGCCCGCTTGCGCCGGCGCTCGATTTGTTCTTGTACGTCAACCATAAGTTTTACCTCTCTCCCAATGTATGATATAATCCTCCAGGCTCTGTAGACAGTTTTCAGGCAGAGGAGCTAGAAATTACAGTACTTACGCGGTTGTCTCAAAATCGGGGTAGAAGGCCAATCGTATTGGCCATCATGCCCCCTAATGACCTGCCAACGCCCAACGCGGTTGGGCTTTCTACCCAAACTGCGTAAGTCCTGAATTATTATATCACAATGCCTGGTTTTAAGGAAATAGGACTCTCACCCCAGCAAACATTTGCCCTTCTCGATTGTGAGTTTATTGTACCACGTCAACACCGTTAGCACACTTTACCCGGGAACTGCAACTATCTGGTGGAAATAGCGTAATATACAGCAAAAGGGTATCTGCGCCTCGAACATAAACTTACAGCGAAAGGAGAAAATCAAAATGGGTATCTTGGAAAGGATCAGCGCCCTGATCAAGGCCAACATCAATGACCTCCTCGACAAAGCCGAGGACCCGGAGAAGATGCTGAACCAACTGATCCGGGACATGGAAGAGGGTTACAGAGAAGCCCGTGAGCAAGTGATCAACACCATGGCTGACCAGAAGCGGTTGGAGAAGAAGTACCTGGCCAATCTCAACCTGGCCAAAGAGTGGGAGCACAAGGCTGAGGTAGCCGTGCAGTCCGCTGATGAGGACCTGGCACGCAAGGCTCTCAAGAGAGCCCAGGACTATGAGGAGTTGAGCAACGACCTGAAGCTGGCCCTGGACAAGCAGGAAGACAACGTCACCAACTTGCAGGTGCAACTCTCTGCCCTCCAGGCCAAGATCGAAGAGGCCAAGCACAAGCGCGGCGTGTTGGTGGCCCGTCACCGCCGCCTGAAGGCCGAACAGAAAATCCGCCAGTCCGCCTCCGGGCTAAAGGCCACCGACGAGGCCTTTGCCGCCTTCCAACGCATGGAAGATCGCATCGAACTGGAAGAGATGCGTACGGAAGCTATGGCTGAGCTGGACGAGGAAGCCGAAGCTGTGGAAGCCCGTCTGGCTCAAGAGGAGGTGGATCTCCAGATTGAAGAGCGCCTGGCTACCCTGAAAGCCAGACTGGCTGCCAAAGGGGGCACGGAATAGCGGGGGATGGAGAGAGGCAGTCAGCCTTGCGAAGGTTTTGAACCTTCGCAAGGCTCGGGTAGGCGCTTTCTTGACATACCAGCCTGATTGTGGTAGAATTATGTCAAGGTCTAACGGCTATGCGAAGAGCCAAAGCAAGGAGGTGCCCCTATGCCCGTTGAGCAACTGCCTCTCTTCCCCCAAAAAGGCGTCAAAGGCCAGTATGGGCCACCGGTGGCTGAGACGAGCCCCCTGAGCAAGGACTCTTCTCTGAGTGCAGCCATCGGTGGCTTTCATGACTACATGATCCGAGAAGGCTTTACTGAAAATACCATCAAAGCCTTCCTCGGTGACCTGCGCATCTTGACCAGATACCTGGGAGCAGGTCGTCCTATTGGGCAGATCGGTACGAAAGACCTGAACGACTTTCTGACCTATCTGCTCCACTATCGAGGTGTGCCCTGCAATCTCAAGTCCTACAGCCGCCGGGTGACCACCCTGAAGGTCTTTTTCGGTTGGTTGGCTGAGGCAGGCATCATCCCCCGCGACCCGGCTGCCTCATTGATCCATCAACGGGTCAGCACTCCCCTGCCCCAAATACTCTATGACAGCCAAATCGAGAAGATGCTGGAAGCCACCCAGCGGTTGCGGCAGGCCGAAAAACCTGACGCTCGCCCTCATCTTTTGATCACTCTCATACTGCAAACGGGCATCAAGAAGGGCGAGTGTATGGCCATCAAGCTCAGTCACATTGACCTGAGCAACCCGACTGCCCCTGTCCTTTACATTCGCTACGCCAATCCCAAGATGCGCCACAAAGAGCGCAAGCTCTCGCTCTCAGCCGATTTCCCGCCCTTGTTGCAAGAGTACGTCGCCCAGTACCACCCCAAAGAGAACCTCTTTGAGTGCACCGCCCGTAACTTGGAGTACGTCCTGCACAACGTGGCTCAACTGGCTGGTCTGGCGGACGGCATCTCTTTCGAAACCTTGCGCTGGACCTGTGCCGTACAAGATTACAAAGCGGAGATGCCCTCCGAGAAGCTGCGCCAGAAGCTGGGCCTATCCCGCATCAGTTGGCGGGAGACCTCAGAGAAAATCGCCAAGCTAGCCTCGCCGGCATTATGAGAAGAGGCGGACACACAACGGAAAAAGTCTGAGCACATACACATCTACTACTGAGGTGAAATGTATGAGCGAGCAAATCACTGTCCGGGTATCAGATCGCGTGGTGCGCAGCGCAGCGCACGTGGCGGAGCAGCGCCAGCGGCGTATCGAGGATGTGCTGGCTGATTGGCTGGATTGGGTTGTCACTGAATTGCCGTTGGATGAGCTGCCTGACCAGGAAGTCCTGACACTTACGGAACTGCAACTTGCGCCGGAGCAGCAGGCAACCCTGAGTGAACTGCTGGTGCAGAACCGCGAAGGTACGCTCAATGCCGAGGGACGGCGTCGGCTGGATGAGATGATGCGCATCTACGAACATGGCTTACTCCGCAAAGCTCAGGCGCTCCGGGTGGCGGTGCAGCGAGGCTTGCGTGAGCCGTTACAGCCATGAGCCGAACCAACATTTCGGCCGCCGTCCGTAAGCGTATACGCGAGATTGCGCGTGATCGGTGCGGCTACTGCCTCAGTCCACAGCAGTATGTTTTGGGCGTGCTGGAGATCGAGCATATCATCCCACGTGCCTTGGGTGGGAGCGATGATGAGTCGAACCTGTGGCTTTCTTGCAGCCTGTGCAATCGCTATAAAGGCGCTCAGATCACGGGAGTTGATCCGACAAGCGGCGTAACAGTGCCGTTGTTCAACCCACGCACTCAGATCTGGGCTGAGCACTTCCAGTGGAGTGCAGATGGTACACGCATCATCGGGCTGACACCGATCGGTCGTGCTACCGGGGAGGCGCTTCAGCTTAACAACGAGGTGGCGGTTGAGGTGCGCCGCAACTGGGTGCTGGCCGGCTGGCATCCACCTGAGGAGTGAAGCGGGCTGGAACCTTGCCGGAGGCGAAGCGTTCGAGATATAACAAGTTCCATATCAAAAACATACACTAAAGGAGGCGATACTTTGAAGATGATTGACCTGCGCAGTGACACTGTGACTTTGCCCACACCGGCCATGCGAGAGGCCATGTACCGGGCCGAGGTGGGCGACGACGTTCTGGGCGAGGACCCCACGGTCAACCGGCTGGAAGAGATGGCCGCTGAACGGATGGGTAAGGAGGCGGCCGTCTTCGTGGCCAGCGGCACCATGGCCAACCTGGTCTGCCTGCTCACCCATTGTGGCCGAGGCGACGAGTTCATTGTCGGCCACCGGGCTCATACCTTCCTTTACGAGGTGGGCGCTTCGGCGGGTCTGGGTGGCCTCCATCCCCATACCGTCCACAACCAGCCCGATGGCACGCTCGACCTGGCAGATGTGGAGGCAGCCATCCGCGGCAACAACGTCCACTTCCCCCGTACCCGCCTGATCTGCCTGGAGAACACCCACAACCGTTGCGGTGGGGCCGCCCTGTCTGTGGAGTACACCGACTCCCTTTGCGAATTAGCTCACAGCCGCCATATCGCGGTCCACCTCGACGGGGCTCGTATTTTCAACGCAGCCATCGCCCTGGGAGTGGACGTTGAAGAGTTGACCAGGAACGTGGATTCGGTTAGCTTCTGTCTTTCAAAAGGCTTGTCGTGTCCTGTCGGGTCGCTGGTCTGCGGCAGCGCTGACTTTATCGCCGAGGCACGGCGCAGTCGCAAAATGGTGGGCGGCGGGATGCGTCAGGCGGGCATTATCGCTGCCGCTGGCGTGGTGGCTCTGGAGCATATGGTAGATCGCCTGGCCAAAGACCACGCCAACGCCCGCCGCCTGGCCGAGGGCCTGGCCGAAGTAGCGGGTCTTTCTACTGATCTGGAACGGGTGCAGACCAACATTGTCTACTTTGATTCACTCGATGGTGGCCTGGAGCCCGAGCAGTTTCTGGCCGGGCTGCGCGAGGGCGGGGTGAAGATGTCGTCCACCGGCCCACGACGCTTCAGGGCCGTGCCCCATTACGGAATCAAGGCCGAAGATATTGAAAAAGCTCTGGCGGTGGTACGTCAGGTGATGAAAGGCGAATGAAAAGTGTGTCTAAAACAACTGGAGTCGAGGCTTCAGCCGGTTTGTTTCCGCCTGAAGGCTCCATTCCCCAAGCCATTTTGGCCGGAGGCGAATGAGAAGCGAATGGGAGAGCGACGGTGAGCCCCAGGCGCAAGAGCAAGAGCCGCAGCAGAAAATCAAGCCGCCAGCACCTCGATCCTTATTTCGCCTATTTGATCTTTGTGGGTGTGGGGCTGGGTAGCCTCCAGGTGAACCCAGAGGTTCGCTTGACCCTCCTCTGGTCAACCCTGCTGGCCCTGAGCATGATCTATGCTGGACGGAAGCCTGTAGCAGCCCGATATAGCTTAGCCAACCTGGGACGCGGGGCCGTAGTGGGCCTTATTATCTCGTTGCCTTTTCTCCTGGCTGCCAGAAGCGTTCTCAATGCCAGTTCAGCCCGGCTCTTCCCCATGCCGAGTCAAGCTGCCCTTTTTCAGGCCTTGATCTTTGTGTCAGCACCCGTTGAGGAGCTGTATTTTAGAGGCGTCTTGCAGCGCGAGCAGGGTCTCCTCAGCGCGGCCGTGCTCTACGGCCTGGCCGGGACAGTGTTCTTCCTGCCTATCTTCAGGGGCTTTGCCCTTATCTTGCTGGCAGTAGTGCTCGGTATGGGGTTGCTGGGATTCGTCTATGGCTACGTCTGCAATCAATACGGGCTGGGAGCCAGCATCGCCTGCCACGCCATGGTCAACTTGGTCCTTCTGTTTCTGCCGCCTGTGCTGGAGCGATTGGTACAGGGCCTTACAGTTATTGATTAGCGCCGTCAGCCAAGGGTGAGGGATGTCTACTGACTTTACTGTCAGAACACGGTATAATACACGCGCCAGGACAGATTATGCGATAGCCTCCTGATGTGAGAGGCAACAGGATGAATGAATCGTCCCAGAGCTTGGCCTTACACATTCACCTGCTAGGTGATTTCCGCCTCGTCTACGACAGCACACCTGTGACGAGCGTCAACACGGCCCGCCTGCAATCCCTGCTGGCCTATCTTGTGCTGCATCGCAACGCGCCCCAACCCCGCCACTATCTGGCCTTCCTCTTCTGGCCGGATTCAACCGAAGCCCAGGCCCACACCAATCTGCGCAACCTGCTGCACCTCTTGCGCCACGCCTTGCCCGACGCCAATCGTTTTCTGCAAACCGATACACAGACGCTGCAATGGCAGACCGACGCCCCGTTTACGCTCGATGTGGCCGACTTTGAGAGCGCTGTGGCCCAGGTGGAGCAAGGACGCGCCATCAGCGGCGACCGCCAAGTCTCAAATTCAACCGCACAGGTCGAAATGTTCTACCTTCTTTCTCAGGTTTGGCAATATCGCTTAAAAGTCTACCTCGCACGCAGTGTGAACACGAAGAGATAGCATTATGTCTATCATCCGGATTCAAGCCTTAGGACCCTTCCATATATGGCGGGACGGAAAAGCTGTCCCCGATGAAGCCTGGCCTACATATAAAAGCAAGCAGTTGTTCAAGATTTTGTTGACCGAGCGCGGTCATCTTGTGTCCGCAGACCGGCTGATTGAGTATCTCTGGCCTGACCTATCACTCAAACAAGCCAAGAACAACTTGTGGGTCACTGTCAGCCAGGTGCGGCACGTATTGCAGCCCGGATTGCCCCGGCGCACGCCCTCCGATTACATCCTCACCCAGCACGACGGCTACGTATTTAGCACAGAGAGCGATTACTGGCTAGACGTGGAAGCGTTCACCGACCAGTTGAAGGCAGTGCAGCAATCTGAGCCAGGATTGGCCCAAATTAAGGTGCTTGAGACAACTCGGCAGATCTATTGCGGCGATTATCTTGAGGAAGACCCCTACGAAGAGTGGGCGCTGGCAACACGTGAGCAGTTGCGCAATCTCTATTTGGGTCTACTCACCGACCTGGCGGAGGCGTATGCGCGGCAGGGCCGATACCGGCGGGCCATCAGCCTGTGCCTTGAGAGCCTGGCCATGGACAACCTGCGTGAAGCCGTGTATCGGCAACTGATGCTCTACCACTATTATGCGGGTGAGCAAAATTTGGCGCTGAAGGTATATGACGAATGCTGCGAAATCATGCAGGATGAACTGGGTGTTGAGCCAATGCTGGAAACCTCAAGCCTCCGCCAGCAGATAGAAGAGCGCCGGGTCAAAGTTGTGCCTGCAGAGGTCCAGTATCCACCGCCAGTCCAGGATCTCGTTTCAAGTTACACCTTGGGGCGTGCACCCTTCGTTGGACGAGACCAGGAATATCACAGACTGGCAGGGTTTGTAAAGGACACTGCCGCCGGTCAAGGGCGCGTCGCGCTCATCGAAGGCGAACCTGGTATTGGCAAGAGCCGGCTCATACAAGAAGTCGCGGGACTCGCTCAAAACCAGGGCTTTTCATTACTGTTTGCGCATTGTTATTTCGTCGAGCGAGATATGCCCTACCAACCCATCATTGATGTGGTCCGCCAGGTGGTTGAAGAGTGGCCGACAGAGATGTGGCGTCGTCTCCCAACAGTCTGGCTGGCCGAGATTGCCCGGCTTGTTCCAGAAATAGCCGAAATCATCCCCAATCTTCCAACTGTTCTGGCTGAAGTGGACAAAGGGCGGCAGGGACGGCTTTTCCAGGCCCTGGTTCAACTCTTTACCACCATCGCCGATGAAAACAAGCTGATGCTGGCCATTGACGACCTCCACTGGGCAGACCCGGCCACGCTGCAATTCCTGCACCATCTGGCGCGCCACATTTTCGACTCTCCGATTTTTCTGGCATGCACCTATCGCAGCGAGGAAGCCGCGACCGATGAGGATTTGGCGATCTTGGTCCGCAGCCTCAAACGTGAGCCACACGTTTGGCAAATGAGGCTACTTCGGTTATCCGATGATGATGTACAGACTGTGATCGAGACTATGGTTGCCCTATCGTCGCCGCAAGCGATGGGACTGGGGCAGTGGCTTTACCGTGAGACCGACGGCAATCCCTTTTTCCTGGTTTCCATTCTGCAATCATTGCTGGAGCAAGGGTTATTAAGTGTTGATGATGAATTTGAATGGCCGATTGACCCGCAAGAGTTGTACACAGCCAGAATCGATTTAACCCTGCCCGATGCTCTGCGCGAGGCGGTCAGAGAGCGGTTGCAGCGTGTCCCCAAGAAACTGCAGCGTGGCCTGGAATTGGCGGCAGTGCTAGGGCGTCACTTTGTCTTTGCCACCCTGCAGGGGCTCGTAGAAGAGAGCCAGACTGATCTCCTGGATGCGATCGAAGCCTTGAGGGCGCGCCAGCTTTTCATCGAAGAGGCAGACGGCATACACTATGACTTTTACCACGACAAGATACGGGAGGTGATTTATCACGATCTCAGCGGGCCACGGCGGATGCTTATGCACAAAGCCGTAGCGGAATTGCTGGAATCGCAAGCCGGCAATCGGCTTGCAGAGACTGCGGCAACCCTGGCCCATCATTTTGAGCGTGCTGGCGAACCGTCCAGAGCGTTGAGCTATTGGTTGCAGGCCGGAGCGCACGCGCTATCAACCTACACAGCCCGGCAGGCTGTGCGGCACTATGAGCGGGCGCTGGCCCTGGCCGAGCAACAAGCGGAGCGTATTGATGCTTATCTTGGTTTGGGATGGGCCTACTTTGCTTTGGATGACTCCAAGGCGGCCACTACGGTTCTGAATCAAGGATTGAATTTGGCTAAAGGCTTGAATGACGACCGGCGGCGGGCCAGGCTGCTTTTTGCCCTGGCCAAGGTCTGTTTTGGACACTACGACACAGACACCAGCGAGTCATACGCGCAGTCGGCATTAGCAGCGGCAGAGACGATTGGCGACTCGGAAACGGTGATCGAAAGCTCGTTGCTTCTTACAGAGATCAATGAGACCCAGGGCGATCTCAACGCGGCGATTCAGGGCATCACCAGAGCTCTCGATACCTGCCGGCATTTGGACAATCATTGGCTAGAGGGCCGAGCCCTAACCGCCATGGGTGTACTCCGGGCCCAACGCGGCGAGTTTGCTGCGGCTGCTGATTCGGCCCTGCAGGCCCTGCACATCTTGGAAAACACCAATGATCAAGCGTCCATGGTTTACGCATGGAACATCCTAGGACGGGCTGAAGGTGGTCGGGGAGCGTATGAAGCGGCCTTTGCAGCCTTCACTCGCAGCCTGGAGTTGGCTAAAACGGTGGACGACAAAACCTTCATTGCTCAAACGCCGAATATGCTCGGCTGGCTGCATCAGCAACTCTGCAACTATGAGCGAGCGCAGGTATTCGATCAGGAGAGCCTGGAGTTGGCCCGACGCTGGGGCAAGACACCGGTTGAAATCAGTGCGCTCATCAACCTTGTTTTGGATACTTTACACCTTGGTGATCCAGAGCGCGCGCTCGCCGATTTGGAGATAATCCAAACCAGGATAACGCACGAAGCGATAGGCTTCCACGCCTGGCGGTGGCGACTGCGGCTGCTGCACACGCGCGGCCTGTGCCGGCTGGCCCTGGCGGAGCCGGAAGAGGCGCTGGGGCTGGCGGAAGAGGGGCTCGCTCTGGCGAGAATAGCCGCCGCCCGGAAATACGTCGCCCTGAACCATGAACTGAAAGGGGCGGCCCTGGCTGATTTGGGAAAAACAGTTGAAGCGATGGCGGAACTGGAGACCGCCGTTTCTCTGGCCGACACCATCCACTATCAGCCTCTGCGCTGGGCAGGTCGTTACCAGCTCGCCAAACTGTATCGCCAAAGTAACCGGGAACAAGAAGCACGCGCGGCTCGTTGGGAAGCGGGGAACATCATCCAGGCTATCGCCGCTCAACTGACTGACGAGTCGCTGCGTGCTGCATTCCTGAATGCTGAACAAGTCTGTGCCATTTTCCCCCCGATCCCACCAGATAGCCCCCTTGCGCAGTACGCAACGTGACACTCTTCAACCCATCAAACACGCCCTAGTTGATTAAGTCCCCATTAAGTTGCCCGGTGTATAATAGCACCACTTTAAGACCATATCACAAATGCGAAGGAGGTTCGAAATGAGCAAAGTAGTCTATTGTAGAGACGTTGGTTTCGATTGCGACGGCATAGTACGCGCTGAAACTGAGGAGGAAGCTTTGAAAAAAGTGGCGGAACACGCGAAATCCGTGCACAACATAGAAGAGGTGACTGAAGAGATCGTCGAAAAAGTCCGTAAAGTGATGCGCGACGAGTAGCGATAGGAGAAAAATAAAATGACTGAGAATGGGAAATTCTGGCATGGTTCACAGGAGTCTGAAATAGGGCCACAAGCACCTTGACAATTTGA
>SOHZ01000189.1 GCA_004377365.1 Anaerolineales bacterium | reverse complement strand
AAGCGCGAAGAATCTCGTTTTCACGAAGGCAAATAGCAATCCGGCTACGAGATTCCCTTCGACTGCGCTCAGGACAGGCTTCGCTCCCCTTCGGCTTCGCTCAGGGCAAGCTCTTCGGTCGCTCAGAATGACATGTCGGGTAGTGAGAACATGGGTTATGGATCATGCTCCGCCAACTCAATACCCTGCCGCCTGGCCCAGGCCTCTCGGACCTCGGCCACCACGAAAAGAGAGCCGGTGGCACAGATCAAGTCCCGCTCCCGAGCCAGCTTCAAAGCGCAGTCCAGGGCCTCAGCCACGTCGGAACTGGATAGGGGTTCGCAGCCTTGAGCAAGAAGTTCCTCTCTCAAGGATTGAATCTCGGTGGCACGAGGGTGCTGGGCCTGGGTGACGATGACCCGATGAGCGAGGGGCAGGAGTTCTCGTAGCATCCCGTCAATGTCTTTCTCAAGTGAAGCCCCAAAGATGAGAAACAGACGCTCATATTGAAAGTACTTTTTCAATGCCTCCGTCAATTTGTGAGCCGAGTCACCATTGTGCGCCCCGTCCACCACCAGGAAAGGCACACGGCTCAGAACCTCCAAGCGGCCAGGCCAATGCACTTGGCGCAGGCCCTGTGCGATGGCTTCTTCCGAGATATTGACACCGAGCCCCGGCAACAGGTCGGCAACGGCGACAGCCATGGTCGCATTGGCCAGTTGATGCTCACCCAATAGGGGTATCCAGTAGCGGTGTCCGCGGGACCCACGGGAAAGGAGATCATACCCCGTTGGGTGGTTGGGTGGTTGGGTGGTTGGATTGTTCAATTGTACGGTGAAAGATTGCCCCTCCAGATTCGTCTCTCCCTTCTGCCAGGTCCATTGCTCACCGACACGGAAGAGCAAAGCACCTCTCGCTCGACAGGTCTCTTCGATGACGGCCATCGCCTCCGGCAACTGAGGCGCGCTGACGACCACAGCGCCATCCTTGATGATGCCCGCCTTCTCTCGGGCGATGAGGGGCAGGGTGCTACCCAGATACGGCGTGTGGTCGAAACTGAGAGAGGTAATGACGGCCACCAGGGGGGTGACGATGTTGGTGGCGTCGAGGCGTCCTCCCATACCCACCTCCAGCACGGCCAAGTCCGCCCCTTCTTCGGCGAAGTAGAGAAAGGCCAGAGCCGTCATGATCTCAAAGGTGGTCAGGTCCTCAACCTGGCTGATCAGAGGTTGCAACCGCCCGGTCAGGTCAGCCAGCGCCTCCTCGCTGATGAGCTGGCCGTCCAACTGGATGCGCTCACGAAAGGTGTGCAAGTGGGGCGAGGTGTAGAGCCCCGTTTTGTAGCCAGCCGCCCGCAGGATGGAAGCGATCATGGCTGCAGTGGAACCTTTGCCTTTGGTGCCGGCGATGTGGATGGCTTTGAAGCGGTGTTGCGGGTTATCGAGCAGGGCCGTCAGCCGCTCCACGCGCCCCAGGTCAAAGTATTCGGGAGCGTAGCGGTAGGCGCTTTTTTTCTCATAGTCTGTAAAGCTGTAGATATAGTCCAGTGCTTCTTTGTA
>SOHZ01000299.1 GCA_004377365.1 Anaerolineales bacterium | reverse complement strand
TAATGCTCCCCTTCGATTTTTGGGCTAACAACCTATTGGTTAGTAGTCCGAAAATGGCCGCATAAAGAGTTACGACTGCCAACTCAGGAAAGTAGACGACCCCGAGACAAAGGCTTACGCCTTCAGTATCTCCTTATGTCTTAGGGCGCGCTCCAGTGACGGCTGCATCTTCATGTCCTGGAACTCGGAGATGGCACAGTCAAGGTGCTCCAGCGCCTCGGCTCGCTCTTTCGGGTAATGCTCCAGAAGTAGCTCGGCTAGCTGGAGCCGAGTAAGCGCCAGCTCGGGGCGGAATCTCATCTCGGTGCAGTCCTTGATTGCCTTCTGGTAGTATTTGCGGGCTTCCTTTTGTCTGCCCAGAAAGGCCGCTGCAGCTCCCAAGTGGCGGACTATACACGTGGGGAGCGACGTTCCACTTGTGACGGAGCGGCTATTAGACAATCGGCGCAGGAGCAGTTCAGTGGCTTGGCGATGGCCCGCCAACACCGCAGCCTGCAAAGCCGCAAAATCAAGATATGCTATCGTCTCGTCCTCGTCCGAGCTGATGCCAGCGCGTGCCACCACCAGCCGTTCCAACATCTCCGCCACTTCAGCATACCGACCCAGGTGCGCCAGGCAATACAGAATCATTTCCTCAGAGCTTACGTTCTGGGTAAGGTTTCTTATGTACCGAAGGTTGGCCTCAAGGGCTCGGCCAGCGCTCCCGAGATGCACCCGGGCAGGCAAGCCCCAACATGCCCATACCTCCGCGAATTCAAGGATGCCCAGCTCTTCAGCGCGGGCCAGAATGTGGCGGCGGATTGCCAGCGCCTCCTCCAGACGCCCGTCCCAGATGGCCAGGGTGGCGTCATTCAGCATTGACCCGATAAGCAGGTATGCCTGTCTACTGCGCTCGGCCAGTGTTTTCATCTCAGACATGATGTCTTCAGCGCGCCGCCTCTGTCCAAACTGCAGGAATGTCTTCACCATCGGCGATAGTGCGCAGCTGAGTATGTATAAATTCACACCATGCCGGGACTGCTGCGCCAGCTCCTCTACCAGGCGGAGCCGCTCCTCGTCGTGCTGTGGTGCTGTAACTATGAAGAGGCGTATCGAGGCTGTCCACCAGTACGTGTTAGGGTCTCCCAGACGACGGGCCAGGTCCAGGGCCCGGCTGAGGAGAGCCACCGCTTCTGGTACGGAGCCTCCTCCAGAAACCTTCGTATAACCCAGCATGCAATCTGCCCAGGCACGCTCCACCGTCTCTGGTCCGGCGTAACTGTCGGCGCGAGCGGCCCACTGTGCTGCCTCGGGAGAAGCCATCAATCCCGTTCCATAGACTGCCAGTCCTTTCATCGCCAGCAGGGAGGCCCGGGAGGCTCGCACGTTGTCGCTGATAGCCTCAGCCAGGGAGAACGCTTGCGGCGCCTCGGTATCGACAACCCGTCGAATCTCCCCGGCGAGGAGCAAAGCATCGCCCAGGGCCAGGAGCAGGTCACATCGCTTGGCCTCGTCCTCGGGGTCCAGCACCTCCTGGACCTTGAGCGCCTGCTCCAGCAGCCGTACCGCCTCTCCATAGGCATAAACATCCGTAGCCTTTTTAGCCCCCATCTCTGCGTAAGACACGGCTTTGGCCAGGGCAGCAGGGTCGGTGGAATGGGAGAAATGCTCGGCCAGTTCGGTGGCATGCTCCTCGAGGCGTTTGGCATACAGGGCCTCGAGAGAACGTGCTACCTGCCGGTGCAGCTTCAGACGCTGCGGGGCAATCATCTCCTCGTAGAGCGTCTGGCGGAAGAAGGCATGCGTGAATCGGTAGCGTACCAGGCCCCTCTGGGAACGCTCTTCCAATACCGACAGTCGCACGGCTTCCTTGAGGGCGTTCGCAAAGACATCTTCGTTAATGCCAGCTATGGCTTTCAGAGTCTCCAGGGCGAACTCCCGGCCGATAACGGAGGCCACGGCAAGGAGCTGATTACACTCCGGACTGAGCAGGGACAGGCGCTTGCCGATGACATCGCGGAGCCCTTCGGGGATGCTCATCTCCAGCGGGGTATCCCTGGTCGGGCGCCACCTTCCCTCTTTCCGGGTAATAAGTCCCTCTTCAGCGAGATAGCGCACCACCTCCTGCACAAAGAGGGGATTTCCTTCCGTCTGGCGGTGCACCACCTCTGCCAGCCCCCAGGGGACACTTTCCTGCGTAATGCTCTCAAGCATCCGCCGGACCTCATCGGCATTCAGGCCGCGCAGGAGGACGCGGCCGTAGTTGGAGATACGCCTCAACTCGGCCAGTGCCGCCGATAAGGGATGGCTGCGGTCCACCTCAACATCGCGGTATGTACCTACTATCAATAGTCTGGCACCGGCTAGATTACGAGAGACATGGGTCAGCATGTCCAGGGTGCCCTTATCGGCATCGTGCAGGTCTTCCAGGACAACCAGCATCGGCTGGACACTGGCGGCGTTACTTAGGAAGGCGGTGACGGCCTGCAACAGCCGGTATCTTTCCTCTTCGGGGTCCTTCTGGGGTCGGAGTCTAACCTTGAGCCGTTCCCTTATCTCTGAGATGATGCGGGCCACATCGGCGGCACCGGTGCCCAGCTCTTCCCGCAGGTCTTTGACCTCGCGGCTGAGCACATAGGAGCGCAGTGCCTCGACGAAGGCCAGGTAGGGCAATGATAGCGAGCCTTTCTCATAGCAGTGGCCGACCAGTGTCCGGCCACCGCGCAGGGTAACATAAGTGGCTAGCTGCTCACACAGGGCGGTCTTGCCGATGCCCGGCTCGCCCATCACCATCATCAAGGCACCCTGCCCCGATATAGCCCCATCAAAGGCCGATTGAAGCTGTTTTAGCTCTGGTTCGCGGCCGACAAATACCCTACGGTAGAGTGGATTTTCGGTCGGGGCTTCCCGCGATGGCTCTTTTATCTTGCCTGCCTCGATTGCTTCTAGGGCCTGGAGGACAACTGCGGCCGACTCCGGTCGTTTCTCGGGGTCTTTCTCCAGTAGTTGCAGAATGAGCGTCTCCAGCGCCGGGGGCAGGTCGACCCGGTGCCAGGTGGGTGCTACCGGTGGCGTGTTGATATGCTGCCCGATGATGGCTACTGAATCGTCCCCCACGAATGGAGGACGACCGGTCACCATCTCATAGAGCATTGCCCCCCATGAATAAAGGTCAGCTTTAGCGGTCATCTTCCCGCCCATAGCCTGCTCCGGCGGCATGTAGGTCACCGTGCCCACCATCATGCCGGGTTGGGTCAGGCGGGGGAGGTCTGCGGCCAGAGCCAGACCAAAGTCACCGATCTTGGCGGTGCCATCGGCACCCAGCCAGACATTGCCGGGTTTTATATCACGGTGGATAATTCCTTTGGAGTGGGCGAACTCCAGGCCCCGGCAGACAGCCTTGGCAATACCGACTGCCTGCTCGATGGGCAGGCGGTGCTCCGGGGCTTTCTCAATCAAGCCTTCGACATCACCGCCAGGCATGACAGGGATAACGATGTAGGGCTGCCCTTCATGTTCTCCCATATCGTGGATAGTAACGATGTTAGGGTGGTCGCCGAGCCGGCCCATGGCCCGGGCCTCGCGGGTGACGCGGACTCGGCTGGCCTCATCCAGTTTCTCGGTCTTGATGAGGGCAAGGGCCACGTCACGGTCAAGGAGTGTATCATGGACAAGGTAGACTTTCTTTTTCCCGCCCTCACCCAGGAATTTCTTGACCTGATAACGGCTATTGGCAAAGGAGGTAGGCTCGGGTGAGGGTTGGGGTGTTTCCGGCGCTGCCTCAACTAGAGAATGGCCACATGCATTGCAGAATTTACTCCGCTGGGGATTCTTTTGCCCGCATTGCGGACACACTAGCTTTGGCTTGAGTTCCGTACCACAGCTATTGCAGAACTTGACTCCCTTGGGATTCTCGTATCCACACTTCGGGCATTTCATCAGCACTGCCCTCCCACCGAGCTACAGTCTATGACCGCCGGATAAGAATGTCAAGTACCTCACATGTGAGTCCTTCTTGTTAGGTTTTCTGGTTAGGGAACAGAAAGACTGAAGGGGTTGTCATGCCTGCGGTTTCAGCCCGCGGCCCGGAGGTCGTTGGTTCAAATCCAACCCCCGCCACCAAAACAAAGACAAGGGGAGCGATAATGCTCCCCTTCGATTTTTGGGCTAACAACCTATTAGTTGTGGACCCGAAGCGGAATTCCGGCGTAGCGGTTTGGGGAGGTGGAGGGGGGTGGTCTGAACCTCCGCGAAACGAGCCCCAGGAGCCCCACAGCCTGCCTTCCCGGCTCCGCGAGGCTATAAAAGGGTAGGCTATGTTTTCGGATGCCACTGTGGCTATAGGTGCCATGCTGAGGCAGCTCTGCGGCAGACAGGCCCGCGGATGGAGGGGTGGGGCGTATAACTTTAGGGTTATTGGTCCGAAAATTCCCGTATAAAGAGTTACGACTGCCAGCTGAGGAAGGGATAGGTCACTCCATTGACGATAT
>SOHZ01000378.1 GCA_004377365.1 Anaerolineales bacterium | reverse complement strand
TGGTGCCACGAATAGGAACGAGAGAGCCGGATGATTAAAAATGACCCTTTGTCCAAAGTGCTGTACATAGACCTCTCGCGCCGCCGCTCCTGTTCGGCCCGATCCACAGTCTGGCGTTTCTGTTCCAATCCGGCCTGGAGAAGCTCCCGGATCACTTCAGCGAGGGATTTGTCCTCTACCAAAGTGAGCAGTTCCAGTTCCCGGCGCATCTGAGCGGGTATGTCTACGGAGATTGTGGCTATGACCATGATGATCACCTCCCAGCCGGAATTATAAGCTGAAAATACCGAGGTGTCAAACAAATGCAAAGTCCTGATTACGGCGTCGTGCTTTTATACTCTACCAGCGCTGCCATCCGTGCTGAGAAGTTGACCAAGGAGGCCGGGCTGAAAGTCAAGCTCATCCCCGTGCCACGCCAGTTGAGCTCTGACTGCGGCCTCTCGCTGCGCTTTGAATGGGATCAGGCAGACGCGGTTCGCTCAGCCCTGGAAGCGAAGGGTGTGGAAATCCAGGGGATACATCGAATCGAGTAGGTTGTGGCTAAAAACTTGGAGTCGAGGCTTTAGCCGGTTTCTCCGCCTGAAGGCTCCACTCCCAAGCCGCTCTTGCCAAACCCAATTAGGAGGATAGATGAAAAAGTCTGTTGAGGTACAACCCATCCGCCTCACGGCTCTGACCAGCGCCGCGGGCTGAGCGGCCAAGCGGAGCCCCGAGGCTCTGGCGCAGGTGCTGCGCCCTTTGCAAAATCTGTTCCGACCGGAGGATTACCCCGACCTGCTGGTGGGCCTGGAGATGGCCGACGACGCGGCCGTCTACCGCCTCAACGACGAATTGGCCGTCATCCAGACCCTGGACTTTTTCACGCCCATCGTAGACGATCCCTACGAGTACGGGGCCATCGCTGCCGCCAACGCCATGAGCGACGTCTACGCCATGGGCGGTGAGGTGGTGCTGGCCCTCAACATCGCTGCCTTTCCGTCCAAACTGCCGGCCGAGGTGGTCACCGAGATCCTGCGCGGTGGGGCCGAGAAGGTAGCCGAGGCCGGCGGCGTCATCGCCGGCGGCCACACCATTGACGACGAGGAGCCCAAGTACGGCCTGGTGGCCATGGGCTTTGTCCACCCCGACCGGATCACCACCAAAGCCGGGGCCAGGCCAGGTGACGTCCTCGTGCTGACCAAGCCCCTGGGCGTGGGTATCATCACCACTGCGGCCAAAGGCGACGTGGCCGACCCGGCTCACCTGCGCCAGGCCATAGAGAACATGCTGACCCTCAACCGTAAGGCTGCCCGGTTGATGCAGCAGGTCGGCGTCCACGCGGCGACTGACATCACCGGCTTTGGCTTCCTGGGCCATTCCGCCGAGGTGGCCGAGAAGAGCGGTGTGGGCCTGCGCTTTTTCGTGGACAAGTTGCCATTTTTAGAAGGGGCGACCGACTATGCCGATCAGTGGCTCTTCCCTGGAGGCTCCTGTCGAAACCAGGAGTTCTACATGCCTGGCATCTGCTTTGCACCTGACGTTTCAGAGGAAATGCAGATGCTTCTCTTTACTCCAGAGACGTCGGGGGGGCTGCTCATCGCCCTGCCACCGGAGAAATGGGAGCGGTTACAGGCGCTGTGCGACGTTGAAGATCAATCGTATTGGGTGGTGGGAGAAGTGGTTGAGGGCCAGGGGATCGAGGTCCTCAGCTAAAAACTCACTGCTGAAAAATACAGCGACGTAAAAGAGCAGGCTACTTGTGATAAGCGGCCTGCTCTTGTACATTCTGCTTCGGTCTGGCAGAGGCTTCCTTACCAGTTGACTATTTCTTCTTGCCGCCACCTTTACCTTTGTCTTTGTTTTTCCCCTTGCCGGGCGGTGTATCAGGTTTTCCACTTTTTTTCACCTGGCCGGGCGGTATCTCAGGTTTTCCACCAGCTTTGTCTTTCTTGCCCTTCACATTGCCCTGAGTTGATGTGGCTCCCAGTTCATTCTCATCACCCGTTTCATCCTGCTCCACTTTCGCCCGCCCGGACATGATCTCACCCAGGTTCTTCTGGACCTTCTTACTGCCCAGGACGGCCTTCTTGAATTGCCCCCAGTTTTTGGGAGTTTCCCCATCAGGCAGCTCTATGGAACTAAAATCGTGACTCTTCTTGGCCTCGAGGATGTCGCCTAACAACTCAGCATCGCCTTCCAGCGCGAACGACATCCAACAAGCCTTGGCGATGACGCCGAAGCCCATCCCGTCCTCATGGTAGCCCATGATCATGTCATAATCCAGCCCCAGGGCGACAGCGAAGAAATCGGCCAGCACCGAGGCTACTGGATGCTGGGCCTCCTCGCCCTCTTCCTCCTCCTCGCCATCTATGACATCGCCGGGATCAATTTCCACGGGCTGGTTGATCATGTCCTCGTTGGGGATGGGATGACCGTCCTCATCCAACACTGGATCACCATTTTCATCCACCTCCACCAGCCCCAGCGCGATAGCCGTTTCCAGGCTCAGGCGGACCGTCTGGATTTGACCCGACTCGTCAATGAGGGTAACGAGAACGGTGACAGTCCCGTCTTCGTCAACTTCGATGACGATTTCCTGAACGTCGCCGCGGATGGGTGGCGTTATGACATTGTCGGAATCGATGTCCACGGTTTCACCGATCTTGTCACCGTTTGGGATTGGGTTACCGTCCTCATCCAACACTGGATCACCATTTTCATCCGTCTGCACTAGCCCCAGCCCTGTGGCTGTTTCCAGGCTTAGGCGGACCGTCTGGGTTTCACTCGAGCCGTCCTCGAGGGTGACGAGGAGGGTAACGAGGACAGTGGTGATAGTATCCCCTGTCTCTTCGTCAACCTCGGTGGCGATCTCGATGCCCTCAACGACGCCGCTGATCTGGTCCCCTTGCTGCCCTCCGGGTGCGGCCCAGACTGATGCCCCCGACAGGACGATGAGGATCAAGACCGTCAAGATGCTGATGAATACTTTTGCTCGTGACATTTTAGGCCTCCTTCTTATTTTGTGATATGAGCTGCAAGTAACTATAATGTCCTCACTTTGCATACCGTTAAAGGATGTGGAAAGATACGGCCTCAAGACCAATCCCGGCTCAAATTAGGACCAAAGTACTATTGTTTTGGGTTCCACTATCAGTATCCTTTTTCCAGCTTTTGCGGTATAATAGATGCACGAGAAGACCACCACTACAGGCAAAGGTGTCTTTAGTGCACAACGACGAACCCTCCTTGATCGAACGGGCTAAGAGATACGACCGGAAAGCTATCAGCGAGCTCTATAAACGCCACGTCCAAAGCATTTACCGCTACATCTACTACCGCGTGGGCGACGTGAACGTGGCCGAAGACCTGACGGCTGACGTTTTCCTCAAGGCTCTTGAGGGCCTCGAAGGGTTCACTTACCGGGGCATACCCTTCTCAGCTTGGCTTTACCGCATCGCCCACGCCCGGGTAATGGACCATTTCCGAAAGCAGGCCAGGCGCGAGCTTTTGCCATTGGATGAAAGACTGGTAGCGACAGGGAAGGATCTGCAAGCTGCGGTCGAGGCCCAGTTTTATCATGAAGAGTTACAATTAGCCATTGCTCAACTGACCGCCGATCAACAGCAGGTCATTATCCTAAAGTTCGTAGAAGGGCTGAGCAATGCCGAGATAGGTCGTATCCTGGGTAAATCCGAAGGGGCCGTCAAGTCGCTGCAACACCGGGCCCTGAACTCGTTACAGCGCGTCATGGGGAAAGAGGAATGACAGAGACAGATTTGAAGGCCATTCTAGACGAGTGCCTTCACGACATGAGCACCCGAGGCGAGTCCATTGAAAGGTGCTTGCAACGCCGTCCTCAACACGCCGGGCAATTGGCCCCGCTTATCCAGGTGGCGGACCACATTCGGAAAACCCGCCATCCGACGCTCTCTGTCTCAGTCACCAGAGCCATAGAGCAACGCTTGCTGAAGAGAGCAACAGAGCTCAGGCAGTCCAGGGCCAGACTCTGGTCCCTTCCTTTCTCCCTCCGCCCATTGGGGACTGTCGCCGCCACGCTGATAGTGATCCTGGCCCTCGTGCTGGCTGGGGGAGGGGGCATCGTCTATGCCTCGACCGACAGCCTGCCGGGAAGCCCTCTCTACGGCGTAAAGCGCGCTACAGAACAGGTCCAACTCTTCCTCGCCCCTGCTGGGACAAAGCGATCTGAGTTACACATCAGGTTTGCTCAGAAGAGGATGGAAGAGGTGCAGGCCCTGGCCGAGGTCAAGGGCCAGGTTGCTGAGGAGGCTCTGGCCGCCATGGCTGAAGAGACCGAGTTGGCTCTGGAGGAGGCAGAAAAAGCCCCGGCTCAGGACAAACTAGCTCTCCTGGACAAACTGGTCAGTCTGACTCAGCGCCAGCAAGCAGTGTTGGAGAGAGTACAAACAAAAGCCCCAGAGGCTGCTCAGAAAGGCTTGAGTAGGGCTTTGGAGGCTTCGCAGCAGGGCTACGAGAAGGCCAGGGAAG
>SOHZ01000147.1 GCA_004377365.1 Anaerolineales bacterium | reverse complement strand
CATCCGAATCGCACATAGGGTGGGTGAGAGTTTTCAGTTGTGCAATTGATTCCGTCGCGTATCAAGGTCATGCTAGAAGATCGAAAGACCAATGTACAATTCTATATCTTCTGTATTGTGAAAAAAGGAGATGATGTGGGTTCCTTTTATGACTTTGATGTGGCCAGGCTGGAGGAGGATTTTGATCCTCAAGGTTTGGGAGCCAAAGTATGTAAGGAAGCTGTGGGATTTCTCGGATCTAGGAGCATCAAAAGCGCCTGTCTGCCTGTGGTCTTTGGGCCCCTGGTTACGAGCAGTCTCTTCCATGCAATTTGTGCCAGCGCCGGTGCAGAAGCCATACAACGCAAGCGTTCCTATTTTGTGGGGAAAAAGGGACAACGAATCGGCTCCAGACTATTGACTCTCAGGGATGATGCTTATATTCCCCAAGGCATGGCCTCAGGGTCTTGGGACGGGGAGGGGGCTGTACGTAAGAAAGTTACTGTAGTGGAAGAAGGCGTTCTAGTGAATCATCTTCACAGTTGCTACACGGCCCACAAGGCAGGCGAAGAGAATACTGGACACGGCAATCGCTGGGGAGGTGTAGCACCGACCAATGTCATCCCCGAGTTAGGAACTTCTACATCGAGTGAGATCATCAGCGATACTCAAGAGGGAATCTATGTGAACATGGGACATGTCTCTCCTCATCCAGTTAATGGCGAGATTTCTGCTACTATTGATTTCGGCTACAAAATCGAAAATGGGCAACTTGCCTACCCACTCAGAAATACGATGCTGGGTATCAATGTCTTTGACCTGCTCAACAATCTGGATGCCATATCCTCAGACTATCGGGAGGAGCCGGGTATGATGATGCCCACAATCCGGGTTCAGAACGTAAAAGTAGCCGGAGCTGATTAACTTGATACTATAGAAATTTTCTTCCGGAGTAGCGAAACTTGTTTCGCGTTCGGCTGGCGCAGAACAAGTTCTGCTACTCCGCCAACAGGTGAAGTCCAAGGATTTTCGGTCAGACGAAGAGGAAGGAAATGGGAGAGGGCAAGGTGATTCGGAGCGTATGCCGAGGGTGTCACGGCGGCTGTGGGGTCCTGGTCCGGGTAGAAAAGGGAAAAGTGACCGAGGTGAAGGGCGATCCCCGGGGGCCCATCAACCGGGGAAGGATTTGTATCAAGGGCAAAATGGCTCCCTTTCTGGCCCATCACCCCGATCGCCTCACGGTCCCCCTGCGGCGGACCGCCCAGGGTTGGAAGGAGATCAGTTGGGACGAGGCCCTGGGTGAGATCAGCGAGCGGTTTCTGGTCATCAGGGAGAGATGGGGGGCGGAGGCCCTGGCGTTGGGCTATGGTACAGGCCGGGACAACGAGGCTTTTATTTATCGCTTTGCCAATCTGTTTGGCACCCCCAATGTCCTCACCGCAGGCCATGTATGCTATGGCCCCCGCATCGCCACCGGGATCTCCATGTGCGGGAACCTCCCGGTGGTGGATTATGAGGGAAAGCCCCGGTGCATCATGGTTTGGGGCAGCAACCCGCTGGTCTCCCATCCCGATGAGTACAAGGGTTTTTATCTAGCGGATAGCCTCCGTGGGGGATCGCAACTCATCGTGGTGGATCCCCGCAAGACCCCCCTGACCAAGCGGGCCGATGTCTGGCTCCCTCTGCGGCCGGGCACCGATGGGGCTTTGGCCTGGGGGATGTTGAACGTCATCATTGACAACCGGTGGTACGATGAAGGATTTGTGGCAAACCATGTCCACGGCTGGGAGGAATTCTGCCAGCGGGCAAAGGAATATCCCTTGTCCTGGGCTGCAGAGGTGACCGGATTGGAACCCCGAAGGATTGAGCAGGCGTCCGATCTCTTCTCCCATAGCTCACCGGCTGCCATCCATTGGGGGGTGGCCATCGAGCAGGGCAGGAACTGCACCAACAACATCAGGCTGCTCATCTCCCTGATGGCTATCACGGGGAATCTGGACGTCCCGGGGGGAACGCCTTCTTCAATCCACCCCCGGTGATCAAGGTGAGCACTCTGGGTCTCCACAAGCGTCTCTCCCCCGAGCAGAGAAAGAAGAGGTTGGGAGGGAGTAAGTTTCGCCTGGCGGACTTTATTGCAGTGCTCAACCCCAAGGCGGTCTGGCGGGCCATCCTGGAGGAGGACCCCTATCCGGTAAGGGGTCTGTTTCTTATCAGCACCAATCCCCTCATCACCAGAGCCAACGCCCGCGAGGTGAAAGCCGCCCTGGAGAGGGTTGACTTTATGGTGGTGGCGGACTTTTTCCTGACCCCAACGGCCCAAGAGGCGGACATCGTCCTCCCCTCGGCTACCTGGTTGGAGGTGGACTATGTGGCCGACCTCTGGAAGCGGCACGGTCTGGTGATGGCCAGGCAAAAGGCGGTGCAGGTGGGGGATTGCTGGTCCGATTACCAGATCCTCAACGAACTGGGCAAAAGGGTAGGGGACGCAGAAGATTGGTGGCCCACGGTGCGGGATGCCCTCGACTATATCCTCTCCCCTTCCGGACTTACCTGGGAAGAGTTCTGCCAGCGGGGGGTTCTCAGGGGGGATCAGACCTTTAGAAAATACCTGCGGCAGGGTTTCTCTACCTCTACCAAGCAGGTGGAGTTGTATTCCACCCTCTTTGAACGCCTGGGCTGTGATCCTTTGCCGGGCTATCTGGAGCCTGCCGAAAGCCCCAGGGCCACGCCAGAGCTGTTAAAGGAATACCCCTACATCCTCATCACCGGGGCGCGCATCCCCTATTTCTTCCACTCCGAGAACAGGATGGTAGAGCCCTTGCGCCGTCGTCACCCTGATCCCATCGTAGAAATCAACCCCCGACTGGCCCAGGAGAAAGGGTTACGTGATGGGCAGTGGGCCATGATCGTCTCCCGGCGAGGGAGATGTCAGCAGAAGGTCAAAGTGACAGAAAGAGTGCCTTATGGGATGGTGGCCGCCGAGCATGGTTGGTGGTTCCCGGAGGAGAAGGACGGCCTGGGGTGGGATCGGTCGAACATTAACCTCCTGACCGAAAACGACATGGAGGGGTGCGATCCGGCCATGGGGTCCACCAATCTCAGGACCCTTCTATGCAATGTTCATAAGGCGGAGGAGGGGAGATAGCTTAGAGGGGCTTATGTCCCCTTTTGGGACAGGATCAGAGCGCCGACATTCGAGGTGGATGCCAGCGATTTGCCATAAAAGGCATTAGGTAGTATAATTATGCCAGAACCACAACAATAAAAAAGGGATCAACAGAGGTGGCACTCTGTGAGATCCCAAAACCAATGCCTCACTTCCTGTCAGGGCGGGAAGCAAGGCTCGTTGGCATTATACCATACAAGCCGCTTTCTGCGCAAATAGGAGGGCGGCTTTTCTACTCTGGTTGCAGCAGATCAATTTGAAGTTAAAGTGGTGGGATCTTCCGATCATGCTAGACACAACTGACAAGACCGTTGTAAGCGCGCAGCCGCTAAAGGTTGGAATGTTGCTTGGCCTCAGCGGATTGGGCGATAAATCATTTAACGACTCAGCCTACGCTGGACTTGAGAAGGCCCGGCAGCAGTATGGCATTGAATTTGAAACTGCGGGTTCGGGAACGCTAGAAGAGAACGTAACCTTGCTCCAGCAGTGGGCTGAAGCCGATTATGATTTGATCATAGCCATTGGCTTCCATAACGGTCCTGCCATCGCTCAAGTAGCAGAATCTTTTCCCCAGAAGCGCTTCGCGATCATAGATACCGAAGTCGAGGGCGAGAATGTCTGGTCAGCAGTGTTTCGAGAATATGAAATGGACTACGTGGTGGGTGCGCTAGCGGCACTGATCACCGGCAAGGAGGGACGCGTTGGATTCATCGGGGGTGTAAGAACTCCGATCCTCCGTCGAATCGAGTCAGCCTTTTGGCAAGGTATAGAGAGTGTGAATCCAGACATTATCTTGGATACTATTTATGTTGACAGGTTCGACGACGAAGTCATGGGGCAGTATTTTGCCGAAATTCTGTATGCTATGGGTGCTGACGTGATTTATCAGGCCGCCGGTCGCTCTGGAATGGGTGCGATACGAGCAGCGAAAAAACTGGGAAAGTTTATCATTAGCACTGGAGGTGATCACAGCGCATTAGCACCTGACGCTGTGCTGACCAGCCGTGTCAAGAATGTGGGACGTCCTGTGCTAGACGTTATCAAAGCCGCCGTGGAGAATCAATTCGAGGGCGGCAAAATAGCCAGTTACGGCCTTGCCAATGAGGGACTGTCGCTGACTCGTATTCGGCGTGAGGTAGGCAAGCGGCTAGTCGAACACCTTCCTTCTGATGTAAGCCTGCACGATTTCATTACTCGTATAGTAGAGATCACAAAAGCTGTAACCAGCGGACAGATCGTCATCAATTTTGATGAGTTGGAAGAGACAACCCCGGAATTGTCGGATGACAATGACTTTGAGCATCCAATGTGAGCTATCTAGTTCGACAATGTCACATTACGCAGATGTCGCCTCCACTTGGTGTCATTCTGAG
>SOHZ01000151.1 GCA_004377365.1 Anaerolineales bacterium | reverse complement strand
TAGTTCGACAATGTCACATTACGCAGATGTCGCCTCCACTTGGTGTCATTCTGAGGAGCGTAGCGACGAAGAATCTCGTTCGTGGTCAGCAGGGTGCCCTGACTTACCAGGAACGAGACCCTTCGCTTCGCTCAGGGTGACATAACCTCTAATGTGACATTGTCAAGGTAGGCAGAGACCAAACACCGGAGCCGACAAAGCCATGTTAGTTACAGGCGCACCATCTATGCACTATGGCCACAGATTCTGGAAATGCTCGTTACTGGCAATCAATGTGTAGGCTATCTCTTCATGCTCTGCATAACGCTTAGCCTCGATATTGCAAAGGTCCATTTCGTTTAAAAACTGTTCGAGTTGCTTGGCCCTATCCTCGGTGCTGGCAGCAATCGCGATGGCCAGAGGATTTGTCTGGCAAACCTTAGACCAGCTCATTTCTTCGTCGCACACGGAAAAGCATTCGCCAATCTTGAACGGTTTTTCTGGCGGCACCTTGGTCTGGTCGAGGAATATGATAGCCGGGCAGGTGGATTCCAGGAGCGCTCTCTTAAAGAGCTTGTTGTAGTAGCTGCCCACGTGCGGGCCGGGAACCCACTTTCTTCGGATAGTTCGATACCAGAAGCGGTCATCAGAATAACGCCGTGATCTTTGTAGCGCTTGGTAAGCCGAGCACGAATCTCTCCTACGACTTCCCGAGCCTTCTTGGACAGTAGACGTGGACGAGTAGGAGGTTCCCGTCTTGGGATCGTAGTTAGAGGTCCGAAAGTAGCGCCGTACTTCGCTTCCGGCGGACCGTACGGGTACATCTCGATCCGGATGTATTCAGACAATACAAAGTCGAGGTGAGTGAGGATGTTGTTGGTTTGGATATTCAAGTCGCGATAGACCTCCAGCATCCAATCCTCACGGAGCCGCTCAATGAACGCTTCCGATAGAAATGCTATGGAGGAACCGGACTCAAAGAATAGGTTCCGAACCCCTGACTCAATCATTCGCCCTAAGTACTGATCTAAGAAATAATCTGCTATCGCTCGCTTGAGGTGCGGAACCTTGCTAATTGTCCGCATACTCAACACATCGAAAGCATTCAACCGATCTACGAATCTCTTGAAGAAAGGATTATCGCCAACTATTGCACTCAGACTCACCCTTGTCTTGAGTACGTCATACAACTCACCCCTGATCCATCCCCCTTTGCCTCCGAGTCTACGAATTGCATCCTGTAGTTCGAGCTCATACGTCGCCGCGAGCTTGTCAATGGCCTCAAGTCCAAAAAACTTAACGATTCTGCCGAATCCTTCAGGATGCTGCTTGACCAACTCCCGGAACTCTCGAAGATCATCATCGTGCTTGCGCTCAGGATCCCCTTCCGCTAGCTTTCCCCTCTCTTCGGCATATTCTTTATCATTCAGAAGGAATGCAAGAATCGGCTTTTTATGCTCAATTGCTAAATCGTACTCAAGTCTTGTGTAGGTTTTTCCAAGGTCTTTCACCACAGTTCCATAACGGGCACCGATCAGAATCACAAAGAGGTCTGCCTTGCGTATGCAGTCCTCAATGTGTTCGAGGTCTTTCGCCCCCGCAGCAATGAAGAGTTCCATCGCAGATGGGAAATGTCCGCACTGGACCGTTGTCTGAATGAGAAGCTCTCGGACTTTTTGCAGGTCCTTAGATGTAGAACTAATGAAGATCTCGTATCTCCTATCTTCACCGACCATTTACAAATCTCCTTCCTATTTCGAGTACGACAAGTCAACTTGGCGCTTGCAGCTAGCGAGCGGCGGTTGGCAAAGTCACGCTCGGAAGGGAATACCATTAGCACCCCTCGCTATTTACTATTATAGCACACTTGCTCTGAGTTTTCAATACCCCTTCGCAAAAGACAACCGACCGGTGAAAGGACGAGCACTGGACATCCGCGGCAAGTGCCCCCTGGAACTGGCTGGCTACGACATCAGCCAGATACCCATCGCCCGCATCTTGCGCGAGCAGTTGCTGGGCTGGTCGCCTGAAACCCTCCGGGAGCTTGTCCCAAATGCGTAACGCTCCCTGCCAATTGTTTTTCCTTTTTCGGAGATTGTGATATAATAGGGTTGGATTGGGAGAACATTTGAGCTATGGCTAGAAGGAGACGTTCCAAAAAGAGCAGAGGGATCAAAATCTCTCTGGATCGCCAGCTCGATATCCTGGGCATTTTCCTGATGGCTCTGGCTGGCATAACTATCCTCAGTTTCCTCTCGGCCACGCGGGGCAGCCTCACCGACTGGTGGCTCCACCTCTTGCAGCAGGGCTTTGGGTGGGGCGTTTACGTGGTGCCCTTTGGGATGGGCGCGGTGGGCTTTTGGCTTCTGATCAGGCATTTTGAGAGGCGGCCGGAGGTCAGCCGGGAGAAGACGGTGGGCGCTGTTTTGCTGTTCCTCACCGCCCTGGCGGCCTTTCACCTTTTCTCCTTTCCGGCCGACCCCGAATCGCTGGCCGCTCAGGGGAGCGGAGGGGGCTATCTGGGGTGGTTGATCAGCCAGACATTGGTGTCTGGCTTGGGGAAGGTGGGAGCCTTCGTGGTCGTCCTGGCTTTGATGATCATTGCCTTTTATTTGCTCTCTGGCCTCTCCACAGCCGAGATAGGGCAGTTGGTCAAAAGGAGCTGGCTGGGGCTCATTGGCTTCTACCGCTACCGCTTTGCCAACTTTAAGACAAAGCCTCCACCGACCGCGGCTGAGGAGGAGCCGCAGCCACGATTTATCGAGCGATTCATGCCTGCCGTCGCTGGCCCCGGCAATGACCAGATAGAACCTTCATCTCGGCCCCCGCTGCCTCCACAGCGCAGCTCTCTCTTTCCCCGAATCATCGGTGGTCCCAGCCCTGAATGGCGGCTGCCAGCCGTAGGGGAGATCCTGGAGGATGGCCTGGAACAGGAGATCAGCCAGGCGGAAATTCGGGCCAAGGTCAAGATTATAGAGGAGACCCTGGCCAGCTTTGGCGTTGTGGCCAAGGTGGTGGAGGTCAACCAGGGACCTACGGTGACTCAATTTGGCGTCGAACCGGGCTTTGTAGAGCGCAGGGACAGCAATGGGCGTATCAAACGGGTCAAGATCAAGGTCTCCAAAATCAGTTCCCTGGCCAACGACCTGGCTCTGGCTCTGGCTGCCTCGCCCATTCGTATCGAGGCCCCCGTGCCTGGCCGGCCTATGGTGGGCATCGAAGTACCCAACTCGGAACCCTCGCTGGTAGCCCTTCGCGGTGTCATGGAATCCGAGACTTTTCGCCAGTTGGATTCCAAACTCAAGATCGCTCTGGGCCAGGATGTCTCAGGCCAGGCAGTTGTGGCAGATCTGGCCATCATGCCTCACCTCCTCATCGCTGGGGCCACCGGTTCGGGCAAATCGGTCTGCATCAATTCCATCGTGGCCTGCCTTTTGTGCAACAATACCCCCGATACCCTGCGCCTGCTCATGGTTGATCCCAAAATGGTCGAGTTGACCAATTACAACGGCATCCCGCACCTCATCCGGCCGGTGGTGGTCGAATTGGAAGAGGTGGTAAAGGTCTTGCGCTGGACTACCAAACAGATGGACCGCCGCTATCGGCTGTTCGCTGAGGCTGGCTCACGCAACGTCGAGAATCACAACGAGGGTCTGGTAGCGCAGGGCAAGGCACCCTTGCCCTACATCGTGGTGGTCATAGATGAGTTGGCCGACTTGATGATGATCGCTCCTGACCAAGTTGAGCGTTCTATCTGCCGCATCGCCCAGATGGCGCGGGCCACAGGTATCCACCTGGTCATTGCCACCCAACGGCCCAGCGTGGACGTGGTCACCGGTCTGATCAAGGCCAACTTTCCAGCGCGCGTCAGCTTTGCCGTGACCTCACAGGTAGACTCGCGAGTCGTCCTGGATATGGTTGGAGCAGAGCGGCTGCTGGGCCGGGGCGATATGCTGTACATGGCCTCCGACTCCAGCAAGCTGGTCAGGCTGCAAGGTTGCTTTGTCTCCGACCGTGAACTGAACCGTCTGGTCCACTATTGGAAGGGCATTCGCGTGCCTAAGGCGCTCAGACCAGAGGATGCGGTTCAGCAGCCGCTGTGGGCTGATTTTATCGCCAAGGAGCAAGAGGCAGCAAAAGCCGACGATCTGCTGGATAGGGCCATCGAAGTGGTGCGCAAACACAATCGGGCCTCTATTTCCCTTTTGCAGCGGAGGCTGCGCATCGGCTACTCGCGGGCGGCTCGCCTGATTGATTTGATGGAGGAGCAGGGCATCATCGGCCCTGAGGAAAGTGGTGGGCGTGGGCGGCGGGTTCTCGTCACTGAGGGAGAGGAGAAATGAGGGCCAATCTTCTCTGCAAATCAGGAGCAGGTTGGCTTTTGTGGTTTTGGCATAGGGAGACAGCGAGAGCCCAAATATTTCCAGGAAAGGTTCGTACCACGAGATGGAAAGGAGGTTAGGTTTACATAACAGAAATAACGGGTGGTTGCAACTGCAAATCTTTCAACACGTTCTGTCTGAGCAAAGAATGAAATGAAAAGGAG
>SOHZ01000497.1 GCA_004377365.1 Anaerolineales bacterium | reverse complement strand
CTATCCCTGGTTCTGGGGACCGTGATTGCCAACCGTCTTCCAACTCGTCAAGCCCGCCCCTGGCGCAAAGCCCTGGCTGCCTGGGATGAATATGGCGGAGTCTCACTCATAGAGAAAAAAAAGCCCACTACGGTGCCAGAAGTATCATGGCCGATTGAGGCGGTGCTGTTTGTTTACCCCGGCAAGCTGGCCTATGGACAGGGAGAGTTGATCCTGTGGGAACTCAAGCTTATGGGGGAAAGCGCAGATCACGGACTTTTTCTGGAGGTTATTTTGCCAGCCCTGGAGGAAGCAGGGAGTATTTCTGATCCGCAGTGGCAGCGTCGGAATGGCCTCTGGGGCCGATTCGACATCCATGCAGTTTATGTGGCACGGGGACCCCAGTGGGAGCCTGTAGTGAGTGACGGACGCCTGAACCTGAACTATCGTGCGACCCCTGTTCAGTGGGCTGAAGAACTGGCTTTTGACTTGAAGTCAGAGCGTATATTCGACCGTTTGACCTGGCTAACCCCTTTTGATTTGGCAAGCGACGCAGGAGCCAATGACCGGCGACGCCGCAGAAAGAAAATCACGCCTCATCAAGTGCCGACCTTGCAGAGTATATTGGAGTCCCTGATAGCCCGGATGAGTCAATTGTTGCCAGGCAAACGCCATACACCCGACGATGTGTGGGATACTTTGGGCGCAGAAGAACAGTCATCGCTCCGGGCCGTTATGGAACAGGCCTCTCTTGTTCCCATTCGTCATGCAAGTCTTAAACTGGCCCCCAAGCGTTGGCCAGGGCGTTGGACAGGAACACAAACCTTTGCCTCTATCCCGCATCCAATCATTCCTTATCTTGAGCTGGCATCCATACTTCATATCGGAAGACAGACACACTTTGGATGTGGTACCTTTGCGATAAGCTGAGGCGAGGTAACACATTCTGCCCCACCTTGCTGCGAGCGCCAACTCAGGACCGTACCCCTCCGACAAGCTCAGGATGCTAACGCTCTAACCGGTTGAACATTTCCGCCAGAGTGCTAGTTCCTCCTGCTTCCGCCACTGGCCGATGTGGAGCCCGTCTTTGCTCAGACGACCCAAGATTGATTCGACTTTAGGTGTCACCCGGCCTGGCGGGGCGTCGGCCAAGGGTGTGCCCGGCAAGGGCATAAACGTGTGGCTGTGGATAGTTGCCCCCATCGCAGCCAGGTCCTCGATGAGCTGTAGACTCGATCGCTGATCCTCCTCTGTCTCACCCGGTAACCCGAAGATAAAATCAACGATGGGCTTCAGGCCCGCTTGCAGAATTAACTCCATAGCCCGGTAGACGTCCTCCACAGTATGGCCGCGCCGCAACTCCTTAAGCAAGCGTGGCGAGCCTGTCTGCGCACCGAAGACAATGTTGTCATTAGCCGTGTATCGGGTCACCAGGGTCAGGGCCTCGGTGCTCACGTTCTCTGGCCGCACCTCAGAGGGAAAAGAACCAAAGTAGATCAACTCTATCTCCATCAGTTGGTTCATCTCGAGGCATAGTTTGAAACTCGGTTGATCGGCATATCAGGCAGGTGGCTACACATTA
>SOHZ01000656.1 GCA_004377365.1 Anaerolineales bacterium | reverse complement strand
GGACACGGAAATCGAATATATGACTTGAATGCAGCCAGGCCATCAGGCCGTCGTGGAAAGCCTATTGGTCTCACCCCTGACGAGGCCCGGGCGCTCATTGACGGTGTTTTCAGAAGCTATGGCCTCGATCCTACGAAGTCAACCGACCCGTATGGGTGGCGTCACCTTTCTCTGGGGTCGGCTGATGGCTTGGCTGGTGTTGTCGAGTGGCAGCCAGGCGACCATTATCTGGTTGTCTTTGCTCCCATCCTCGAGATACCATCCGATCTAGAACTACCATTGGGCTTCCACAAACTGTTGCTGGAGTTGAACCACGATGGGACGCTGGCAGCCCGTTTCTCCATCCATGACAACGTTGTCTATGTGGGACTCACGCGCCCCATTCGCGGTTTGGACGAGGAAGAGGTGGATGACGCCATCCGTGCGGTAATGACAGTAGCTGATAGCTATGACGAGTGGCTGCAAACCATCGTGGATGCAGTCCTTGGCATATCTCCCCTTCTTCCCTTGTCCGAGCTGCCTAACATCAAAATGACACCCAAAGAAGCGCATGCCATCGGCATCGTCTTGGCTGCTTGCAATTCACACGGTCAGGACATTTTCCGGTATCTTATGGAGCGATGGCAAAGGGCTGGCTACACTGTGGGTCCCAGCACCACTGGCATCGGACTAGATATCAAGATCCCTCCTGCCCCCGAATTACTGTACGGTATAGCCGCTATCCGTCCCGGAGTAGGCGAAGATAAGGAGAGGCGGCGCCCCCTTATTATTATTGGCTGGGAGGGACTGCGCAAGGAAGATGTGTTCCCATCCGAAGCTATTGACAAATTCCAGTCAACAGTAACCGAGATCACCGATGTCAAAGTCACTGAGAGCATGGCGCATATTGAGGTCACCGAGGCCTTCAATCGAAACAGCGCAAAAGCGTTGTTGAGCGCTATGCGCGCCCTTGCCAAAACTGCCCACAAGCCCAAACCCAAACCCCCAATTGAATGGCCTCCCAATCTGCCCAAGCCGGACATCAAGGTCGGCGCCAAGACGCTAGCCGGTATCCAGGAAACGCTGCAAGCGTGTGAACCCCGTGTACAGCATATGTATGCCAAGCTGATTGAGGGCTGGAATCAGGTGGGTGGAACTGTGCAATGTAGCCGACCCGGTCGTATCTACCTCAAGTTCAAGTCGCGTGAACATGAGTTCGGTGAGCACCGAGAACAGACACACCTGTTCAACTTGGCTGTGCTGGCCGCGCCTAAAGGCAAAAGAGGCCCTTCGATTGATGTTGCCTGGAACCTGGGGACTGGAGAAGATGCCTATCTGGGCTGTGTAGCTGAAGAAGTCACTCGCTTTGAGGCTGTAGTTTCTAACCTGCCTGGCTTTGAGCAACAAGGGGCAGTCTCCCGTCTGGTCATCGGTGAGACATTCCAGTTGGAGCATGCCAAGGCGTTGCTCGAGGCTATGCTGGCCCTGAAAGCTGCCGAAGGAGAAGCACGTTGACCCGCCGCCTGATCGAAGAAGCGTTGCTAAAAAAGTTCGTGCGCGAAGGGCTGATCCGCTACAGGATT
>SOHZ01000254.1 GCA_004377365.1 Anaerolineales bacterium | reverse complement strand
CGCCGTGAGCGCTCAGCCGAACGGTGCTGGCTGGGTGGGTTGGCGTGCCGGCCGAGGCGCTGCTGGATTAAGAGGTGTGGCAGTCGAAGCGCATCGTGAAAAGAAAGTGACCACTGTGACCTGTGGGCGGGAACTGGGCCGCTATTTTCATCAGTTGGAGACAGATGATCGAGAAAGATTTTGACGTGCCCTTTGTGGCCCAACTGGCCCAACGGGAGAAGCAAATCCAGCAACATTATCGCCCTGTCATCGGCGTACACAAGTGGTTCGCCCGCCGGCCGGGAACGCTCTTTCGCGCCCTGCTGCTGGCCGAGTTCGGGGACGAGCAGCCGCTGGCTAACCGTTTCTTCAGCAGCCACGACCTGAGCCCCCTTATCGTCGGCGATCCCTTTATGGGCGGTGGCACGCCGCTGCTGGAAGCTAATCGCCTGGGGTGTCACGTCGTCGGCGCCGATATCAACCCGATGGCTTACTGGATCGTGCGACAGGAAATCGCAGACCTGGATCGCCCGGCCTTTCAAGCCGCCGCCCGGCAGGTAATGGACGCCGTCGAACCGGAAGTAGGAGCACTCTACCAGACCACCTGTATGCACTGCGGCAGTCCTCACGCTCCGGTCAAGTACTTCCTGTGGGTCAAACAACAGTTGTGTGTCGCCTGTGGCGAGCCGGTGGACCTTTTCCGCAGCTACGTGGTGGCCAAGAACCAACGCCACCCCAACTATGTGCTGTTATGCCCGCTCTGCGGCGCTCTCAATGAAGTGGAAAGGCTAGACAAATCGCCCGGAGCCATGCGTTGTGCCGCCTGCCAGGGCCATCTGGTCGTCGAAGGACCGGCCCGCCGTAACCGCTGCGCCTGCCCTCAATGTGGCCACCTGAATCCGTATCCCCAGGCACAGCAAGGACCGCCAACTCACCGCCTCTTTGCCTTGGAATATCATTGTCCAGCCTGCAAATCGACTCACCGGGGACGCTTCTTCAAAGCCCCCGACGTGGCAGACCTCTCCTGCCTGACCGAAGCAGAAAGCCGCCTGCAAACGTCATCCCAGGAGTTTATCCCGGACGACAGCATCCCACCAGGCGACGAGACGGCCCGCCTGCACCGTTGGGGTTATCGCACCTACAGGCAACTGTTTAACCGCCGACAACTGCTGGGCCTCAGCACCCTGGCAGCGGCCATCGCTGCTGTCCAGGATGAGACCCTCCGTCACGCTCTGCTGACTGTCTTTTCCGATACGCTGCGTTATCAGAACATGCTATGTCGCTATGATTCGTATGCTCTCAAGATCATTGACATCTTTTCCATCCACGGTTTTCCTGTCAGTCTCATCCAGTGCGAGAACTCGCTGTTGGGCATCCCCAGGATAGGCAGCGGGGGGTTCCGCCACTTTGTGGAAAAGTATGACAAGGCTAAGGATTACTGCGAAAAACCCTTTGAGACCACTCTTGGAAAGCCCAAACGGAGAATTTTCATTTCAGGAGAGCGAATCGGCGCTCGCCTGGTATCCGATTTTCCGGCATGGTTCACAGGAGTCTGAAATAGGGCCACAAGCACCTTGACAATT
>SOHZ01000060.1 GCA_004377365.1 Anaerolineales bacterium | reverse complement strand
TGCATGCATGTCGGAGTTGTACGTTAATTTGTGTCAAAACGTCCACTATCTATGTTAATTCACTTATGCATGCATTCAACCTGATTAGACTTGTTAAACCAATTGAAACCAGTAATGTCGCGTTCCTTCGTTCACAAATCCCATGGACTCGTATAATCGCCTGGCCCCGTCGGTGGGAGCCGCCCCTAAGATGACAACTGCAGATGGCCTATACTTTTCTAGACGCTCAAGGCTCTCACAAATCACGGCTCTTGCCAATCCCAGCTTTCTATGGTCAGGATATGTCCCAACGGGTTCAAGTTCTGCAATCTTGCTCAGAGGATCAATTCTGGCTGTGCAAAATGCTGCAAATTTACCATCTGGATCGACGGCAACAATGTCAAGATCTTCTTGGTAAAAAGAAGCAGTACTGAATAATTGAAGCTGCTCCATAGACATGCTCACAATGTGGGGAAAGACCGTCATCTGAACCTCACGATACTTCAGGAAATCCTTCTCGATAACGGCATTTCGTATTATGTACCCTTCAGGTAGACTATATGTTGGAACTGGCAAATCTATGGGTCGTACTTGTTTATCTCCCTCAATCTCACCTTTTTGAAATCCCAAATCTGATAAGAGTAGAATAAGGTCCTCATCATCGTCATCGACAACAAATTTCATATTCACTTCTTCGACCTTGCCCCCCTTCATCTCTTTCACTCGATTCCACATCCATAACACTATCTCTCTCGCAACAGACGTATAGTTGGGGTGAACAGAGAGCCAGCAACCTCCGGAGGGCTTTGTGTAAGATACTGCTATAATCCTCAACGTGATTTGTTGAGCTTCATCGAACGCCTCCCAGATCTTTAGATACTCGTCCTCCTCGTCTCGGTATTCTGTTCCGCCTGGGCCAAATTTAAGATTCTCTAACTCTGATGGTATCCAATTTGTATAGGCCTTCCTTATGCGGAAAATATCTGCAAGAAATTTTCGGACAGACTCGAAGTCTTTCTCCCAATGATAATCTCGCATCCTAATTGCCATAATTCACTTCACCCAAAGATCGAAGTAATGTTCACTTGTAGTGCTTGTTCTTAGCTTTTCTCTGCATATTATAGTATAGTGTTCTCATCCATAACTCGCACAACACTTATTCTACATGCATGCATGGAATTTGTTTTAGTGCATGCATGCGCGTGTGTTATCAGAAGCAGTGATCAACTGTTATCTGAAGTGTTGTGAGGTCTGCAGTCATGTCATATATATGTCCCAAGTCGGTTTTATCATAGCCCCAAGAATAGTGTGCCTTTATTTGAGTATCATCAAAGGTTAAAGTATCAAGTCGACGCCAAACGTATTCTCCCTTAACTTGGATGAAAGTTGTCCCTGCTATCAATTCGGCTTCTTTCTCAGTCAAGCCGTCGCTTATGTTGACGCACACGAAGACATCCATGCTCCTCATACCGTTGACAAGAGCCTCGAACTTGGTCACACATGAAGCTGCTTCTTGATTTCCTTCGACCTGTGTACCTTCGTGTTTGGCAAAAGAAGCATAGGCTACAAAAGAAACGGCGATGG
>SOHZ01000114.1 GCA_004377365.1 Anaerolineales bacterium | reverse complement strand
CACAGTCTATATTTGGGTAAACGTGGATACAATCACCAGATGGTACTGTTTTAGTACTATTTTGGGCAGAAAATGGTACTAGAAGGAAGGAATGGCAAAATGAGGTTTTGGTTGCCCCTTTGGTGAGAGGGCTTTACGCGCGATTATGCGGAGAAGCGTAGGCATAACTAGGTCGCCAGAATTCAAGCTCTACGCTTCCAAGGGCGCTGTCACTCGTGATTGCAGAGATAGCTGCTGGACTGGGCAACTCTTCTCCAGAACTTCCCATTACTGTCAACTATTACGGTGTCTGGACGGCCAGTACTTCTTCAATGGCCTGGATGTAGGTGTCCAGTGGCTTGTAGCCTACAATTTTGAAATCACCGATCAGAAAAGCAGGCAGAGTGCCCACACCGTCTGCCTGTGCCATACTCATGTTCTCTTCCACCTCGATCTCCTTGGCTCCGCTGTTCAGGCAGCTGACAAAAGCTGCCTCGTCGAGGTCCAGTGCCGCGGCCAGCGTTGTCAGAGCTTCCACAGAGAAAACGGCAGTATTTTCCTCTTCACCGTAGGCGTTGAACAGAGCGTCCGTATATTCGGAGAACTTCCCCTGGTCGCCGGCGCAAAGCGCCGCCTGGGCCGCACGCATTGAAGAATCAGGGTCCATTGCCCCGAGCAGCCGTATCTCGATTTGTGCCTTGCCGGTGGCTACGTATCGCTGCCTGAGTTCCGGCTCCACTTCTGAGTGCAGCTTTTCGCAGGCGCCGCACTCGAAATCCGTGTAAATGATAATCTTAATTGGCGTGGTACGGCCTATCACCGCTAGCAGAATTAGCAGCAGCGCTACCAGGAAAATCGGCACTATAACCCTGAAGGGGACTCTCTTCATGCTTTGTTGCCTGCCTTTGCCCGAAACCGGAATGAGCATGCCAGAGTGGGAACCAGGAAGGCCAGCCACTGAGTTATGGCACACGCTTTCACAATTCTAGCTCGGGAGGTATGAGACATTTCCATCAGCGTCTTGTCGCTTGCGTTATTGTAGTTGAAGACCGTGAAAACGGAAAGGGGGCTGGTTCTCCAGCCCCCTTTGGTGTGTTTTCGGCTTTCACACAACCGTTGCGCTATCTGTGCGTCCTGGGCCTTCCCAAATCACCCGTAGATAACGGTGGCACGTAGGAGTTGCTTTGGAATGTGGTAACAAATCCGCCGTCTGCCTGTCCGTCGTCCGGGACTATGGGCTCGCCACGCTGGTTAATGGGGCAGCCAGCCTCGTTATATCCGGCCAGCAACAGGTGGAGCGCCTCGATTTGGGCTTCATCACCAGATACTATGGCGTCGTGCACCATGGTGATAAGGGCCGCCGTACTACCAATCCCGTAGCCAATATCAGGGTTGGCAATATTGAGCAGTGCAGCCACCGCATGTCGCGCCAGGGCGTTGATGCCGCCGCCGGTAGCGCTTAGGGCTTGCAGCAAAGTCGGGGCACCGATCGTCCTTCTGCCTCCGGCTCTCAGCGTTACGTCAACGCCGAAGATAGTCTCAAAAGAATCGCCGGGAGCATAGCCGACCCAGGCTGATGCACCCCAG
>SOHZ01000121.1 GCA_004377365.1 Anaerolineales bacterium | reverse complement strand
GCCAAAGAACTGCTGGCTGAGGCGGGCTACCCAGACGGTCTGACGGTGGAGCTCTATGTCTCGGACATTGACGCCTTTTTGGTCCCGATGGCCGTCGTGTACAAGGAGCAGGCGGCCGAGGCCGGGATCAACGTGGAGATCAAGCAGGTGCCTTCCGACGGCTTTTGGACCAAGTACTGGCAAGTGGAACCCTTTGTCGGCACCCACTGGGGCCAGCGAGCTGCCGACCAGGTCCTCAACGAGGGCTTCCGCTGCGGGGCCAGTTGGACCGAGGGCAACATTTGCAGCGAGGAGTTCGATCAGTTGTTGGATGACGCCCGCAAAGAGCTCGACCTGGCCAAGCGGACTGAGCTTTACCAGAAGGCCCAACAACTGTTGGTTGATGAGAGCGGGGTCATTATCCCCTTCTTCAAGAACGAGGTCGACGTAATGGATGCACGGGTCAAAGGGATACCCCTCGACAAATTCGACTATGACAATATTCCATGGCACGAGATCTACATTGAGGAGCAATAGCCCGTCCTAAACCATTTAGGCAACTCCAAGAAAATAATTAGTCAAAATTAGCTTCATCCAATATGTAAAGCATCTTCAATTGTAAAGCCACTTTGGGGAGTTGCTTAAGCTTTTCCCAAAAATTGACTGTCATTGAATGTTGCAGGCTTCATTGGCCACACCTTAAATGACTAATTCAATTCTTGGTGGTCCCCCTGTCGAGTGTTGTTGACAAATGTCGCCTGAAATTAACCACAAAGACCACAAAGGTCACAAAGTTTTCTTGAGCTTTTCTTAGCGCTCTTAGTGATCTTTGTGGTTAGAATTGTCCAACAACACTTAATCGGGGGACTACCCAATTCTTGGAAAAGCCTTAGACCTTCCCTTTCCCCTGATCTTGGGGGAGGGGGAGGTCATAAAGAAAAAGCTCAATCTGGCGTGCAGAGGAGGTTTTTATGCTAAGGTTTATCGCACGGCGATTGCTGTTGTCCGTCGTGACGCTCTTTATCGTCTCGCTGGTCGTCTTTGTGGGCGTGGAGCTCTTGCCCGGGGATCTGGCTAGCGCCTTCCTGGGCCGTGAGGCGACGCCGACGAGGTTGGAATCGCTGCGGGTCGAGCTTGGGCTCGACCGTCCTGCCCTGGAGCGTTACCTGAATTGGCTGGGCGATGCTATCCAGGGTGACCTGGGCATGTCACTGGCCAGGAAGGAGCCCATCGCCGAGTTGATCGGCCTTCGCCTGCGCAATACCCTACTCTTGGGTTTGACGGCCGGGTTGCTCGGATTGCCCCTCGCGCTGGTGCTGGGCATTATCGCCGGGCTGACCCGCGACCGGAAGCCGGATCTCTGGATCTCCACCGTTGCGCTCGTCTTGATGACCCTGCCAGAGTTTGTCACCGCCACGTTCTTGATCCTGCTTTTTGCCATTACCTGGTCCATCTTTCCGGCGGTCACAATCGTGCCGGCAGACGCACCCATCAAGGAAATGCTGCCGAATATCGTCCTGCCCGTCGTCGCCTTGGCCTTTGTCATGGTGGCGCACAACCTGCGCATGGTCCGGACCAACGTGATCGACGTCATGGCCAGCGAATACGTTCAAATGGCGACCTTGAAAGGTGTGCCGCGGGCCAGAGTGGTGCTGCGCCACGCCCTGCCCAACGCCCTGTTGCCGACCATCAACCTGGTCGCCTTGTACATCGCCTGGCTGGTCAGCGGCGTGGTCATCATCGAGCAGGTCTTTAACTACCCTGGCATCGGCACGATGATGATCCAGGCCGTCCACGACCGGGACATTCCACTCGTTCAGGGTGTCGTGCTCGTCATCGCCGGAGCCTACGTCGTGCTCAACCTGGGAGCCGACATGCTGACAATGGTGCTCAATCCACGGCTACGAAGTATGCGCGTGCGAGGTTAGGATATGATGTCCGTTAAAGTAACAACGCTCGACAAACCTATGCCGGCCGAACGCAGTCGATTCAAAGAGACCTGGCGAAACTTGCGCCGATCGCCGTCCGGCACGATCGGGCTGACGATCCTGGTCGTCCACTTGACCATCGCCGTGATCTCGCCCTTCATCGTGCCCTACGAGCCGACCAAGATCGACTCCAAAAACCTCACGCAAAACCCCTCCCGGGAGCATCCTTTCGGCACCGATTCCTTCGGTCGCGACGTGTTATCCCGCGTCCTTATGGGGGGCCGAATCGCGCTGGTCATCACGCTAATCGCAGGAGCGCTGGCCATCACCTGGGGTGGCCTCCTGGGCATGGTCCTCGGGTTCCTGGGCGGGGCGACCGACGAGGCGGTCATGCGTGTCGTCGACGCCCTGCTCTCCTTGCCGTCCTTGTTCATCTACTTGCTCGTCATCAGTGTGCTTGGCACCAGCAACACCGTGCTCATTGCAATACTGGCCATCACCAATGGGATCAGCATCATTCGCATCGCCCGCGGTGCGACACTGGACTTTGTCGCCCGTGATTTCATCACCGCGGCCCGTGCGCGTGGTGAGCGCACCGCCACCATGGTGCTTCGAGAGCTACTGCCCAACGTGACCGATGTACTCTTAGTGGAAGGTGCCATGCGCTGGTCCTGGATGCTGCTGGCTTTTAGTTCGCTCTCGTTCCTCGGCTTTGGGGTGACCCCGCCAACCCCAGACTGGGGGTTGATGATCGCCGAAAACCGTAGCAGGCTCGCGATCGCCCCCTGGGGGTCGATCTTTCCGATGCTCGCCCTCAGCACCCTGATCATCGGCATCAACCTGGCCGCTGATGCGCTGGCCAAAGCGATGGGGCTGGATATTAGCCGTGAGGCGCCGGTATGAGCCAAGCACTGGTCCACATCGACGGCCTTACGATCAGCTATCGCACCCGGCGGGGCGACCTGGCGGACGTACTGCGCAAGGTGTCGCTCGACATGCAGGCAGGGGAGGCCCTGGGACTGGTTGGCGAGTCGGGCTGCGGCAAGACCACGCTCGGCCTGACACTGTTGGGCTTTCTGCGTCCTGGCGGCCAGTTACGGGCCGGCAAGGTGTACTTTGATGGGGTGGACTTGTTCAGCCTGACTTTGAAAGAGCTCGAGGCGTTACGTGGTAAACGCGTGGCCCTCATCCCGCAGAACGCCGGTCAGTCGCTGACGCCCACTATGCGGGCCGGGGCTCAGATCGCCGAGGCGCTGACTCTCCACTGCGGTCTTGGTGAATCTGAGGCGCGTGGTCGTATGGTTGAGTTGCTGGCCCAAGTGCACTTGCCTCAACCGGCGGAGATGGCCGGCCGCTATCCCCACGAACTCTCGGGCGGCCAACTGCAGCGGGTTGTCATTGCCATGGCCCTGGCCAGTGAGCCCGAGCTGCTTGTGCTTGACGAGCCGACGACCGGGCTCGACGTCACCACGCAGGCCCACATCCTGGAGCTGTTGCGGGAACTCCAGGAGCAAACCGGTACGGCGATGCTATACATCAGTCACGACCTCGGCGCCATCGCCCGTGTCAGCGATCGCGTGGCAGTGATGTACTCAGGTCAGATCGTGGAGGACGGGTCGGCAACCAGGGTGTTTGGCAATCCAACCCACCCGTACGCGCGCGGTCTTTTGGCCTCCATCCCGCGTCTTTCCGAGTCTGTCCTGCCGCAAACCATGCCTGGCCGACCACCGGCCCCCGGTGAACATGTAGCCGGCTGTGCCTTCACCCCACGCTGTCGCTTCGCCGACGAAACTTGCATCAACATCAACCCAGAACTGGAGCTGAGCAGGGAAAATGGGAAAACGCCGCATAAGGTGCGGTGCCATCACTGGCGGCAGGTTGCCGCAGCCGAAGAGTCGGGCCAGGTGCGAGAGCTTAGGGTCCGGGCCAAGGATGTCACCCATCAGGAACCGCTCATCGAACTGACCGAGGTAGACATCACCTATGCCAAGCGTGGTCTGGGCGCCTTCCTGCGACGCTTGCGCGGCGTGCCCGAGCCCCCAAGAACGGTGAGTGGCATCACTTTAACCATTCATCGGGGCGAAACGCTGGCCCTGGTAGGTGAAAGCGGCAGCGGCAAATCCACCATCGCCCGGACCATCGCCGGGCTGCTGCCGCCGTGTGCTGGCCGGCTCAGTATGGAGGGGCATGATCTCTCTCGCGTCGTCGAACGACGTCCATCCGAGCTACGACGTGGCATCCAATTGGTCCTCCAAAACCCCGACGCATCGCTCAACCCCCGGCACACCGTGTGTCAGATACTTGACATGCCCCTGCGGCTCTACTTCAAACTGAGCCGAGAGCAGCGTCTTGAGCGGTCGGTTTCCTCGCTGGGAAGAGTGCGGCTCAGTTCGCCCTACGTCCATCGCTTCCCCGGCCAGATGTCCGGTGGGGAGAAGCAACGAGTCGCTGTCGCGCGTGCCTTTGTCGCCGAGCCGGAGATGGTGCTATGTGACGAAGTGACATCCGCGCTGGACGTCTCGGTTCAGGCGGCACTCCTGAACCTGCTGGCCGACCTCCAGGCCGATCAGGGCGTGACCTATCTCTTCATCTCTCACGACTTGGCCGTCGTGCGCGCCATCGCCGATCGGGTGGCTGTGCTGTACCAAGGCCGGTTGTGTGAGGTAGGGCTTGTCGAGCAG
>SOHZ01000353.1 GCA_004377365.1 Anaerolineales bacterium | reverse complement strand
TTTTCCCCTTTTATTCTTAGATTGGTGCCCAGCTCGCATCACGAACGAGCGAGCGCAACCTGTCAGCCTCTGGACCAAATTGCTTCAATTTAGACAAGGCGTCCTGCTTGAACCGGCCGACCCGGGCCTTTGCGCCATCTATCCCGAACAGGTCAACAGCAGTGCGCTTGTCAGCGTCCATGCCCGAATGCTTGCCTGTTTCCTCGACTCCCGCCACCACATCAGCCACATCGTCAAGAAACTGATAGGACAAACCCAGGTTCATGCCGCACTCGTAAAGCAGCAAGGCTTCGTCCTCGTTGGCACCACAGAGAATCGCGTCGGCTTTGGCAGCCGCCGCATAGAGGGCACCGGTTTTTAGGCGGTAGCATCTCAATAGATGGTCATCGTCCTCAATCGGCTGGGTGATATCTATTTCCTGGCCCTCACTCATATCTAAGCCCGCCTGGCTAACCTCTAACGCTGCGGTCACGCGGCGTTCATAAGACACCATCGGGTTGTCCAGGCTGATGGCGTAAGACATATTCACCAGGAATGCCGGCGCCATATCTACTGCCCAGCGAGGAAACACAAGGTGGGCACACGGCTTACCGTGTCGGACCTGAGCATTGTCCGTGGAAGGTAGATCGTCAAGCAACAGGGAAGCTGCATGGACCAGTTCGACGCCACAAGCCCCCGGCATGCAGATATGGAACGCATCATGGTGGAATATCTCGCCTGCGGCAACAGCGAGTATGGGTCGCCACCGGTGCCCACCGCCCATAACAGCGTATTTAGCCACCCGGGAGACTTCGGTGTCAGGATATTTGGAAAATACTCTCACTAGATGTTCTTCCACCCCTATTCGAATCCGTCTTTTAAATGCGTCAAAATTGCCGGCCTTATTCATGAATTTTCCCCCTTTTTTAAAGATGAACCGTCTCGGCTATAGAGAACATCTCCAGAATTCTTATATGGAAATCTTTTCTCCTGCATGTCAGGCAAAACTAATCGGGCGTCGAACACATAGGCCATCAGGAGCGGCCAGACTGCTCCGTAGCCGAAGGCCCAGACGATCTCCTCCAATGGCAATCGCAAAAGGCTGGGGCCCCAAAGGTTGTCGGCGTTCCATTGCAGAAGAAAGTCGGGCCATATCATAGACACTGCACCGACGAAAACCAGGTATAGAAGCGTAAACCCTATCGCCCCAGCAACAGGGAGGGGCCAGAGCTCACCACGCCGCCACAGCAGTAGCACGCCAAGAACAACGACACTCACCATTACCGATGTCATCACTCCTAATCCGGAGAACCTGCATACCAGGATGAGGGCCACGCCTGATGACGTGCAGGCAACGTAACGTCTCAAAAGGCGTCCTGTTTGGAGGCTCAGCGTGATCCGGCGCTGCACCAGCCATATCGACAGCAGCCACACAATGCCGCCGTTTGCGAATGAAAAGATGATGTCTTCTGGACCGGTCAGAAAATTGGCCACTCGTACGGGATTCCAGTATTCCGGTACGAAGGAGATCGAGGCCAAGGCATATGGTGACGAGAGTAAGCCGCTTAGGAGCATCAACCGCCGCTGCCCC
>SOHZ01000245.1 GCA_004377365.1 Anaerolineales bacterium | reverse complement strand
TTAGCACTCGATATCGCTCCCAAAATCAAGGCGGGAACCATTTGGATCAATTGTACCAATGTCTTTGACGCCGCTTCTGGCTTCGGAGGATACCGGGAATCCGGATTTGGACGGGAAGGCGGGAAGGAAGGACTGTGGGAATATGTGAAACCGAAATGGGAAGAGGAATTCTCGGAAACTCCGCCCTCATTGGCTTCAGTGCCAGCCAGTACCCCCAAATCCTCTCCATTTTCCGTGCCTCCTATCGATCGGACCGCCAAAATGTATATTGGCGGGAGACAGGTTCGACCGGATGGAGGATACAGCACTCAGATTTACGATCCGCAAGGTCAACTCATTGGAGAAGTCGGGGCAGGGAATCGCAAGGATATTCGCAATGCGGTGGAAGCGGCGCACGCAGCGGCATCCTGGACGAACGCGACGGCTCACAACCGGGCCCAGGTGCTTTACTACATCGCGGAGAATTTAGCGGTACGAGCCGACGAATTCGCCGCCAGGATTTCTCAAATGACCGGAGTGAAACCCACAACCGCCCAAAAAGAAGTGGATTGTTCCATAAAACGGCTGTATACTTATGCGGCGCTGGCGGATAAATATGACGGGCAGGTTCATCATACCCCCTTCAGAAATGTCACCCTGGCCATGCCGGAGCCCCTGGGGGTGATGGGAATCATCTGCCCGCGAGAAATGGCGCTGCTGGGCTTTATTTCCACCGTGATCCCGGCTATCGCGATGGGGAATCGGGTGATTGCCGTCCCCTCGGAAACCTTTCCATTATCCGCGACGGATTTTTACCAGATTCTTGAAACTTCCGATGTGCCGGGAGGGGTCCTCAACATCATTACCGGGGACCAGGATGCCCTTGCGGAAGTTCTGGCGAATCATGATGACGTGGATGGCATTTGGTATTTTGGTTCCAAGGAAGGAAGTAAACTCGTGGAGTATGCCTCCGCTGAAAACATGAAACGAACCTGGGTGAACTATGGAAAATATCGAGATTGGTTCAATCCTCAACATGGAGAAGGCGAAATCTTTGTACGGCACGCAACGCAAATCAAAAATATCTGGGTTCCTTATGGGGAATGAATCGATTTTTTGTTTGTATCTGAAAAGCCAAGCTGGTCAATTGTTGCGCCACGATTAGCACCCGACAGCCACTGAGCCGAATCGCGAAACAGAGCGGGAGATCAGAGGGGAGAGCAAATGGACATTTACGGAAGGGGATTTGTAGCCGCTGATTTCTTCACCTACACCTACCGCATATCGGCCAGAGCGGATACGCGCAAGCGGAGTCTGGCCGACCACCTGAACGACCGGCTCACATCTTACCTGGAACTGTACGAGACCTTTGTCTCGCGCCTCCACAAGCCGAGCGAGATAGTCGCCAGCTATAGCCTTGCATCCCTGAGAAAAGATGGCATTATCTTCGTTATACTGGCTGCCGAAAAGGAGACATCTGAACGCCATGCCTATGGATATTTCGCCAAGCAATTATACGATGTATTTCTGACAGTGCCCTCTTTTGAAATCAGAGGCAAATTGCAAGTCATCGGCAAGCTCGACTTGCACGTCCTTCTGGTCAAAGGCACAGAGAAATTCATTTCCATCAGCAATCCCGTGGCTTCACCCTGCCTCTTTCCAGACATCACTTTTACGGGAGGTACGGTGCTGGTCAACAAATCCCGTATAGAACTCTTTTGCATCAGTGAGACTTCTCCATAGTGGGCCTAAGCCCGGTTAAGAAGAGTGAGGTGAAATGGCTAGAATCTTGGTCATTGACGACGACAGCCACGCCCTAAGGTTAATAGAGTTTGCCCTGACGAAGGCAGGCCACGAAGTGGTTACCGCTAGGCGGGGGGAAGAAGGTCTGCAAAAAGCCTTCCAACAACCTCCCAATCTGGCCATCATTGACCTGATGATGCCCAAGATGGACGGCTATGAAGTTTGTCGCCGCCTGCGCCAAAATGAACGTACCGCAGATACCCCTATCATGGTCTTCACAGCCAGAATCCAGGAGATTGATAGACAGACTGCCATGGAAGCGGGAGCCAGTGAGTTTTTGACCAAAACGGCTACACCAGATGAGCTGGTGAGCAAAGTAGAAAGCCTGTTGGCCAGTAAGGTGGGAGTGCCTCGTGCAGAGGCAAGACCTGGGCAGGCTATAGCCCTTTTCAGCTTGCGCGGAGGGGTAGGGGTGAGCTCCCTGGCCATCAACCTGGCAGTGACGTTAGCGGGACAACCAAATCAAGAAGTGGCCTTGCTCGATCTATGTTTTTTATCCAGCAGCGTGCCCCTCATGCTTAACGTGAGACCCAAACTCTCTTTGGCCCAACTATCAAGGGAAGACACCACCATCAGCCTGGAGTCACTCGAAAAGTGCATGGTTGCCCACTCATCAGGGGTCAAGGTTTTGCCTGTCGTCCCTTCACTGGCCAGGGCGGCCCCAATCTCTACCAAGACTGTGGAGCGTGTTCTATCAGTTCTCAAGAGCGGTTTCAACTATATCATTGTGGATACCCTTTCTTCCCTTGATGACATGACTTTGGCCGCCCTGATTCACTCCGATCAAATCATACTAGTCCTTGCCCCAGAGGTAGCCTCCATTCAGGCAACGACTGTCACCCTACAAGCTTTCCGCTCACTAGGGCTTTCGGAGGAAGCAATTGTACCAATTGTAAATCACACTTTTGCCAAGGGGGGACTGTCCTTGGGGACAATTCAGGGCGCCCTGAAACGGCCTATCAAAGCCGTGATCCCTCACGAGCCTGAACTGCTCATTCAAGCCATCAACAGTGGTACACCTCTGGTGTTGAGCCAACCCTCAGCGGCCATGGCCACCGCTATCCAGAAACTCGCCTCTGTCTTGAGCCTATCGTAGCCAAGTCATAGCCGTAATAAATCTGTGAGCCAATCCAATACCGTTGGACCCACAAAGTAGAAGGCAAAGAAATAGCCCCCTTCGCCAATGAGTGAAGGGGGCCAGTCACGCTTAGAGAGTAGAATCAACGCTTTGTGTATTGAGGGGCTTTACGAGCACGTTTGAGACCCGGCTTCTTGCGCTCTTTGGCCCGTGGATCACGGGTTAAGAAGCCACCTTTACGAAGCGTGGGCCGCAGACTGGGGTCAGCTTCTAGCAAGGCCCGGGCGATACCATGGCGTACAGCTCCTGCCTGGCCATAGATACCTCCCCCTTTAACCTGGACCGTTACCTTGAAGCTATCCTGAGTAGCTGTAGCTTTTAGAGGTTCGTTCAGGTGTACTATGTCACGCTTGCGGCTAAAGTACTCCTCCACTGGCTTATCGTTGACGATGATAGTACCATCGCCAGGATAAAGCCGCACTCGGGCCGTAGCCTCCTTGCGCCGCCCTGTTCCTTGATAATACCCAATTGCTTCTTCTTCGGCCATTTCCTCGCCTCCTACAGTTCCAATACCTTAGGTTGCTGGGCCTGATGGGGATGTGAGCTACCAGCATATAATTTTAACTTCTTTATCATGGCCCGCCCCAACCGATTCTTGGGTAACATGCCCCGTACCGCTGCCTTCAGAACTCTGGTAGGATGCTTCTGAAGTTGGTCCCGCAAATTAATGCTTTTGAGCCCACCTGGATAGCCTGAGTGACGGTAATAGAATTTCTGATCCAGCTTCTTGCCTGTGACCCGCACCTTTTCAGCATTCACCACGATGACATAGTCCCCGCAATCCAAATGGGGCACATAGATAGGCTTATGTTTTCCTCGCAGGATCTTGGCGATTTCAGAAGCGAGACGGCCCAGAGTCTTACCCTGCGCATCCACCACGTACCACTCCCTTTTGATGTCACCTTTTCTTACTGTGTACGTCTTCACACCAATGAAACTCCTTCCATCAAACTGAGCATTGCACATCCACTAACGAGCGATAGCGATTACCACTGTTGCACCACTATTGCGGTACAGGCAAGCTAGTAGTTCACTTTCATCAAACACAAACCGTGCGCCGGAGCTGCAGGGCCAGCTCTCCTTCTATCCCTGACTTGCAAAATCTCCTCAAACCCCTCTGGTGAAAGCTTGCCCATCCCTACCAGCAACAGCGTGCCCGCAATATTTCTCACCATACGATAGAGAAAAGCATTGGCCACGATGTCAAAATAAATGAACTGATCCTGCCTGGTGCACTCAGCCCGGTAGACCCGGCGCACTGCGTTTTCTCCCTGGGGAGGGCGTCCAAATGAGGTGAAATCGTGAGACCCCACCAGGCATTTCGCCGCCTTGGCCATGGCTTCCACATCCAGAGGCTTGAGATAATGATAGGCAAACCGCCGGGCCAGAGGCGAACGAAAAGGTTGGTTCAATATAGCATAGCGATATTCGCGGCTCACAGCGCTAAAGCGAGGGTGGAAATCATCGGCTACCCATACCATCTGATGCACGGCAATATCCTCAGGCAGTAGAGCGTTCATGGCTCTCTGTAATTCAGGCAGAGAATGCTTCCATTGGGGAACAATGCTGATGACCTGCCCCGCCGCATGAACACCAGCGTCTGTCCGCCCGGCGCCGACGACCCTCGTTTCTCTGCGGGTAACTTCCGTCAGCACTCGCTCTACTTCGCCCTGAATGGTTCGCCCTTCAGCCTGCAATTGGAAGCCAAGGTAATCAGTGCCGTCGTACTCGATGACGGCCATAACAAGCCGTCCAGAATCCCTCCCCCTTTGGACTTTAGACCTCACCAACCACTCTACTCCACCAACTCCAAAACGACCAGCAGTGCTCCATCACCCTGTCGCCGTCCCAGTTTGTAGAGACGGGTATAGCCACCTTCTCTCTCCTCATAACGAGGAGCCAGTTCATCGAAGAGCTTCTTGGCTATTGCCGGATCGTTCAGAGCGGCCACGGCCTGGCGTCGGGCGTGAAGGGTATAGCTATCGTCTTGCAAGCCACGCTTGGCCAGGGTGATCAGTTTCTCAGCGTCAGAGCGGATGGCTTTAGCTTTAGCCTCGGTCGTCTTTATCCGTTCGTGCCGAAACAACTCGGTTATCAGATTTCTACGCAGTGCTCGCCGGTGGCCGCTAGAACGCCCCAGACGACGACCTGCTACACGATGTCTCATCACAGATACCTTTCAGTTGCAAACTAAATTGGGCGATCTCTGTCAAGACCCACCAGCATAGGCCGCTTCAGCCATCTCTTCAGCGGTCTCTTCACCCTCGATAGGCCATAAACCCTTGGCCTGCATCCTTTCTTTCAACTCTACCAACGACTTCTTACCAAAGTTTCGGATGGCAAGTATCTCATCCTCGCCCTCAGCCATCCTTTCCAGTATCTCTCCCACTTTGGTGATTCCCGCTCGCTTCAGGCAATTGTAGGCACGGACAGACAACTCCAAGTCCTCAATGGGCGTCTCATAGATGCGAATGGGAATAAGACCTTCCTCAGCCTCTTCCTCTTCTTCTGGCGGCATTTCGCCAACGCCAACCAGCAAGGATAAATGCTCGACCAGAATTTGGGCCGTGCTGCTCAGGGCCTCATCAGGCTCGATGGTGCCATCAGTCCATATCTCCATAATCAACCGGTCAAAGTTAGTCATCTGCCCAACACGAGCCCGCTCCACCACAAAGTTGGCTTTGCGAATGGGACTGAACACAGCGTCCACAGGAATCTCCCCAATGGGAAGCTTTCCCCGCTCCTCCGCAGGCGAGTAACCTTTCCCGCGCTCTACAACCAATTCCATATCTAATTCAGCTTCGCTGGAATCGGCCGTTAACAAAGGCAGATCAGGATTGACGATCTCCACCTGATGGGGGCACTCTATATCACCGGCCGTGATCTCCCCTTCACCACTCACCTCAAGGCGCAGACGTACTGACTCATCACCCTCCAGCTTCAAGTGAAGCTGCTTCACATTGAGGATCAGAGCCGTAGTATCCTCCTTGACATGAGGTATGGTAGAAAACTCATGATAGACACCACTTATCCTGATAGAGGTGACTGCTGCACCAGGCAGAGAAGAAAGCAAAACCCGCCGCAGGGCATTACCTAAGGTTATGCCATAGCCACTTTCCAAAGGTCCGATGATAAAGCGCCCATAGTTCTGCGAGCTGGCATCACATTCAATTTTGGGCAAAACTAGATTTACCAAAGATCACCCTCCTCTACCACGGTTGCGGTACAGGAAACCGCAGGGACCAGTTGCCGCCCGCTAGTTGGGTAGGGGATTGCTAGATCCAATTCCCTAACCCTTCACCTACAACCGCTAACGGGAGTAATACTCCACTATCAATTGCTCGTTGAGAGAAACATCAATGTCTTCTCGCGTAGGAAAGGTCAAGACTCGCCCCTCCATTTCGGGAATATCAAGACTCAGCCATTCAGGTACAACCTTGTTCTCCATGACGGTGCTCAGGTCTCTGAAATAGGCTAATCCTTTGCTGCGCTCCCGCACGGCTATCAAATCGCCCGCCTTAACCAGAAAGGAGGGGATATTGGTCTTCCGTCCGTTGACGTCAAAGTGACCGTGTCGCACCAATTGTCTGGCCTGAGCTCGTGAATCGGCAAAGCCCAGGCGATAGACAACGTTATCGAGCCGGCTTTCCAACATGACGAGCAAATTGACACCAGTCAACCCCTTGCGCCTTTCGGCCCCTTTGAAATAGCGGCGGAATTGCCTCTCTAGCACACCGTAAATGCGACGCGCCTTCTGCTTCTCCCTTAATTGCAGGCCATAGTCTGACTTCTTACGCCGGAATCGTGTCTGCCGGCCGTGCATACCAGGAGCATAAGCCCGTCTCTCCAGGGCACATTTGGGTGTGAAACAGCGTTCACCCTTTAGCAGTAACTTCTCCCCTTCACGTCGGCATAACTTGCAAACCGGGCCCGTATTTCTGGCCATTGCACCTCCCTGTCAACAAGTCCCAATGACCAAGCTCAAACCCAATTTGGTCATTGGCTCATTGGTCGTTGTTAGATCCTCCGCTTTTTTGGGGGACGGCACCCATTATGAGGAATAGGAGTGACATCAGTGATGGAACGCACCTTGAGCCCCGCCGCTTGTAGTGAGCGGATAGCCGCCTCACGTCCCGGTCCAGGCCCTTTGACAAAAACGTCTATTTCTTTCACACCATTGTCGGCTGCCTGTTTGGCCGCTTGCTGAGCAGCTATCTGAGCCGCATAGGGAGTGCTCTTACGCGAACCCTTGAAACCAGCCGTCCCTCCACTACCCCACAGGATAACATTGCCCTGCTGGTCAGTAATAGTAATTATCGTATTATTGAAGGTCGCCTGAATATGAGCTTGAGCATGAGGAATCTGCTTGCGCTCGCGACGAGCGGTCCTTCTCCCTCCACGCTTTTCTCGTGCCATCCTTCCTCCTTAAACTTATGGTCTCTCACACACTTTGTTTCATCGCTGACCGCCTATCGCCCGCTCCTCCGTTCACCGTCCAACAGCGATAGACACCAAACGACAAGCTACTTCTTTGCCCGTACTCGCCTGCGACCCGGCACTGTCTTGCGGGGGCCACGCTTGGAACGGGCGTTGGTCTTGGTACGTTGACCACGTACAGGCATGTTGCGGCGATGGCGGATACCCCGGTAACAACCAATCTCCTGCAAGCGTTTGATGTTCATCGTGATCTCACGCCGCAGATCGCCTTCAACCCGATGGTCTCTACTAATGACTTCGCGCAAACTGCTGATTTCCGCCTCCGCCAAATCTTTGACCCGCGTGTCGGGGTCAACGTCCGTCTGGCTCAAGATGTCCCGACTGGTCGTCCGACCAATGCCATAAATGTAAGTCAAGGCGACTTCAACTCGTTTGCCTCTGGGCAAGTCAACTCCAGCAATTCTAGCCATCTCTTACCTCCCCGCGAGAATGTACAATTTCCAATTCACAATGCCCACTTGTGCGTTGCGCCTACCCCTGCCGCTGCTTGTGCTTCGGGTTTTCACAGATCACGCGCACCACGCCCCGGCGCCTGATGATCTTGCACTTGGCACAGCGTTTCTTAACTGACGGCCTAACTTTCATGATAGTCTCTCCTTTTGCAGCCTATCGCTCTACTGCAAACTCCAGACAATAAACTATAAGCGCGTTAAAACCTCCGGCTCTCCTTCGGTTACAGCCACAGTGTGTTCGAAATGAGCCGACAATTGTCCATCTAGAGTGACGACTGTCCAATTATCATCCAGGACCCTAGTATGGTAATCGCCCGCAATCACCATAGGCTCCAGAGCAAAGGTCATGCCTGGTTTCAGCAGCACACCACGCCCCGGCTCTCCAAAGTTGGGTATTTGCGGTTCTTCGTGCATCTCTCGTCCAATGCCATGGCCCGTGTACTCGCGCACCACAGCATAACCATTTCTCTCGGCACATTTCTGGATAGCCCGAGATATGTCCCCGCTGCGTTTTCCAGCCCTGGCCTGAGCGATCCCGGCTTGCAAGGCTTCAGCCGCCACCTCCATCAAGTGCCGGGCCACCCCGTTCACTTTCCCTACCCCCAGAGTAATAGCAGCGTCTCCCTGATAATCCCGGTAGATGGTTCCCACGTCCAGACTGACGATGTCACCTTCCCGCAGAATCCGCTTGCCAGGAATACCATGGACTACCTCTTCGTTGACGGAAACACACAAAGAGGCCGGAAAACCCCGATACCCCTTGAAAGAGGGTTTTGCACCATAGCCGACGATAATCTTATGGGCCAAAGCATCCAACTCAGCGGTGGTGACACCGGGGGCGACTTTCTCGCGGAGGCGGGCCAGAACCTCGGCTACAATGCGACCAGCCTCGCGCATACGGGCCAGTTCCTGGGACGATTTCAAAATGATCATGAGCAATCCCCGACTCGACCTCGGCTTTGGATTGGGAGTCGCACTTGTCGTGAGCTTGGCCGAACGGCTGTCGCTATGGCGCTACTTGATGAAACCCTCATAATGACGCATCAAAAGCTGAGCTTCCAACTGTTTCATTGTATCCAAGACCACACCCACCACAATGAGCAAGCCAGTGCTGGTGATGAGCATCGAGCCCATGCCTCCCTGGGGATCGCTGATCACGCTTTTGACCAACCAGGGCAAGATGGCCACTACCCCCAGGAAAATGGCTCCCACCAAAGTAATACGCTGTACGACGTCATTAAGGTAATCGGCCGTGCGCTTGCCAGGCCGGATACCGGGGATAAAGCCTCCCTGCCGTCGCAAATTCTCGGCCAGGTTTTGCTGCCGAAAGATCACATCGGTGTAGAAATAGGTAAAACCAATCACCATCAGGAAATAGAGAATCCAGTACACGTTGCTGGTGGTGTTAAAAACGTCATAGATACCGCTAGCGATGCGCTTCACCCATTCGTTCTGAGTGAATCGGAAATAACTGGCCACAACCCCGGGAAAGATCAGGATAGATTGAGCGAAGATGAGCGGGATCATTCCCGCCGAGTTGACTCGCAAAGGGATGTGGGTGCTCTGACCGCCAGCCACGCGCAAACGACGGCCCCGCATAGCCAGCACCCGCTTGCCATATTGGACGGGAATGCGCCGCTGTCCCTCCTGCACGATCACAATAACCGCCACTGTGATCACAGTTACGAGCAAGAAAACCAAAAGACGCAAATAATCTCTCCCCACCAACAGCCCCCCCATATTTTGCGGGACGCGAGCCACTATGCCACCGAAAATAATCAGAGAAATGCCATTACCAATACCCTGTTCACTGATCAGCTCCCCCAACCAGATGGCAAAGACGGTGCCTGTGGTAAGGGCACTGAGGGTGGCCAGAGTTGGCAACAGGGTAGCTGGCGTAAGGCCAAAATTGCTGATGACACCTTGCCGTTGGAGCAAAGTAGCCTGTGCGAAGCCCTGCAAGAAAGCCAGAGGGATGGTCAAAAGATGGGTATATTGATTGATCTTGTTCCGTCCGGCCTCGCCCTCCTTGGCTAACTCCTCCAATTGGGGGATGATGGGCGTCAGCAATTGCATAATAATAGAAGAGGTAATGTAAGGGTAAACACCCATCGCCATGACCGAAAAGCTGGACATGGCTCCCCCGGAGAGCAAGTCCAGGAAACCCAATAATTGGTTCGATTCAAAAACCCTGCGCAGGGCTTCTGGGTCAATTCCAGGCACAGGAACGTGAGCGGCCAGGCGATAGGTCACCAGAATCAGAAAGGTCAATAAAAGCTTGCGTCTGAGATCGGGCAAAACAAAAGCATTACGGACCGCTTGTAACATAGCGTCCTCCCCTTACATCCTTCAAGAAGCGCGTGGGAGCTCCTCCACAGTGCCCCCAGCGGCCTCGATTTTGGCTCGGGCGCTGGCCGAGAAACGTTGCGCCTTGACGGTCAGAGCCCTATCGAGGTTACCGTGGCCCAAAATCACCACTGGTTCATCCGGTGACTTGATGATTCCCGCCTCAGCCAATGTCCGAGGCGCAACTTCGCTACCCGCTTCGAAGCGGTTGAGTCTGTCAAGATTAACCGGCTTGTAGTACACCTTCCAAATGTTGGTGAAACCGCGCTTTTGAGGCAAACGCCGTACCAATGGCAATTGGCCACCCTCAAAATAGGGGCGGACGCCGCCTCCAGAGCGGGCATTTTGCCCCTTGGTACCCCGACCGGCTGTTTTACCTTGACCGGCGGAGATCCCCCGACCGACTCGCTTCCTTTTCTTTCTCGATCCCTGCGCAGGACACAGTTCATGCAATTTCATCTTTCCCCACGCCTTTCCATCCTGACAATCGAACAACTACCACTGTTGCACCACCTGTGCCGTCTACACCGCAACAGTGGTGCAATAATGACGCTATCACAATACAAGCAGTACAGGTCAACAACCTAGCGCCTAGCCATCCACTTCCTTGACCTCAACCAGATGGCTGACTTTGTTCACCATCCCCCTGATGACCGGTGTATCTTTCTGCTCGATCATCTGCCCAAGTCTCTTGAACCCCAAAGCCTGGATAGTAGCCTTCTGACGCCTGGAGTAGCCGATGCTGCTCTTAACCCAAGTTATCCGTAACCTCTTCTCTGTCTTTTTCTTTGCCATTTTCGATGCTCTCCCGCTGCCATCTACTGCTCGGTTCGACTCCAGAAGGGCTTCAACGCATCCACTGGCTTGCCGCGTAGCCTGGCTTCCTCCTCAGGGTCTTTCAGTTGGTCCAAGGCCACCCTAGTAGCCTTGACGACGTTGAGTATGTTGGAACTACCTAAGGATTTGGTCAAGATGTCTTTGATGCCTGCAGCCTCAACGACCGCTCTCACGCCGCCCCCGGCAATGACCCCTGTGCCTGGCGAGGCTGGTTTCAGAAGCACTTTAGCCGCGCTGAAACGTGAGAGGACCTGGTGAGGAATGGTAGTACCAACAATAGGGATTTTGCGCATATCCCGCTTGGCTCGTTCCACGCCTTTGCGGATAGCTTCCGGCACCTCGCGTGCCTTGCCCACCCCAACGCCCACGCTGCCCTTATTATCTCCGACCACAACCACGGCCCTGAAACCAAAGCGCCGACCGCCTTTGACCACCTTGGCCGTGCGAGCGATATCAACCACTCGCTCGTCGAATTCCTCTTCCTTTTCAAACTTGGTCCCTCTTCTAGGCATTGATCCTCCTAAATCTAGAACTCCAATCCTCCCTCTCGTGCGGCCTCGGCCAGGGATTTTACGCGCCCATGATATTTGTATCCCCCGCGGTCAAAAACCACCTTCTTCACTCCGTGCTCCAGGGCTCGCTTGGCCAAAAGTCCTCCCACCAGCTTAGCCTGTTCCGTCTTGGGCAGCCCCTTGACCTTATCTCCAAGTTCGGGGTCCAGAGTCGAAGCCGCCACCAAGGTGTGTCCTCGGGTGTCATCAATCACCTGGGCATAAATATGCTTGAGACTCCTGAAGACATTGAAACGAAGCCGCTCACTGGTACCCACCACCTGCTTGCGCACCCGCCGATGCCGCCGTTTGCGCGCTACTTCTCCGTGAGTTGTCTTTCCCATACCAATAACCATCCTCCCCAAAGCGATAAATCAAACACCACTGTTGCAGTACAGGTCACGCTACCTTTCCGGCCTTACCGGCTTTGCGACGCACCCGCTCACCAAGGTAGCGAATACCTTTTCCCTTATATGGTTCTGGCTTACGCACGGCCCTGATCCTGGCGGCTACCTCACCGACAAGCTCTTTATCAATTCCCTCAACAGTGAAGCTCCTATATCCCTTCTCAACACGAAAAGTGATGCCTGGCGGAGGTTCTATCTGCACAGGATGTGAGTATCCCACCGATAAGACGAGGGTTTCCCCCTGCATTTCAGCCCGGTAGCCGACACCAACAATTTCCAGTGTCTTCCGAAAACCCTCCGACACCCCAGTCACCATGTTGGCCAGGAGCGCTCGCGTCAGTCCATGCATAGCCTTATGACGTTTGCTATCACTTGGGCGGGTGACGATAATTTGATTGTCCCGCAAAGCTATGGACATGTCCTGGTCAAAGGAACGGGACAGCTCTCCTTCCGGCCCCTTCACTGTGACATGATTATCCTCTATACTTACAGCCACACCTTCTGGCATAGGAATGGGCATACGCCCTATACGAGACATCCGAACACCTCCACCTCAGTTACCGACTGCCAGCCCTGCGAGCTACACCAACCTCCAGCGTTGGCAACCAGCTACCAGACATAACATAGCACCTCACCGCCCACGCCAAGGCGGCGGGCCTTTTTCCCCGTCATGACCCCTTTGGGTGTGGAAAGGATCGCTACCCCCAATCCACTTAGAACCCAGGGGATGTCCTGTCTCCTGGTATAGACTCGACAGCCCGGCTTGCTGACCCGTTTCAGAGCCGTGAGGACAGGCTTTCGATTGTCAGCATACTTCAACCGAATCCTGATTCTGGGCTGAGGACGATCTCTGGTCACCTCATAATGCTGAATGAACCCTTCTTCTTTCAGGATGCGAGCGATGGCTAGCTTAGTCTTGGAACTAGGCACCAAAACTTGATGGTGTCGGGCCACATTCGCATTCCTGATGCGGGTCAACATATCGGCAATAGGATCGGTCATGGTCATAGTTCGCACTCTCCAATTAGTCCCTCTATAGAGAGAGGGGCCTGAGGGCTTCATCGTGGGCTAAGCCGAACGGTGTGCCCCTCCAAATATTCGCGTAAAAACTCGATGTGGTACGGGGGGTAGAAAGCACTACCCTTCCCCCAGCGTAGCTACCAACTCGATTTGATGACGCCAGGTATCTTCCCCTCCAAAGCCATCCGTCGGAAGCAGATGCGACAGAGCTGGAAACGACGCATGTAAGCTCGCGGGCGACCGCACAACTTGCAGCGGTTGCGCAACCGGGTCGGATACTTCCTGCGTTTCTCCCGCTCAATCATACTTTTCTTGGCCACGTGTCCTCCTCAATCCGGGTCAATTACCACTGTTGCACCACCTGTGCCGCAATAGTGGCGCTATTGCGATACAGGCAGCAAATCAGCACGGCTTCTTACCTTGTAAACGGCATCCCAAAAAGTTGTAACAAACGCCTGGCTTCTTCATCAGTTTCGGCCGTAGTAACGATAGTGACTTCCATACCACGTATCTTGTCAATGCTATCGTAGTCAATTTCCGGCCAGACCAGTTGCTCCCTGAAGCCCAGAGTGTAATTGCCACGACCATCAAAGGAATCGGGCGAGATGCCACGGAAATCGCGCCGACGTGGCAAGGCAACGTTACACATCCGGTCTAGAAAATCATACATACGGTTGCCCCGCAGTGTAACCTTGACCCCAATGGGACTGCCCTCTCGCAATTTGAAAGCAGCGATAGACTTCTTGGCTCGCGTGATGATAGGTTTCTGGCTGGCGATGGTAGTGGTATCTCTGGCAGCAGCATCAAGGGCCTTGATATCCTGCAAAGCCTCACCTAGCCCTACATTGACCACGATTTTCTGTAAGCGCGGTACTTCCATCACGTTGCGATAGCCAAACTCTTCCATCAAAGTAGGAATTATTTCCTTGCGGTATCTATCCTTTAACCTAGGCATAAATTCGCTCCCGGTGACAATGCACAATTACCATTGTTGCACCACTATTGCGGTACAGGCGGTACAGGTGAGCATGGCTTAGTCAAACGGCTGACCACACCGTTTGCACACCCGACCTTTGGTACCATCTTCATACAGTTGAGAGCCAACCCTGGCCGGTCGGTTGCAGTTACCGCAAAACAGTGCCACATTGGAATTGTGAATAGGCGCTTCACGCTCAATGATACCAGCCTGAGCACCTGTACGACCGGTGGGTCTCTGATGCTTCTTCACAATATTGATGCCAGAGACAACCACCCGGTCTTTGCCATGATCCCGACCTATTCGGTGGCGCCGGCGATCTACCTTCCAACCGCGGATAACCCGGTGGACGGTGCCTTTCGCTCCACGCTCTTCACCACTCAAGACTACGACGGTATCACCTTTCCTTATCTTCACCGTTACCTCCTCGCCCATGACTCAACGCCCATCACCTGTCGCATCACGGCCGAATAACGACGAGCGACAGGGCGAGCGCAGCAAGCGGGCGACAGACACTAAAGCACCTCCGGTGCCAGGGAAACAATTTTCATAAAGCCCTTATCGCGCAACTCACGGGCCACTGGTCCAAAGATGCGAGTCCCTCTTGGATTCCGCTGGGCGTCTAAGATGACGGCCGCATTATCGTCGAACTTGATGTAAGATCCGTCGGGGCGACCGTATTCCTTGGCTGTACGTACGACGACCGCCCGCACGATCTCCCCCTTCTTGACCGAAGCTGTGGGGGTAGCCTGCTTGACCGAGGCGACGATAATATCTCCAACCCTGGCATAACGCCGCATCGAGCCCCCCAGAACCCTAATGCATAGGATCTCTCTGGCTCCAGTGTTATCAGCTATTCGTAATCGAGATTCTTGCTGAATCATCTCTGCCTCTTCCTCTTCGAACGACGAGGTAGCCAGGCCACCAGATGAGCCGCACATCCGCCACTATTGCGGCACAGGCAGCTACCCCACTACTCAATAGACTTATCAGCCCTCTTCACTATCTCCTCAACGACCCACCGCTTTTCTTTGCTCAAGGGACGCGACTCGACGATACGCACCATATCGCCGACCTGGCACGAGTTATAGGCGTCATGAGCCTTGAATTTCTTGCTCTTCTTCATCACCTTACCGTACAGGCGATGACGTTGCAGTCTTTCCACTTTCACCACGACTGTCTTATCCATCTTGTCGCTCACCACACTTCCCACCAGCCTCTTCCGTCGCTCTCTCATGCCTCCTCTTCCTCCCACATCTGCTCCAGTTCCCTCTCACGCATGATGGTCTTCAGACGAGCAATATCCCTTTTGACCTCGGTAAGGCGGTTAAAGTTCTCTAACTGCCCGGTACTGAACTGGAAACGCAGGTTGAACAATTCCTCGTGAGCGTCATCAAGCCTCTGCACAAGATCATCGGGAGTCATAGCACGAATCTCCTGAGTCTCCATCAGCTTCTCTCACTTCCAGTAATAGGATCTCGCCTGGCGATGACCTGGGTTTTGATAGGAAGCTTGTGAGAAGCCAAGCGCATAGCCTCACGAGCCGCTTCCTCCCCGACGCCCGCGATTTCAAAAATAACCCGTCCCGGCTTTACCACCGCTACCCAGTGGTCTACATTGCCCTTGCCGCTGCCCATGCGTGTCTCGGCTGGCTTGGCCGTGACCGGCTTGTCTGGAAAGACCCGTATCCACAACTTCCCGCCACGTTTGACATGGCGAACGATGGCTCGCCTAGCAGCCTCTATCTGGCGGCTGGTCATCCAACAAGGTTCCAGAGCTTGCAGGCCGAACTCCCCGAAAGATACTTCATTGCCCCGGCTGGCCTTGCCTTTCATACGACCCCGGTGGGCTTTACGATACTTCACTCTCTTGGGCATCAACATGATAGTTTGCTCCTTAACTCGCCGCCATGACTTCCTCGGCCATGGATTTCTCGGGCAAGATATCGCCTTTATAAATCCAAACCTTAACCCCGATCCGCCCAAAGGTAGTCAGGGCCTCATTCTGGGCATAGTCAATGTCCGCACGTAGAGTATGACGAGGCACACGTCCTTCGCGGAAGGTTACACTACGAGCCATCTCTGCCCCAGCCAACCGCCCGCTACAAGTGACCATCGCTCCTTTGGCCCCGGCCCGCATGGCCCGCCCGATGGCCTGCTTCATAGCTCGCCGGAAGGAAATCCGCTTCCCCAGTTGTTGAGCGATGTTCTCAGCGACGAGATAGGCATCCAAATCCGGCTTCCCGACTTCTTGGACCTCAAGGCGGATCCCTTTAGCCTTCGTCAACTCCTCCAATCTACGCTTCAAGGCGTTGATGCTGCTTCCCTTACGCCCAATGACGATGCCCGGCTTGGCAGTCCAAATGGTTATGGAAACCTGTTTGGGGAAACGCT
>SOHZ01000224.1 GCA_004377365.1 Anaerolineales bacterium | reverse complement strand
TACCACTATGATACCAGATTTCGCCGATTGTTCAAAGTGCTGTTGACCAGTACACTTTCTAACAGAAGCCGCCGATATGGTTGGGGAAGTGACAAAGGGCGCTAGGGGCTCCAGCGCCCTTTGTGTCTTGGCCCCTCATAGAGATCACGGCCCTGTCGGTGCCGGGTAGAGTGGGGACGGTTGCTCGATGACAATGGTGACACTGAGTTCTGGTCCGAAATACTCACCGGTGGGACTCTTGAAGCGAAAGGCGGCGGTGTACGTGCCGGGTGAGAAGGGAGCGACCATGGTCGCGCCAATGTTGGTGGTTTTGTCTGGAGCGGTCCCAGGAAGGGCCTGGTAATCAGGGGCTCGCATTTGGTCGCCAGAGTAAAAGACCAGGAGGTAACCCTCTTCCCAGGGACAAGTGCCGGTGTTTTTCACCTTCCACACTTTGTCAATGCGGCCGCCGGGTTCGATGACCGTGCCGTCGGCGATGGAGACGTGTTTCACCAGTTCGGCGTCTGGGGTGCAGGCCGTGGTGGACTCTCTCAACAGGAACCATCCTGCAACGACAGCGCCGATGCCCACCAGCAGAAAGACTATCAGGCCAGCGATGACGAGACCTGACCAGCCCGTCTGCGGACTGGGAAGGGCGACGGGGGGAGCAGCCCCAGGGAAGGCGACACCCCGTTCGGCCATCTCTTTACGTATCTTTGTGCCAGAGACGACCATCGTCTTGTCCAAAGATCCCGTGATACTGAAAGACAGCACCGCGTCGCCACCCAGGCCGATGACGTCACCCTCACGGAGGGCATGGGGTTCGGTGATGCGAACGGCGTTGAGGAAAGTCCCATTGGCGCTGCCCAGGTCACGGAGGACGAATGTGCCTTCTTCCCAGGATAGCGAAGCGTGACGACGGGAAATTTGCGGGTTGTCTATGACCACGTCGTTGTCATCCCGCCGGCCGAGAGCAATGATGTCCTGGATAAAGGTGAATTGCTGGCCTGGTTGGGGCCCCTTACGCATGGTCAGAGTGACAGAAGGGGGTGGGGGTGTGGAGGGAAGCTCCTTGGCTTCCACTTCGATGGTGTTGCTCATATTCTTTTTCTTACCTCCTGGTTAGGATCGTTCACGATGTAAGTAAACTCTTGTGTCATTGCGGGCGAAGCGGAGCAATCTCTGATGCGCTGCTTCCTGGGATTGCTTCGTCGCTTCGTTCCGCGCAATGACATGGAAACTTGATCGTCAAGTTATGAATTGCTCAGATTATACCAGTTTTTGCCAGCCTTTTCAAGGTGAGCCCGCGTTCTCTTCATTCAGTTTTCAGGTGCGATGCACTTGCCAAGTGCGTCGCACCTTTGGCACAACAGAAAGGCGGGGCCAGCGGCCCGCCTTTGCAGAGTTGTGAACCCGGCATCTTTATAGCTTGTTCCTCGCGACGGAGAGGACTTGTTTATCTCATCGTGGCCAGGTTAAGCATCCACTGCGGCACCCACACGTAGCCCAAAGCCGGGAAGGCCACCCGGACCACGGTACAGCCGAAGAACATGGCCACGCTGAAGGCGATCAATGCCCAGTCGGCCTTTTTGTACTCGAGTTTTTGCAGCCAGGTGCGCTTGCCGATGCCGAAGCAGCGCAGATCCATGGCGTCAATGATGTCCTCACCGCTGACGATGGCATTGATGGTCACCGGCACGATGAGGGGAGCCAGCTTGCGGATCTGGGCGATAAGGCCGCCCTCCAGCTTCTCCACCTCGTAGCCCCGTGCTCGCTGGGAGTCCAGGGTGATGCTGAAATCGCGGCCCAGGGTGGGCACGAAACGGAAAGCCAGGTCCATGGCGTAGGCGAATTTATCCGGCAAGCCCAGGCCCCGGAAGGTCACGCCGTACAAACTGGGGTCTATGGTGTAAGGGACGGTGATGGCCAGGGTAGTGATGGCGAACATGCGAGCCATCTGACTGACGGCAAAGACCGTCTTCTCCACAGTGATGTCCAGCCCTATCTGCCATCCGACGATGGGGAGGGAGAGAGGACCCAGGCGAGTGATCAGGTGCTCTTCGAAGTAGGCGGTACTCACCCCGCCTCTCCCGGTTAGAAACGTCAGGATGGTCATTGAGACGATAAGGATGCTGATCAATATCCAGGCCCGGCGTGTCTCGCGCCAGGTGAGCCTGGCCAGGAAGTATTGGGCCAATGCCAGGGCCAGGAACCCCAGGACGATGCGCAGATCCCAGAATTGGATGATGGATATCAGCATGGCCAGCATGAAGATGATGCGGGCCCGCGGATCGAGACGTTGGATGATGGTATCGCGCTCGCGGTACTTCCAGGTGATCAGCATCTCAGTTCTTCTACCGTCCTGTCCGCGCCTGGACGGCCTGATAGGCGGCCAACAGGATGGGCGTCAGGATCATAGAGTTGAGGATGTTAGGTCCGGCCGCTGGGGCGAATTCTCCGATCAGAGCAGTGGCAAGGCTGTAGCCGTTGATCCAGATGTCGGCGATAGCCGCATAGCCAATGCCCAGGATAATCCCTAGCGACCCCCAGATGTTGACGGCAGCCAGGTCCTCGCTGATGCGCTCCAACACGAACCGCCCCACGATGACTACTATCCCACCTACCAGGAAGGCCCAGGCCCAGAAAGAGAAATCCTCTATCTCGCCTGTCCAGGGGCCGACGACCCTAGGGTTGATAAAGATCATGGCCACCACTACGACCGTCAGCACGCCGAAGACGATGGTCAGGAAATTGAGGCTGCGCTTTTTATCAGCGAAGAGGAACACCAGTCCTGGTATCAGGCCCATGAACCCATTGGCGATATCCCACGCAGGGTAGACTCCCCAGCCAGTGAGGAAGTCACCGATGATGTTGCCCACTGCTCCGGTGAAGAAGCCCACTACTGGCCCGAAGACATAGCCGAAGAAGACGGGGATACATACCGAGGGGCGCAAAGCCACTTGGCTGACCGAGGGCATAGGGATGGTGTTGAAGATCCAGTTGAACACCCCGTATAGCGCTGCACCGATGGCCATGTAGACTACCTGACGGGTGCCGACCTCCCAGGCCTCGCTGCCCGCACTGACGAGATAGAGGACAATGAGAATCACTACCGCAATGGCAGTGAAGACAACCCACAACACCCCCTGGAGTTTGTCTGCATCCGGTCCGAGCAGGACATTGGCCAGCAGCATGACGGCAATGAAGGCAACCAGGACGACGAGCCATGTCAGTGCCTTTTTCATAGTGTCAGACATTTCTACCTCCTTAAGTTAATATTTGGGCCCCGCGTCCCTCCCCCGGCGCGGGGCGCGACAACCTATCATTGGATTAGCCCGAGTGCTTTCTGGGGCAGCATCATCTCAGGCAACCTGGCGTAACAAAAAGGCGGCTCCAGGCCAGCCATCATTGCCTCAAACCGGCCTTGGATAACGGCAAATTCGTGAGCATACTTGTTGATCAGTCTTTGGTCAAAGGTGACGATAACCGACGCGCTCAGGATCTCGCCCGCTTTGTCAGTGCCAAAGGTGGCCAGGCTCAATACTTTGGCATCCTCACGGGTAAAGTTCATCTGGCGCAGTCGCCGTGCCCAGCGCTTGAAGTACCTACCTGGATATAGCACCTCCATCTGGTCGAGAAAAAGGCTAATGCCGTGCAAGGCAAAGGTTCGCTCCAGCGAAAGCAAGATATGCAACGATTCGGGGGCGATGAACAACCGTATCTTGCCCTTTGTTGCCTGCTCCAAGATACACAAAGCGATGGACTCCGCTTCCGATAGAGGGAGTACCCCTGCCATCTTGTCCAAGCCCGATACTGATTTACGGGCGACGTTTTTGTCCAGCAATAAGCGCATCGGGCTTGACAGGATGCTCACGATAATCGGCCTCCGTTGATTTCTCTACCTCCGCTTCTGCCTGAGCCCAGACCTTGTCCCAGATGGCTTCTTGTTCCTCCTCAGGTAGACGATAGAATTCTCCTCGCGTTAGCCCGCCAATGAACGGCTCATCATCAGAAGGCGGAACGCCACCCCGCGCCTCCAGTATCTCCTGTCGCAACTGCTCCAGGAACTCTTCGGAAGGCCGCAGCGGTTGCTCAGGTGGCTTCAGTGGCTCCACCTCTCGCAACTCTGGCACCAGATAGGCCAGGTACCTTTTCTCTTCAGCGCTCATCTCGCGGATGATACGGGCTACACGTCCTACCGAAATACTGTACTTTATTTCCTCAGTCATCATCAACCCTCTCTTATGCTACGCGGCACTGTTGCGCCACAGGTGGGCCAGCAACTCGGCCCGCATAAAGCGCCCCGTCTGAGGCAGCCGTTCCAGGTTGGCGGCCAGCAGCGAGGTGGGTACTATCCGACAGCGTTCCAGCAGTCCCCGTTGGGCCAGCACCTTTGGAGGCGGCCCATCGGCGGCAATGCGGCCCTCGTGCATCAAAATCACCCGGTTGGCGTAGCACACTGCCAGGTCGAGATCGTGGGTGATGAACAGGATGGCCTCGAAATTCGGCAACTGCAAGATGGCCTCGGTGAAAGCCTTGTATTTATTGTAATCCTGGCCGGCGGTGGGCTCGTCCAGCACCAGGACACGCGAGCGCATGGACATGAAGGCCGCGATGCT
>SOHZ01000292.1 GCA_004377365.1 Anaerolineales bacterium | reverse complement strand
GATGTCAGTATGGTCAGGTCAAGTATCAAAAGATTGATGGGTTTGTCACTATCGAGGGTATACGTTGGTCATGGTGGGCCGCTTGAGATGAGTGCTGTGAGAAAGTGGTTTTTCAGAGAAATAGGCTATTGAATGCCCAGGGCAGGCGCGCCCAACCCGCGCCTGCACCCGACCCGCGCTTTGCGCGGCGTTGTATGGGCGGCGCTTTGGTATTGCAGTTGATGTTGTCCAGTGAGGTATTGGTGCAAACCCACACGGGTAGGTGGCCGAGGATGCCCGAATACACAAAGAAGCAAGGTCAGTATCTTGCTTTCATCTACAACTACACCAAAATCAATGGTCGCCCTCCAGCAGAAGCCGACATGCAGCGTTACTTCCGAGTGACCCCTCCCACCGTTCATCAAATGGTGCTTACGCTGGAGAAGCGGGGATTCATTACGAGGGCACCAGGAAAGGCTCGTACAATCAGGGTGTTGTTACCACCTGAAGAACTTCCATACCTTGAATAGAGGTGCTATGAGAGAGTATCCAAAAAGAGAGGGATCATTTAACACGTCTGCAACGACTTTGTTAGCTCTTCCGATGGAACGCCGATCACCACCCTCTAGCTTTTTCAAAACATCGTTCATTGCAGCAGTCCCTTGCTCATATCGTCCAGCCTGTTGATCGTTTCTCTCACGTCGGCTTCTGTAGTGCGCGGGTTGATGGTACACATGCGCAACACGGTCTGTCCCCGTAATACGGTCGAACTGATCATGGCGAAGCCATCGGCAATCATCTCTTCAACCAGTTCTCGGTTCAGCCAGTTCACCTTCTCCGGCGACAGGTCTTTTGGGATACAACGAAAGGTCATAATGCCCATCTGGGCGGGGGTCACCACCTCCCAGTTCGACAACTCGCGCACGGCGGTCTCAGCTACTTCGGCCATCTCGAATCCTTGGTTCACTGCCTCCTGAAAACCTGACCGTCCAAAGACTTGAAGCGACATCCATAGCTTGAGCGCCCGAAATCCTCGTGTCAGTTGAATGCCATGATCGCAAAAGTTGACTTCCCCTTCTTTGCCCTCGATGTCTTCCAGGTACTCGGGCAGGATGTGAAAGGTCTCTTTCAACCAGCGCTCCTCGCGTACCAGGACGCAAGCGATTTCATAAGGCTGGAAAAGCCACTTGTGGGGGTCTAACGACAAAGAATCAACTCGCCCCAAACCGTCTAACAAAGCCTGCCCTCGCTCACAGAAGACAGCCGCCGCACCGTATGCACCATCTACGTGCAGCCACAATTCTTCCTGATGACAATAGTCCGCCAGCGCCAAGAGGGGATCTATGGCCCCCGCGTTGGTCGTGCCTGCGTTGGCGACGACGCAGAACGGAACACGGCCGGCGGCGCGGTCCGCTTCGATTGCGCGCTCAAGTGCCGAGATATCGAGACGGAAACAGTCGTCGGATTCAATCTTACGCATTTGATGGTCTTGGAAGCCTAGCACCCGCAACCCGCGTTCGATGGACGAGTGGGTTTGATCTGAGAAGTAGACCACTGCGCCTTCGATCCGATTCCCAAGTTTTACGTGTCTGGCCACCGCCAAGGCAGTCATGTTGGCCATGGAACCGCCGCTGACGAATAGGCCACCGGCTGAATCAGGCAACCCGCAAGCTTGCCGGAGCCAATCAATAGTGACCAGTTCGATCTGCGTCGGGCCAGATGCTTCCAGCCACGTGCCGGCAAACACGTTGAACCCCGAAGCGAGCGCATCGGCCATGACACTGACGAAATTGCTGGGGCTGGGAACAAAGGCAAAAAACCGGGGATGATCGGTATGCATGATGTTGCTGAAGACATTCTGCCGTAACTGATCGAGTACCTCCAGGGCATTCGACCCGTGCTCTGGGATTGCCTCGCGCAGCCGTGTTTCAAGAGTTGGACGATTCGCTTTGCGCGTAACTGGCTTTTCTGGCAACTCCTCAAAGTGTTCCACGAGCATGTCAATAACGCGATAGCCCAAAGCACGCATGTCTTCACGCGACAAGTTCAATGTAGATGGCATGACAAGCTCCTTATCGGTTCAATTTTTCCAGCAGCTTTCGTCCCTGACTTTGCATTGCCGTGCTGCCTGTTCTTCCTTGCTCAACTCTAGACGGGGGAACATTTGGGCAACGTGCCAACGGACCTCTTATTGTCTTGCTCCCCACGGACCGCTTCACTCAGCCCATCCCGGATGTTTCTATCAGGTAGGTTTCTATGTCATTTCGTCACGTATCTGCTTGAGGCGACGGAGTATGGCTGTAATATGTCCGCTCTCAAAGACCCTTGCCAAGTGCCCCTCTACAAAACGATCGGCGCGAACATGCGCAGTGAGCAATTTGCGGAGTGTCAGAAGATCAACTGCTTCGAGAGCGTCAGGATCCGATTGATAACGTTTCGCTTCTGCGCTCCAGCTCCTCCAATCGAACGGAATGATCATGTTCTGCTTGCGTAACGTGCCGATAAATTGATTTACCTCAGGGCTAAATGAGAAGTAAGGGAATTGACCTTCTTGTTCCACCCACTGACCAAATTGGTAATCTTGTTTCTCAAAGACGGACAGATACTTGAGGATGGCGTCGATCTGTTGGAGCCCAATCTCTGGAATGGAATCTTTCATAGAACTACCTCCATCTGTTTCAGTGTTACCATCCGGCACCCTGGCTACTCACACAAGTTGCGTTTGCGAAAGGGTGCAGCGAGAAAACGGGCTATGACCTTGCGTCTGGTCAGCCAGGTGAACCGGACGCCGGTTTTGTCGTTGGCAAGTACTTTCTGGGCCAACCAAGGCGTGACCGTTTCCACACGGTCGGCCAAAATGTTGATCATGCGTTTGTCACGCTCCCAATCTTCTGGGCGTTCTTCATATTGCTTGGTTACCAAGTCGGTCATAATCATACCCGGCCTGAGGGCACCCACCAGCACAGGCGTTTCCTGCGTCTCCTGCACCCAGGATTGGGTGAGATACCGCAGGCCGGCTTTGGTGCAGCCGTAGAGCGCCAAGCCTCTCACCATGCGATCATCACTGCCCAGGCCCTCCATGTTGTAAAAGCTCCCAAAGCCCTGATCCAGCATACCGCGCAAGGCAACTTTGGCGCCGTACATCGCACCCACCAGGTTGGTATCCACCACGGCCTTGATCTGTTCCGGCGAAAGTTCCCAAGAGTCCATCTGAGGGTGACCGATCCCGGCGTTATTGATCCAGATGTCAATCTTGCCAAAGTGGGCTTTGGCCGCGTCCCACAGTGCTTGCACTTGCTCAAGATCGGTCACATCGCAGGGCTGACCCAACACACGATTGGGTTCGTGTTGGGCGGCCAGTTCTGCGACGGCTTTTTCAACGCTTGGCAGAGTGCGCCCACTGATTGTGACGGCACAACCGAGGGCCAGGAACGAATCAGCAAGGCCGTAGCCAATGCCACGAGTGCTGCCAGTGATCACAATGATTTTCATATAGAACTCCCTTGGTAATCCTATCCCGGCACCAGGCGTAAGGTAGACCTGGCAACACGGGCTACCTCTTCCGGCGACCAGGCGATGGGCACGCCCTCACCACGCTGCCACAAGGGCAAGAGGTCAGCGTAATGGGGCGAAAGCGGGTTGCCAGACTGACCACCAGGCAGAGCGAACCGGTTCTCCTCCCAGTTCCCCACGTCAACGACCATCCGCAGTGAGGCGATGGTGAGAGGGTTCGTCGTGGGGTTGGAGGGGGGAGCTGATGCTGCCCCCACCGTGTTGGCATCACCACCCCAGGGGAAAGGCCCCAGATTGAACACCTGGTCGAGGGGCGCTCGCTCTCCTACCGGGTGGCGCAGGGTCAGCGGTCGAATGTGTCCCCAGGCCCACCCGTCAGGTTCGTCACCGTAGTGTTTCCGCAAGCTCCCGATCACTGTTGTCAGAGCGTCTGCCATTTCTTGAGGCCAGGACCGTTCAAACCATCCTTCCGGTTGCTCCTGGAGAAGGCGGACCAGGTGGCCGACGCGCCGCACGTAGAAGACGGTATGGGGGATGAGAGAGGTAAAGCCCTCACCGAGGGCCCACTGCGCGGCACGAGGGGCCTTGGCCGCCACCACTCGCTGGATCATCTCGGCCACAAAGAACTCAAAGACGGTGGCGGCAGGGGAGTCGGCTGCTACCATACCGTCCCACGCTTCCAGCAAGGCGAGCGATTGGTGGGCCTGGTCGGTCTCGGCCGGTATGGCCAGGACGATGTCGCGCAGTTCACGCCAGGGGATGGATTTTTGATCCGTCTGAAGCGCCTGTACGCTGGGCAAGTCCCAGTCGTGTCGGGCGGCGAGCGCTTCCACGATGCGGTCCTGGCGATAGCCATCAATCCAATCTGCTCCCAGGAAGGGGACTGCGTCTTCCGAGGTCGGCTGGTTGTTGGCAGTCGCGACAAAACCTATTTCTGGATCGACCAGGTGCGGCATTTCGTTGAAGGGGACTGGATCGTCTTCCCATCCGACCTCCGGGTTCCACCCCGGAAGTGGGATGGTGCCCCAACCTTTGCGACGCCGGGGTGTCTCGCCTACCAGTTGCCAGCCGATGGTGCCGGAAGTGTCTGCGTAGACCATGTTGAGCGACAGAAATGGCCATTGCTCGAAGGCGCGCCGGAACTCTTCAAAGGTGCGAGCGCGGTGGACTTGGCGAACTTGGTTTACCGGCTGGGGGGCCAGCCATGTAGCGCACAGGGAAATCGCCCCGGCTTCGCCTTCCAGCGCCGGGCTGATGATAGGCCCTCTAGGGGTTACCAAAACCTCCTCTTCCACGGGTGCCTCACCCTTGACCTGGATGACTTCCAGGCGAACCTCACAGGAGACAAATTGGTTGCCCTCTCGGACACTCCGCCCGTCGGGGCCGATCTCTTCGATGAAGAGGTCGGTGTTATCTACAAACCCAGCCGTCATTCCCCAGGCAGCGATGTCGTTGTGCCCCACTAAGAAATCCGGAAGTCCGGCGAGGGAGGCACCAGCGACGGTCCAGTCGGGGGTACGAACGTGGGCCAAGTACCAATAAGGGGGAAGGGATGAGGGAAGGTGGGGGTCGTTGGCCAGGATGGCCCGCCTTGTGGTGGTGCGGGTGGGGGCAATCGCCCAGTTATTCGATCCGCCACCCTGGCCGATGGTCGCAGTGAATACCGCCAAATCCTCGGCCAGCCGGTCCACTGCACTGCCAGCGAGAGCGCCAGGCGGGGCTGTGACGGGAAGCCATTCTGGGTAGGTAGGGTCGAGGGCAGCCAATGCCTCCGCACCGTCCTCTGTGAGGATCTTGAGGCGTGCCAGTTCAACGTCCCAATTGGAGGGCAAGGTGAAAGATGTGAGCTTGGCTACCCCAAGGACATCAGCGGCCAGGTATGGGGTAGGCCTGGCTCTCAGCAGAGAGAATTCGTGGGCCAGCCGGTGGCATCCTATCCTCGCACCATCGGTGACACCTTGAGCATAGGCCTCGAGTAGCGGGCTCGTCTCATCGTCTAGGGCTTTCAATTGCTGCTCGGCAGCGTGTCGGAAGCCAATCCGTCGGGAAAGACGATCTATGGGAAGGGCTTCAGGGCCGACCAACTCTGCAAGCGTGCCGCGCGCGACGCGGAGCAACGTTTCGATCTGGAAAGCACGATCCTGCCCTTGACAGAATCCGAGACCGTACCAGGCGTCCTCGTCCCCTTCCGCTTCAATGTAGGGGATGCCGTAGCCATCGCGTCGGATCAAGACCGGCCGGGTGATATTAGGAACCTCCAGGATCCCGCTGGTGATAGGAAAGCGGCGACCAAGCAGCAAGCGAAAGAGCAGACGTGGTATGTTCAAGTAGATCCTTTCGCGTATGAATGTACTAGATTCCCCATCAGCATGCACGACGGGGGTCGGCTGCGTAGTAGGGGCGGGGTAACTCTGTCCCTGTTATTCTTACGATGCCTCGCCATCCGACGTCTTCGCACGCCGGCGGACACGCTGCAACAGACGTTCAGTAAGAGTTGTCCGTTTGGGGTCAAGGTGGCTCGCCGCCACTGTAAGATAGGGTTTGGCCACACGCTGCGCGTAGGCAGGCAAGCCTTCTGTGGTGATGGTACGCAGCGCATCGCGGTAGTAATCAAAGATGTAAGTATGGCCCATCTGAACACCCGCTCGCACGGCGCCAGCGGCGATCAACGATGACATGGACTTCAGCGAGCGGCCCTCCTGCTTTGTCACTTGCTGCAGTTGGGCATAGATGCTGGCCAGACGACTGGCATCTGGCAACTCGGCCACATTCTGCTGCAGCGACTGCCAAGAGCTGCGCATATCATGGACATTCAGAGGTGGCACGTCAATCGTCTCTGCCATCAGGCTGGAGGTCCCCTCCAGGGTGTTGAGCAGTTCCTCGACCGAGGTGAACTCTGTGTCTTTTGGCAACACCCCGTCACGCTGGAGTTCTGAGACTAGTGCACGCAGATAGATGCGCGTGCCTCCGGTCAGATCGGCAGCGGCCGCCAGCAGCCAGAGAGGCGACCAGCCTACCGCCATAAAGCTGGCGAGTTCGATCACGCCGCCGGCCGTCTTGCGTACCGCCAGCTCCTCCACACCGATGTCGTCGGGCGGTAAGACGTCGGTGACACCGCCGACGAGTTCGACCGCGATCCGCAGCAACGCGGCGACGATAGCCTGGTAGAGGCGTGACTGGCGGAGCCATCCCGGCAGCAACACCTCTGTCGTCTCGTAGATCAGGCCGCCGACGCCAGCCGCTACGGCGCGTACGATCCGCTCGGGTAGAGAAACCAGGTAACGATTGTTCATTCAACTTTGCCTCTCCACTATACCAATCTCCTCGTCCGTCAACCCATACAACTCGTACACCAGCGTATCAAACTGCCGATCGGTGGCCTCGAGCGTCCGACAAGCTCACGCCAGGTCTGCCGCTGGTAGAGTTCCTTGCTGGCGGGGATGGTGGCGACGGCCAGCTTTTTGTGCAGCGCCAACATCCGCTCCACCAGCGCGACCATCTCGTCGTGGCGGGCGGCGTTTTCTGGGAAAGTTGATGGTGCAGATGGGGGGGCTCGATGAAAACAACCTGTCTTTTCCCCTGATACATATGGTTGCGACCTGGCTTCAAACCGGGATCGTCAGACTCTCCATGTCGCGGGGGTAGTAGGTGATCAATTCCAGGCCGTCCTCAGTGATGACAACCGTGTCGGAGTGGCGAAAGCCGCCTAGCTCAGCGATGTAGAGACCCGGCTCGATGGTGAGGACCATGCCCGGCTGCAGCACTGTGTGATCGCCGCTGTCGAGAAACGGCCCTTCGTGATAGCGCAGGCCGATGCCGTGACCTGTGTGGTGCTTCCAGTAGGGCATTAGGTCGTGCGCTTCGTAATAGCGCCGCACGGCCTGATCTACGTCGCTGCACTTGGCCTCTGGCCTCAATGCCTCGAAGGCAGCTTCCTGAGCGGCTAGCATGTGTGCAAAGAAGCGCCGCTGCTCGTCGCTGGGCGAACCGATGATCATGGTACGTTCCAGTTCCGACTGATAGCCCCACATCGCCGCCGACGCGCCGGTGACCAGCACGTCGCCGGTCATGAAGGTGGCGTTCATGGCCAGGGCGTGGGGAATGGCCGCCTTGCGCCCGATCTGGCCACGATAGCCCGCCTCTGCACCCTGAGAAAACATACTCCGCGCACGATAGAGTGGCCCGAGGGTATCCACCAGCGCCAGCGTCGCCTCCTGGCTGGCCCGCAGACTCACCTCCGTCTCCGTCGCGCCGACCCGAGTGTACCGTTGCAGCAGCCGATGGGCCAGGTTGCCCCACTTGGCGCTCTCGCGGATGAGGGCCAGTTCGGTGGCGCTCTTGACCGCCATCTGCGCTTCCACAAAGGTGCCGATCCGGGCCACTTCAGCGCCGGTCAGTTCAGACAGACTCGGTCCCTGGTAGCCCAGGATCCAGGGATAGCCGTCGGTGTCGGCGCCGATCCGGCAGGCGATCCCCATGTCCTCCAGAACGGTTTTGAGAATGACCATCGGGTGCGGATCATCGGGATATTCGGGGTAGTGATCCACGCGATCCAGCAGCGCCTCAGCCTGGGCATGTTCGAGTTCCAGGCGCGGCACAAAGAGCGCGCGCCCGCCCTGCGCGTTGACGGCAAAAGCGACAGGGCGTTCCGTGGGGATGAAGGCAAAGTCAGTAAAATAGCTCACGTAATAGTTGTCGAACAGGACAGCGCCCGACAAACCCTCTATGCCGAGATAGTCAACCAGCTTTTGTGCACGTGCCTCGAATTCTGCCTTGGGAATTTGAATAGACGGGTACATTTCCAATCTCCTCCCTCCTCGACCCATACAACTCATACACAAGCGCGTCAATTTGCCGGTCGGTGGCCTCGAGCGTTCGACAAGCTCACGCCAGGTCTGCCGCTGGTAGAGTTCCCTGTAGGCGGGGATTCTGAAACACGAAAACCACGAAAAGGCGCGAAAAACGTGAAACTCCCTTTTCGTGTCCTTCGTCTCCCTTCGCGTCATTCGTGTTTCAAACGCCCTCTCAAAAACTCATCTCCCCCCACCCGCGCAGGCGCAGGCGCATCCCGCGCAGGCACAGGCACAGGCGCAACTGTAGCCACCGCCCCCACTGCGGCCAGAGCTAGCGCGCACCGGCGGTGGGTTGGTGACTTTGGTCACCCCACCGGTAAAGCTCTCCACGCTTCTCACCACCTTGTCGGCGGTCTTTTGCATCCCGGTGACGATGGTGCTGGCAAAGGCCGCGCCCGGCAAAGTGGGCAGGCTCACGGGGCCGCGCTTGCTCGTCGGCGCCGCTGTTGACGACTTGGGCGAAGGCGCAGAGGTCGCCCAGGGCCGGTAGCGGTGCCACCACACAGGCACAAAGACCGGCCCTGTCCGGAAGGTCCGCTCTGTCTTATCCTCGAATTCCTCGTCCAGCATCATCCACTCCAGACTCTCGTCAAAGCGCTGAGATTTGACCTCGGGCGTCTCGTCGCCCTCCACCTGCTGCCAGGCCCTGGACACGATGTCCCGATAATAGGCTATGGTGTCCTTACGGCTGAAGCCCTTCACTTTCTTGTTGACGTCTTGGACCAGTTTGACGACCACTTTTCGTAAAGGCTGCTCCGAGATTTTGCCACGGCTGGAGACGCAATCCAAGAAGCCTTCCTCGTAGTCACGCAGACCCTGGGGCCGAGGGTCTGCCACTTCCAGCCGCAGCGGGTCGTCGGACAGGACGGTGACCGCGCCCTTCTTGAGCAAGCCGAAAAGGATCATGGTCAGCGCCGTGTTGAGGGGGGTCTCCAACAGGATGGCCGCTTCCACAGCCATCAATCCCCTTTTGACCCCGACTCCCTCCACGGAAAGGGATGGCGGCAGGTATTTCATGCGGCGACGTTTCTGAGATGCGTTGCTAGCCCAGACTATCAACCAGAAGAGACCCAAAACGCCAGCGACCCAGCAGATCGGGATCCCCAGGACATTGGACAACTTTTTGCCCAGCGCGGCAAAACCAATGGAGGGGGCCTCGTAGACCACATCCACATATTGGTTGGGGAAGGAGACACCAAACTGGTAGGGCTTTGCTCCCGAAGATTTCTCGTTCACCCAGGTGAAAACCAAACGATCATCCACCAAGCTGGTAGAGGTGAATTCTTGATAGTGCCATTTGGTCTGGTCTCCGCTCACCCCAGGTGGGAAGTGAAAGTTGGCTTCCAGATAGGTCGTCCCCGTCACGAACTTCTTATCGAACCAGGTGGGCACGAACTCTACGCTGGCGTAGCTCTCGTCCTCGTCATCAGGGTAGACCATTTTGGGTACGTTGAAACGCACGTGGAGGGTATCCGTTTGCCCTCCACCAATAGCCTTAGAGCCCAGGTGGATCTCCACGCCCGGCTTGACGTACTCTGAGGGCCGGACGTCGGTCAGCTTGGCGCCGCCGATGTCGGCTTGCACGCTGCTGAGGTCATAGTCCTCGTTGGGCATGCCGATGTCCACGATGTCAATAGCGTGAGCGCCCGGTTGGCAGGTAAAAGTGAGCCAATACTCCACGTCCACCGAGCCATCCTTATTGACGTAGACGTGGGAGATGTTCTTGTCCACGCTGAAGCGGTATTCCTGAGCTCCAACCGGTACTACCCACAGCCCCACCAGCAGCGCGATCAGAGCCAGCACTGTTCCACAAACTATTCGCTTGACCATCAGCCTCCTCCTCATATAACTTCTAATTTCCAACTTCTAACTTCCAACCTACCACTTCGGTTCCTCGACCATCTGGTAGGACGTGCCGCAATAGGGACAGGAGACGACCACTGCCCCCTGGGCCAGGGTGATGCTTTTCTTGTCCAGTTCAGCACCACAGTTCTTGCATTGCAGCTTCTCCAGCTCGATGTCGCCTGAGAAGTCTATCTTCTGCTCGACGACGACCTTTTGCTCCGGCTTGGGCTCCCGCATCTTGATGATGACGATGATGGCCAGGCCGATCCCGATCAAAATCACACCTACCACCAGCCGTTCGACGGGGTTGACGCCAGTGTCGGGCGCGAAAGCCGACAAAAGGAAGAGCACCCCAAAGAAGATGAGAATACCGCTAATGACATAGCCGACGATTTTTCCTGCTGACATTAGGTTGCCTCCTTGTAAGTGTATGAGACAATTGTACCACATTTCATTCCATTGTTCAATAGGCTTGTTGACATCAATCTCAAAAGACGATATAATGATATTGTCCGTGAGCCAGGCTGGTCACCGAAGGGGGTAAGGGAGCAGTGAGCGATGAGAAAGGTGCAAATCACTGTGAAGGGGTCAATCTCGGAATTGCGTTCGGCCTTAAAGGCCTTTTGCGAAGACGAAGGCGCCCGTCTCTCCGGACGCCTCGATAAGGGAGAGAACCCCAACTTTTTTTCGCTGACTGTCCGTCTCAAGGATGAAAGAGGTCGGTACAAACCAGCAGGCAAGGTCAGCGCCCAGAAGCTGCGGTATGACAGGGTGTTGCTCACCTTCTTGTCAGAGCAAGCTATCTTTACGAGTTTCGTGGATGGATTTGTTCCCCGGCTCATCCAACAAGGCTTCTCACCAAGGGGCCTTCTTTAAGATTTGCGTGCCCCTCACAATAACAACAGCGTGTTGGCAAGCCCCTGGTTATGGTGATTGCAAATAGTTGCCGCTCGCAAGGAGCGGCAACGGTGCGTTAGTTGAAAGTGCGGAGTGTAGATGCGGGTAAAAGATTTGGAACTGCAAGGCTATAAGACTTTTGCCTTCAAAACGGAGTTTGTCTTCGGTGAAGGCATCACGGCTATCGTAGGGCCCAACGGGAGCGGGAAATCGAACATTGCCGATGCCGTGCGCTGGGTGCTGGGTGAGCAGAGCTACAAGACGCTGCGCGGCAAGTCCACCGTGGACATGATCTTCTCGGGGAGTGAATCCCGACCTCGCATGGGGATGGCTCAAGCTGCCCTGACCCTGGACAACAGCGACGGATGGCTGCCGGTAGAGTTCAGCGAGGTGACCATCGCCCGCCGCGCCTATCGCTCTGGCGAGAACGAATATCTGTTGAATGGCAACCGGGTACGTCTCAGAGACATCACCGAGCTCCTGGCCACGGGTGGCCTGAGCCGGCGTACCTACACCGTCATCGGGCAGGGTCTGGTGGACACGGCCCTCTCCTTGCGACCCGAAGAGCGGCGTGCCCTCTTTGAGGAGGCGGCTGGGGTCACCGTCCACCAGGCCAAGCGCGACAATGCCATTGCCAAACTGGAGGCCACCCAGCAAAACCTGCTGCGGGTCAACGACATTATCAGCGAGATCGGCCCCCGCCTGGAGCGTCTAAAGAGGCAAGCGGAGCGTGCCCAGGAATACGCCCAACTCTCCCAGGAACTGGAAGGGCTCTTGCGACTTTGGTATGGCTATCAATGGCGGCAAGGGCAAAAGGCCCTGCGCCAGTCTCGATCCAAGGCCAGGGAGCAACGCACCCAGTTGGAGGGGCGGAGGAAAGAGTTGGCCGAATTGGAGCAGAGGATAGCCCAGGTGCGGGCGCAACAGGCCGAGAAGCGGGAGCAGTTGAGCCAATGGCACCGGGAGAGCAGTACCTTGCATGCTGAAGCGGAAAAGCTACAACGGGGATTGGCCGTGTGCCAGGAGAGGAAGCGCCTGCTGAGCCAACAGCGCGAGGAAATCCTGCACGAGATCACCCCTTTGGAAGTCAACCGGGAGGCCCAACAGGAGAGGATCGCTCAGATCGAGGAAGAGTTGAGCCGCATTGAGGGCCAGCTTAAGGAAAGCGCTGCTCAAATCCAGGAGGTGCAAAAGCAACTGGACCATCACGAAGGCCAGCGCCAGGCCTTGGTAGAGAGACTGGCGGCTTTGCGCCAGCAGGCTTTTGAGCTATCCACAGGATTGGCTGACCGGCAAAACCGCCTGATCCAACTGGATGAGCGCCGGGAGGAATTGCGCGGGGAAAGGGAAGGGCACCAGCAGGCCATCGCCGGGCAGGAGGCGCAAAAGGCAATCGCCGAAGAGCATCTTCAGGCTGTCAAGGGGCAGTTGGATGCTTTGCAGGCTCAGGTCCAGGCCTTGGTTGCCCAAAGGGAAGATAAGGAAAGAGAAATCGAGGCTGGACAGGAGCGCCAGGCTCAGCTCCAGGCCAGTTTGGCCGAAATCCAGCGACAAGAAGAGCGCTTGCTGGCCCGCCAGGAGCTGCTGGCCAGGATGCGCGAGGAGATGGCTGGCTACCAGTCAGGCGTGAGAAGAGTCATGCAGGCAGCGGGCACAGGCCAACTGTCGGGCATCGTGGGGACAGTGGTGAGCCTCATCGAGGTCCCAGCCGAACTGGAAGCGGCCATTGAGATGGCCCTCGGCACCCACGGGCAGGACATCGTGATCGAAACCTGGGCCGATGCCGAGGCCGCCATCGGTTTCCTGAAGCAGACCGGCAGAGGGCGAGCTACCTTCCTCCCCCTGGACACCGTGCGGTCGCCTGAGCCGATCAGCCTGCCTCAAGAAACGGGCGTCCTCGGTTTGGCCGTGGAACTGATTGGCTGCGAAACCCAACTTTGTCCGGCTTTGAATGTGCTCCTAGGCCGCGCTATCGTGGTCGAGGATTTGGGGACCGCCCGTCGGATCCTGGGCCAGGTGACCCGTGACAGTTACCCCTATCAGATCGTCACCCTGGCTGGCGAGATGGTCCATTCCAATGGGACCATCACCGGTGGCGCGACCGAGGAACAGGGCGGGGGGCTTTTGGCCCACGAGCGGGAATGGCGTGAACTGCCCGACCGACTTGCAGATGTCGGGCAGAAGCGACAGGAACTGGAAGAGCAAGGGCAGCGTGCGGCGGAGGCGTACCAGCAATTGCTGGCAATGCTGGCCAATTTGGAGGATCGGGGGAGCGAATTGAGGGCTGCCAGTGAGGCTAGGGCAGCGGAAGCGGACGCCGCAGAGCGGCAGATCGAGCGCCTGGCTCAGGAGATCGAATGGCGGCGAGGACTTGAGAGACAACTCGACGATGAAATGGCTGCTCTGGACGAGAAGGAAACTGATATTGGTCAGGAAATGGAGAGTTTGAAAGCTGACCAGGCCTCGATCCAGGAAGAGGGCGCTGCTTTGGAGGAGCAATTGGAGACCATGACCGGCGACGACCTCTACGAGCAGTTGACCCAGTTAAAGACGGCTTTGGCCGTGACTGAGCAGAGCTGTGAAGACCGGAGGACCATCCTGCGCAGCCACCAGGCCAATTTGCAGCATCTGGAAGGACAAATCGCAGCCAAGCAGGAACGGGCTGATGAATTGGCTCAGGAGGGTAAAGCCCTGGCTATCCAGATAGAGGAATTGCAGGCCCGCGAGGAGGAGCTTTCAGGGCAGATACAAGCTCTGGCCGAACTTATCGAGCCCACTGAAGTCGAGTTGGTCGAATTGGAAGGCCAGCAAGTCGCGTTGGAGAGTGAGGAAAGCGACTTCCGCTCGCGCCTCCAGCGGTACGAGACCATCTATAGCCAGGCCGCGTTGGACATGGAACGCCGCCGAGATGACCTGCTCAGCCTACGCCAACAGATTCAGAATGACCTGGGCCTGGTAGAGTTAGAGATGACAGATCTAATGCCCGGACAGCCTCCCCTGCCCCTCAAACCCCTGGTCTCGACCCTGCCCTCCATTGATGAGTTGCCGGAAGGTCTGGAGGATGAGATCCAACGTCTGAAGATCCAGTTAAAACGGGCTGGCTCTATCAATCCTAATGCTCCTACCGAATACGCCGAGGCTTTGGAGAGACACACTTTCCTGACTACCCAGGTTGAGGATTTGGAACAGGCCTCCAGTTCCTTGCGTCAGGTCATCGCCGAGTTAGACCAATTGATGGAGGCCGATTTCAGGGAGACTTTCGAGGCCGTAGCTGCCGAGTTCAAAGAGTGCTTTACGACCTTGTTCGGTGGGGGGGCGGCCAAGCTGGTTCTGACCGACCCTGAGAATCTGATGGAGACCGGCATTGACATCGTCGTCCGCCCGCCCGGTAAAAGGCAGCAGAGCCTGGCCCTGCTCTCTGGAGGAGAGAGATCCCTCACTGCCGTGGCACTCATCTTTGCCATCCTCAAAGCCAGTCCCACCCCTTTCTGCATCCTGGATGAGGTAGACGCCATGCTGGATGAGGTCAACGTTGGCCGTTTCCGCAAGATGCTGCAAGAGCTGGCGGATCGCACCCAGTTCGTGGTCATCACCCACAACCGCGGAACCATTGAAGCCGCCAACACTATCTATGGCGTGTCCATGGGAGAGGACAGCGTGTCGAAGGTGATTTCCCTCAAGCTGGAGGGAGAGCCGGTCGCAACTTAAGCCTATCTACAAGCATGGTTCGCCCTGTTGCCTCCGAAAAGCAAAGACGCCCCCCAAGCGAGGGGAGGCGACGTTGATTGTGGTGTAGACTTGTGGTATCACAAGGGCAGCCTTGGGCAGAGGACCGTCATTTCCGTATAATGGCCGTTACGCGGCTCGGCTTGTTTGAAATTTGAGCAACACTGCCTAGAGTTGCGTCGCATCTTATGCAACGGTTTGAGGTTGGGGAGCAAATTGGCCGGGGGAGGAAACTGGGTTTGACGTTTTGATCTTAGTGTGGTATACTTTATAACAAATCAAACATCGCCAAAGACTGGGAACAGGACTAGTAAGCCTTAAAGCGAGGCCCCAGAGAGTTGGGGTAGGTGGGAGCCCGACGCCGGCGCGGAGGCTGAATGGACCTGGGAGTTGCAGGCGGAAAGTCGGCTAGCCGACGAATATGCTGCGCCGGAGACGCCACCGTTATCAGGGTTGAGGGGATCGGAACGCATTGCCGCGTTTCCCGTCTCTGCAACAAGTGAGGCTGGTTCACAGGCATTCCCTGCCATCACGGCAGGGATTTCTTGCATCTGCCTACCCGTCGGGCCATTATCTCTGGCGGGAGAGGAGCGCGTCTAGCCTGGAAGCTGGCCTAAGAAGGGTGGCACCGCGGGTGCTCCTGGCTACGGAGCCCTCGTCCCTTACCGGGACGGGGGCTTTTCGTTTCATAACTATCTATCATGCAGTGAAACCTCCCCCGAAAGGGGGGCGTGAAGGAGGGCGCTAATGCTGGAGCTCTGCTCCAACGCCAGCAGAAGGGTGTGGGAGAAGGTTTGCGGCGAATCTCCAGACCTGCCGACCTCCCACCAATCCTGAAGGATGACGCTGAAGCGGCTGTGCTCCATCACATCGAAGGCGTGGTCGAAGCCCTGCCGAAGATTGAAGAACCTTAAGATCACCTAGTGGACACGAATCGGCAAGTCCGCTCGCTAGAGGCTTGTGGGAATAGAAAGGGGGTGAGGAAGGAAAGCAACCTGACTTTATCCGCCAATCCGTTACTTGAAGATTTGCCAAGGAGGAGAAAAATGTCACATAAGAGATTGGGAATTGCGCTTTCAGTGCTAGTGCTGGTGTCTTTGGTCCTGGGAGCCTGCGGACCCACTCCTGCACCGACCGAAGCACCCAAGCCGACCGACACACCCAAACCGACTGAAGCACCCAAACCCACCGAGGCTCCTACGCTGACGGAAGCACCCAAGGCCGAGGCGGTCATCAAAGTAGGGATGATGACGGTGATGACCGGTCCGGCGGCTTCGGTGGGCATGGAGCAGCGCAACTGGGCCAAGTTGGCTATGGATCAGTTCAACGAGGCCGGTGGGGTAGGTGGCGTCAAAGTGGAGATGATCGAGGGAGACACCGAGTTCGACCCGGCCAAGAGCGTGCTGGTGGCAGAGCAACTGGCCGCCGATACTGACGTGTACGGCCTGGTCGGTCCCGAGAGCAGCCAGAACTGCGCCGCTACCGCTGAGATCTTTGAGCAGAACAGTCTGGCTTACATCAGCCCTTCTTGCACCAAGCCTGACCTTTCGGAGCAGGGTTACAAGACCTTCTTCCGGGTGGTGCCTCGTGACGACGTCCAAGCCCCAGCCGACGCGATCTTTATCGCCAAGGACCTGGAAGCCAAATCAGTCTACATCATTGACGACCAGACGGTCTACAGCGTGGGGATCGCCGACGAGGCCGAGAAGAAGCTGCAAGAGTTGGGCGTGGTGGAGGTCGAGCGCGAATCCATTACCCAGGATGACAGCGACTTTTCGGCCCTGCTGACGCGGGTCAAGGCTGCCGAGCCGGACGTGATCTTTATCCCCATCCAGTTGGCGGCTCAAGGTGCTCAGATCGCCAAGCAGATGCAAGAGTTGGGGGTAGAGGCCAAGATTGTGGGCAGCGATGGGCAGTTCTCGCCCGACGATTTCATCGCCGGGGCGGAGGGGGCCACCGAGGGAGCCTACGTCTCGCAGTTTGCGCCGGACGTGCACTACCTTCCTGAGGCCGAGTCGGCCTGGAAGGCCTACGAGGATGAGTATGGTTCCTTCGGGGCCTACGGTCCGCCGTCTTACGAGTCCATGGCTGTCCTGCTGGATGCCATCAAGCGGGCCTACGAGAAGGATGGCGAGGTCACCCGTGAGGGGGTAGTGCGCGAGGTAGCGACCACCAAGGATCGGCCTGGCATCCTGGGCTTTGACGTCTCCTTTGATGAAAAAGGTGACGCCGTAGGAGCCGCCTTCTACATCTTCCAGGTAGTCGGTGATCACTTTGAGCTGGTCAAGAAGGTGGAGATGGAATAGTGTGACAAGCGGTTTTGCGGGGCGTGGCTTGGCTGCGCCCCGCAAATTCATGTCAGGAGAAATGGATGGAAGCCATTCTCAAACAGTTGCCCCAACAATTGGTGAATGGCATCACCCTGGGCAGCGTTTACGCGCTCATCGCCCTGGGCTACTCTATGGTCTACGGCATCTTGCAACTCCTCAACTTTGCTCACGGCGAAGTGTACATGATCGGAGCCTTTATCGGATGGGGCGTCTTCGCCTTGCTGGTCCCCCAAGAGACTCTGTTCCTCCCCGCCGTCGTTATCATCCTGCTTATGCTAGTCCTGGCCATGCTGAGCTGCGGCTTTCTGGGCATCATCATTGAGTGGTTCGCTTACCGCCCTCTCCGCGAGGCGCCGCGTATCGCGCCCCTGATCAGCGCACTGGGCGTTTCGTTTTTTCTCCAGAATGCCGTACTGCTGACTATGAGTGCCCGCTACAGGACCTATCGCACCGGCCTGCTGATCCCCCGTACCTGGCGGGTGTCCGCCTTTGGAGCCACCATCTCTATGACCAAGGTTCTGGTCATCGTCGTTGCCTTGTTGCTGATGGTAGGTTTGCACTACCTGGTGCAGCGAACCAGGCTGGGTAAGGCCATGCGGGCCACAGCCCAGGACCGTGAGGCGGCGGCCATGATGGGCATTGACGTGGACCAGATTATCGTGGTCACTTTCTTCATCGGTTCTGCCCTGGGTGGCGCGGCCGGAGTCCTAGTCGGCCTGCTGTTCACCCAGGCCTATCACTTCATGGGTTTCACTGCCGGTCTGAAGGGTTTCACCGCAGCCGTGTTCGGCGGGATCGGCAACATCCCCGGAGCCATGCTGGGAGGACTGCTGCTGGGCCTCATCGAGAGCATTGGAGGGGGTTTCATCTCTCCGACCTACAAGGACCTGATTGCCTTCTCTCTCTTGATCCTGATCTTGGTTTTCCGCCCTCGTGGCTTGTTGGGGCCAAGGCCCCACAGAAGGTATGAGCTTACAGCGAAGCTTCGCCTCAAACCGACAAGTGTGTCATTCTGAGCGAGCGAAGAATCTCGTTCCACAAACCAAGAACGGGATGCTTCGCGGAGTTTATCCTGAGCGCAGTCGAAGGGCTCAGCATGACAGGTAAAATCTTGTCTCATTTGTGAAGAATTTGTGGCGTCAAGGAGTTTAGTTTGTCCAGCACTTAACTCAAAGCAGGTGACTTGATACTATAGAGGTTTTCTTTTGGAGTAGCGAAACTTGTTTCGCGTTCGGCTGACGCAGAACAAGTTCTGCTACTCCACCAACGGGTTAGGTTCAACCCCGAATTGGCGGGAACGTCATGAGCTCAGATTTCAATCACTTTGGCACAGACGAATGGGTGGTGCAGGAGGAGGCCCGTCAGAGAGAGGCTGAAGCTGCTGGTCGCCTGACCTTCCGCCTACGGCGTGCCTGGGATCGGATAGACCCCCGCCTCAGATTGCTGGCCGGGCTGGCCTTGGCTGCTCTGGTTCCCCTCGTCGTGCATAACAACTATCACCTCCGGGTAGCGGGTATCACCGGGCTGTTCATCAGCCTGTCCCTGGGATTGAATGTGGTAGCTGGGTTTGCCGGCCTGCTCGACCTGGGCTACGTGGCCTTTTACGGTATCGGAGCCTACGGCTACGCCCTGCTGGCCTCTCCTCACTTTAACCAGCACTGGCCTTTCTGGTTGGTGCTGCCCCTGGTGGCCCTCGTCAGCGCTCTCTTTGGGCTTTTGTTGGGCTCCCCTTCGCTGCGCCTGCGGGGAGATTACCTGGCCATCGTCACCCTGGGCTTTGGCCAGATTGCGGGCATCCTTTTTCTGAACCTGGACAGGGTCAACCTGCCTTTCCTGCATCTGGACAAGCCTTTGAACATCACTGGTGGACCTAACGGCATCATCAAGATTGACGACATCACAGTGTTGGGCTATACCTTTGACAACGTCACCCGCTATTATTATCTGATCCTCGTTTTCACAGCCTTGATCCTTATTGCCATCTACCACCTGGATCGTTCGCGTATCGGGCGGGCCTGGCGAGCCATCCGCGAGGACGAGCTGGCCGCCCAGACCATGGGTGTGGACGTCCGGCGTCTCAAGTTGCTGGCTTTCTCAGTGGGAGCCAGTGTGGCCGGGGCCACGGGGGCGATCTTTGCCGCCTGGCAGGGAGCGGTCTTTCCCTCCAATTTCGACGTGACCATTCTCATCATCCTCTACTCTATGGTCGTTCTGGGCGGAGTGGGCACCATCTGGGGAGCTGTGAGCGGGGCCCTGATCCTTTCGATCCTGCCGGAACTGCTGCGCAACCCCGAGATGGCCCGTTTCATTTTCTACGGGGCCTTGAGCCTGGGGCTCCTGCTGGTCTTTCGACGGCGGAAACTGAGCGGCCTGACTTTGCTGGGCGGGGTGATACTATTGGGGCTGGCAGTTAAGACTCTGCTGACCTGGCTGCGGCCCGAATGGTTGACCCAACCGGAAATCCCAACCAGCATAGCGCGGTCATTCTATGCACCGCTGATCAAGGCTCTCAACTGGTGGATGGTCCATCCCCAAAACAGCCGGGCTGTGGGAAGCGTAGCTTTTGTGCTGGCTATGGGCTTGCTCCTGTTGGCCTATCGGTTCAAGGCTCGGTTCGGATATGTTCTGTGGGTACCCGCTCTGTATGCCTTGACCTTTGTCTGGGAAACCCGCCTGGTGCAAGAACCCAGCATCACCCGTATGTTGATCTTTGGCGCTCTGCTGGTGCTGATGATGAACTACCGTCCTCAGGGCCTGTTTGGGCAGAGGATAGTACAGAGGCAATGAGGCGAATCAGCGAATCACGAATCGGAGTAGTAGATGCCGCTGTTTGAGACACGAGGCCTGACCAAAAACTTTGGCGGCTTGATGGCTGTGTTTGATTTGGACCTGCAGGTCGAAGAAGGGGAGATCGTCAGCCTCATCGGTCCCAACGGGGCAGGCAAGACCACTGTCTTCAACCTGGTCACCGGCCTTTACCGGCCTGACAAGGGGGACATCCTATTCGAGGGGCGCAACCTGGTGGGGCTTCAGCCTCACGAGATTACAACCCTGGGCGTCGCCCGCACCTTTCAGACCTTGCGCATCTTCACCAACATGACCGTCCTGGAAAACGTGATGGTGGCCCAGCATTGCCGGACCAAGGCCGGGATGTGGCCGGCAATTTTCCGCCTGCCCGGTTTCCGGCGTGAGGAGAAAAAGATCCGGCAAAAGGCCATCGAGCGGCTTTCTTTCTTCGGCACCCGCCTGGTGGGCTACCGCTTCGACCAGTTGGCCTACAGCCTTTCCTTCGCCAACCGGCGTCGCCTGGAAGTGGCCCGGGCCATGGCCACCGACCCCAAGTTGCTCCTGCTAGATGAGCCGACGGCCGGGATGAACCCCCATGAAACCCAGGAGATGACCGGGCTGATTGGCCGCCTGCGCGATGAGGCCGGTTGTACCATCCTCTGCATCGAACACGACATGAAAGTAGTGCAGGGCATATCCGACCGGGTGGTGGCTCTGGACTATGGCCAAAAAATCGCTGAAGGACCGCATGACGAGGTGGCGGACAACGAGCGAGTCATCGAGGCCTACCTGGGTCGGAAAGCGAAAAGGGGGGAAGATGCGCCCAGATGACAGCCCCTCGACCGGCCCCTTGCTAAAGCTCAGCCACGTTGACACCTACTATGGCCCCATCCAGATCCTCAAGGACGTCAACGTGAAGATCCACGAAGGGGAAATGGTCTGCTTGCTGGGCGGCAATGCCTCTGGCAAGTCCACCACCCTCAAGACTATCTTGGGGCTGGTCAAACCCGCTCGCGGCACCATCGAGTTCCGGGGAGAGCGCATTGACGGGCTGCCCACCGGGCACATCGTGACCAGGGGGCTGGCCATCGTGCCCGAGAACCGGCGCATCTTCCCCGAGATGACGGTGTTGGAGAACCTGGAAATGGGAGCCTATCTCCGCCATGATAAGGAAGGGATCCAAGAGGACATGGAACGGGCCCTGGCCCTTTTTCCCCACCTCAGAGAGCGGCTCTCGCAACTGGGCGGCACCCTTTCGGGTGGGGAGCAACAGATGCTGGCCATCGCCCGGGCGTTGATGTCTCGCCCCCAGTTGTTGCTGATGGACGAACCCTCGATGGGATTGGCTCCTATCCTGGTGGAACGTATTTTCGAATTGATTCAGGAGATCAACCGGCAGGGGACTTCGATCTTCATGGTGGAGCAGAACGCCAATATGGCTTTATCCATCGCCGACCGGGGCTATGTGCTCCAGACCGGTCGCATTGTCCTGGCCGACACGGCTCAGAACCTGCTGCAAAACGAGATGATGAAGAAGGCCTATCTGGGGACCTGAGGAAACCCTTCGGGTCTGCCGAACCAGGCTTTGCCACCTGGATTGCTGTGTGGTATAATATCGTAAGGATGAACCAGTACTTTCTGATGGGTATTGACTAACGTCAAGCAAAAGGACTTTCGAGTTGCCGTACGAGATAGAGTACTCACCAGAAACAGTAGACCATCTGCGGGCTTTGACGGCTCGTCAGCGGTCTATCGTCTTGGACACGGTTGACAAGCAACTGAAACACCAACCGACTGTGGAAACACGAAACCGCAAACCAATGCGCCCCAATCCATTAGCCCCGTGGGAACTCCGCATCGGCAATTTGCGTGTATACTATGACGTAGAGAATGATCCTGAACCCACTGTGTTTATTCGAGCAGTGGGCATCAAAGAGCGCAACCAAGTGCGCATCGGTGGCGAGGTGATAGAGCTATGAGTATTCGAACTTTGGACATCACAGAGGCAACCCAGCCGTTATCCGAATACGCCCGACAGGTAGACACAGGGCCAATTGTAGTGACCGCTCAGGGCCGACCGATAGTGGCTGTGATTGCCATTGAGAACGCAGACTTGGAGACAATGTCGTTGAGTACCAATCCGCAGTTCTTGGCCCTAATTCAACGTTCCCGGGTCCGTCAGGAGAGTGAAGGCGGGATTTCCAGCGATGAAATGAGACATCGTTTGGGCCTGGACGACGCTGGCTACAAGGAATTGTGAGAAGCCGAACAGCCTGCCGAACCAGGCATTGCCGTTTGACTGGCTGTGTGATATAATAGCACCCAGGATTAACCGGTACTTCACCATCGTTGCCTGATCACAGCCGATAGTCAAGGTTGGAGGTGAGAACGTGAGACATTGAGAGCCAATCTTTTCCGCAGGTCGAGGAAGGATTGGCTTTGGTTGTTTTGGCCTAGAGAGGCAGCAGGGATAGCCCTGCTTGAAGGCGGCCAGTTCCCCAACCGGCTCAACGCCCCCGGCGACTTCCGGGGTGAGATCGGGAACCGGGATATGATCGGCAAGACGGCGGATGAACTGGTCGCCCGCTGGAACGAGGAGCATCCCGACGACCCGGTGGAGTAGCAGGATGCTCAGCGGGGAGGGCCTGGGTTGGGCAGGTGCCGGACCCGGGCCTCATCCCGGCGCGAGACACAATCATCGGCGACAATTGGTCAAATCATCGGCGATGATCCGGCGCAGAGAGGGCAGCGCCGATGGTGGGCACGGCGGCCAGGAGGCGCGTTGTCGTGCCTGCCCTGTTTTTAGGGGCGGCGGGCGTAGTGCCCTGAGCGCCTGGCCTGAGCAGGGTCGAAGGGTGCCGAAGGGTTGTTGTCTGTGCGAACGCCGCCTTTGGGCTATAATCGGGGCAAGCCACCACCCACGGCAGCACTGATGTGCGCACCGGCCCTTCGACTACGCTCAGGACAGGCAGCGCTGGAGGCGACGTTGACTGTGGCGTAGACTTATAGCATCACAAGGGCAGCCTTGAGCAGAGGGCCGACATTTCCGTATAATGGCCGTTGGGCGGCAACTTGACCCTTGGTATGTGGAGCGGTGTTGTGGGCAGGCAGCTCTTGTACACCTGCGTAATCAATGTTATGGCGAGGTAAATTCAAGTCTCGGAGGTGTGATGCGAAACCGAGTTAGCTCGTGGCATGTCAAGGTCGCTGCCGAGGCATTCGCAGCTGGCCTATTTGCACGTTGCGGCCTTGATGTCTCGGTGCAGTATGGAGCAGACCAGCCCGAGTACGATCTTATTGTCGCAAAGGGGGAAAGGCTGCTAAAGGTATCCGTCAAGGGTAGCCAAGACGGAAGTTGGGGGTTGACTCAATCATACCTGAAGAATGCAGATTACCATGGTGCGATTGATACCTGGTTACGCCGACACAAACCAAAGACTATCTTGTGTTTTGTTCAGTTCAAGGGCGTACCCCTGGACAGCCTTCCACGAGTGTATTTGGCTACCCCTGCTGAAGTCACGCAACGCCTAAAGGACACAGCAAAGGGAAGAGGCGATACAATCTTATACGAGGAGCACAGGTGGAGTGCGAGAGCATACGCGGCTGGCACAGTTGAAAGGATACCCAAGAATTGGCGCTTCTCTGAAGCGAGGGTTGAACAACTGTTGAACGAGGCCTGACATGCGTCTGCATCCGATACGTTCTTTGCGTTTCTAAAGAGCGGGGTGCTGTAGGAAGTGGCAGATATCCGTTGCCGCATAACAGGTCGCTGGTGTGCCTCGCAAGCCATCGTCTGCTAGCCGGTGAGAGTTCAGTCGTGGTAACTGCCAGGAGGTCACGTAGCAGGCTCTCAGGGCCGACCGCCCTAGCCGTGCGCGCAAATTCATCGTGTCCCGGTCGGCAGCGGAGCTCTGGGTCGGCCCTTCGAGAGTTCAGGGGTGATGAGGGAGGAAAAACATTGAAACGACTTCTGACGCGAAGAGAGGTGTGCAGCGGCTGCCGGGCCTGTGAAGTGGCTTGCGTGGCCCGCCATGACGGCCAGTTTGGTACGGCCACGGCCCGCATCAAAGTGACCAAGATCGAACCGGTGGGGTTGGACGTTCCCAACGTCTGCCGCCTGTGTCGGCGACCGGCTTGCGTGGCCGCCTGCCCGACGGAGGCCCTGTACCGAGACGAGGTCACGGGCGTGGTCTGGATCAAGGCCGAGGACTGCATCGGCTGCTCAGCCTGCGTGGATGAGTGTCCCTTCGGGATGGTAGTGTTGCATCCAGAGACAGAGCTGCCGCTGATCTGCGATCTGTGCGACGGGGACCCAGCCTGTGTGAAGCGATGCGCCACCGAGGCTATTATCTACGCCGATAACGATACCATCGCCCGCGAGAAACGGGAGAAATCAGCTATGGCGGGGCAGTCGCTTGATGAGAGGGGCGCACTATGAACGGTTACGGCGGCACCATTTTGCGTGTGAATCTCAGCGACGGCAGTATCCACCGTCAGGCCACCGAGGAAAACCTGGCCCGCTTCTTCCTGGGAGGACGAGGGCTCAATGTCAAACGCCTTTGGGATGAGGTGCCCGCCCACACCGATGGCCTCTCGCCGGAGAACAAGTTGATCTTTGGTGTAGGCCCCCTGGTGGGGACTCTGTTCCCAGGGGGTGCTCGGTTCAACGTGACGGCCATGTCACCGCAGACCGGCATCCTGGGCGATTCCAATGCCGGTGGTTTCTTTGGCCCGGAGCTAAAGTTCGCGGGCTACGATCAGGTCATCATTGAGGGTAAAGCGGAGCACCCCGTCTACTTGTGGATCAGAGATGCAGAGGTAGAGTTGCGCGACGCCCGCCACTTGTGGGGCCGGGATACTTGGGAGACCACCGAAGCTATCCTGGAGGAACTGGGAGACCGGGATATTCAAGTGGCAACCATCGGCCAGGGGGCAGAAAATGGAGTGCGCTTTGCCGGGGTGTTCGCCAACCTGGTGCGGGCCGCGGCGCGGACGGGCATGGGCACCGTTATGGCCTCGAAAAACCTCAAGGCCGTAGCCGTGCGCGGCACGCAACTCGTACCGGTGGCCGACATGGCCCGTTTCACCGAGATGATCGAACAGTTGGACGAGGTCATTTACAATCACGCCGAGTACGACATCCGCGTGCGGTTGGGCACTACCAAGCTGATCACCGCCCTGAACAAGATCGGCGGCATAGCTACCCGCCACTTCCAGACTGGTCAGTTCGAGTACGCCGACCAGGTCAGCGGCGAGGCCATCGAGGCCCAGTACAAAATCAAGAGCAAGGCCTGCTTCGCCTGCACCATTCCCTGCAGCCGCTTTCTGGTCGTGAAAGACCCACGTTTTCCTGGTCTGCGTCTGGAAGGTCCCGAGTACGAGTCACTGGCCGGGTTCACCTCCCGCATCGGCAACGGCGACCTGGCTTTGGGTTTGAAATTCATTGATATGGCCAACCGTTACGGCCTGGACGCTATCGCTTTAAGCGAGTGCATCGCCTGGGCGATGGAATGTTATGAACTGGGTATCCTGTCTCGTGAAGAGGCCGACGGCCTGGACCTGACCTGGGGGAACGGAGAGACCATCATGGCCCTTATCGAGAAAGTCGCCCATCGCCAGGGCTTCGGCGACTTGTTGGCCGACGGCGTCAAAAAGGCCGCCGAGCGTATCGGGCGCGGTTCCGAAGAACTGGCCATGCATGGCAAAGGGCTGGAGGTGTTCCAGGCCGATCTCCGCAGCATCAAAGGCTATGCCTTGGGTAACGCCGTGGCCAGTCGTGGAGCGGATCATTTGCGGTCGGAGCCGTGGTTCGAGTTCTCCGAAGACCCTGAGGAAGGCATCCGCCGCTACGGCATCCCAGAGACAGCCTTCCGCCTGGAATATAAAGGCAAGGGGTTGGTGGTCAAGCACTTTGAGGAGATGGCCGCCATCTCTGATGCCGCCGGGGTCTGCAAGAACACTTACAACAACATGGAAGTGCTCAACTGGGACGAGACAGCCGAGTTGCTCAACGCGGCTACTGGCTGGGAGTTGAGCGGTGAGGATGTGCGGCGTATCGGCGAGCGCATCGTCAACCTGGAGCGGGCTTTTATCGCTCGTGAGGGCATCACCCGCGCCGACGACACCTTGCCCCGTCGCTTCCTCGAAGAGCCCCTCGGTCCGCCGACCAGCCCTTCGGCTGGAGCGGTGGTCGAGCTTGACACCATGCTGGACGAGTACTACCGAGCGCGGGGATGGGATGTGGAGACAGGGCTGCCGACCCGGGCCAAACTGGAAGAACTGGGGCTGAACGACGCTGCTGAAGAACTGACTGGCTGAAAGGAGTCCTTGTGTACGAGTTAAAGGTCACGGTCACCAAAGTGCTCGGCACCTGCACTGCTGACCCGCCGATGAAGCCGGGCGACTATTTCACCGTGCGCGACGGGGACATCCGCATCCCAGAAGGTGGGTACATCTGTCTGTGGGCGTTGCAAAGCATCCTGCCACTGCTGCCGGCCAAGGAGCGCAACATCATCGAAGCTCAAGAAGACGATTGGATGTGGCGGGTACACCATGCCCAGTGCCCCGACCCGGACGGACGGGTGGTCTTTAAAATCGAGAGGGTGGGCGAACTGAAAAAGGAAGCCAGTGTGGGGAGCGAGAAAGATGTTGCATGATCTGAAAGTCACCGTTGAAGAGGTACGGGGAAAGTGCACCTCAGGCCTGAAGCCCGGCGATTATTTCATTTTGCGCAGCGGTCGCCTCTACATCCCGGCCGACCGCCACTTTTGCCTGTATGCTCTGCACGCTGTCTTGCCCTTACTGCCAGCCAAACAGCGGCCTCTGGAAGACGGCGATTGGTTGAAAAGGGATAACCACGTCATCTGTCCTGATCCGGCTGGAAATGTCGTGATGCGTGTTGAAAGAATCGAGTCAGTTGATTAGAAGCAGAAAAAGGGGGGAGCAAATGAAAAAGAAAATCCTGCACAGTGACCGCTGGCCCGAGCCCAAAGGGCCGTACTCGGTGGCTTTGACCCTGGATCACCTGCTTTTCATTTCCGGGCAGGGGCCTGCTTATCCTGATACGGGCGAAATCGTGAAGGGAGGTTTCGAGGAGCAGGCCCGGGTCACCTTTGAGAATGTGCGTGTGATTTTGGAGGAAGCCGGTTCCTCGCTGGACCACGCCCTCAAGGTGACCGTCTTTTTGAGCGATATGGACAACTTTGCCGCGATGAATGCCATCTACGGCGAGTATTTCGAGACGGATCCACCCGTTCGCACCACAGTAGAGGTAGCGCGCCTGCCCTTTGACATCATGCTGGAGGTGGATGTCATCGCTTATATATCCCAGGAATGAGACTCGGTAGATCCCAACTTGCTCCTGCTAGATCGCCAGTTCCAGTAGCTGGGCAGCGGATCGCCAGATCCGCTGCGAGCTTTTGTGATCTACTGAGACTGCCCTTGCCTGCCAAAGCCACGTCTTTCGGGCTTTCACCCCCATCATCTCCACCCCGCGGGGCATCATCACCCTCCACAAGCCTTTCGCCTTTCAGACAGCCATCGGTGCTGCGCTGGTGCTGGGTGGCGTGGCCTTGATCCGGCGGGATACAGGCGCCACTTGACAATCGCTACCCCTTGGTTTACAATGATTGTGCCTATTAGTATAGCCCGGCGAAAATAGGCCGCCGGTTATTTGCTCGAAGGGGATATAGACCCCCGTCTGAAGCGCCGATTTTGCCATTCACGGCAGACTTTTGCCGCATAAGGCTGGGATCTGGCGATCCCTGGCGAGCACACAACTGGTGACGGATTTAGGCTGTCGTGTATTAGGCGAGCAGAAAGCAGGGATAGCAAAGGAGGCAAATGATGTTAAGAGCAAGGTGGAGCGGCTACGAGATTGATTCCTCGGAGGCTGCCTACGAGGCGCAAGTTCACCGGCCTGAGGAACTGGGCACCCTGGTTCGCAATTTCCTTACCTCGGGCTACTTCGTCAAGTCTTACTACTCCCTCTTCGAGGAACCCCTGGAACGCCTGCGTGACTTTATCAAAGAGCACGGCGATCCGAAAGACAAACTGACGGCCAAAGCTCTGGAGCAACTGGACAAGCAGATTGCCAAATTCGATCCCAGCAGTTGGCGGGCCCCACGCACCGGTGTACGGACCATTGAGCCCATCCTCAACTATGTGGGCGCGCATCGCCAGGAACTCCTCGAGGCCCAGGTCTTTCGCTTCGAACTGACGGACGAGCAGAAAGAGATGTACGAGGATTACGATTACGAGTTCGAGGTGGGCCAGAAGATTGACGAGGCGAGCTTTTACTCTGGGACCGAGATTCCTTTTGACGGGACGGTCATCTATCTGGGTTGCGATCTGGTGAAAGCCAGCAAACTGACGCCGGCGGAGCAGAAGAAGGCCCGGCGAATTGCCCGAGGGGCAGGGAAGAGGATGGACGAGTTCGGTGGGCCGGGTATGTTTGGGGAGAGTTGGGCCGATATGCTCGCAAGCGACCTGGAGAGTTCGATGAATGTTACCCTGCGGGTGCGCCTGAACCCTGACGCCACTCTCAGCATCACCGGCCGCTGGATGGAAGATGGGCAGTTTCTTCACGATTATTACGCCTACATGCTTGACCAGGCTGCTGAAAAGGCCGGGGCCGAGATTGGCACATACGTTCTGTGATGACCACCCTGTCCCCATATACTATTATCCGTCCCGAACCGGATGGCGCGTTGCTCTTCCAACAGGAGACGGCCGAGACGGCATTGCTGGACCTGGAGGGTCTGGACGCGCTCTACTTTCTGCTCGAGGGTGGCTTGCGGGAGTATCCCGTTCTTTTCGTCAAGTACCTGCGCGATCAGCAGTTCGTTGTGCCCGGTCCATCTGACGGAGCCCTGGAGACGGTGGAACGGGTGCGCGACGTGGCCCGGCAGACCACCGCCCCGCCCCGCTCTCTGGCCGCGCCGGAGACCATTCACTTCTCGGTCACCGGCCGCTGTGACCAGGCTTGTACTGGCTGTTTTTACTCTGCCCGGCCGGGCTCGGCAGTAGCGGCCCAGGACGCCCCTTGGCCTCTGTTCGAGAGGGTGATCCTGGAAGCGGAGCAGGCGCGGGTTTTGCAGATCGCTCTGGGCGGCGGTGAGCCCCTGCTGCATCCCCGCCTGGTAGACATGGTACGCCTGGCCCGTGAGCACAGCGTCGTGCCCAACCTGACCACCAATGGCAACCTCCTCACGCGGGAGATGGCCCACGCGTTGAAGGAGGCCGGGCTGGGCCAGGCTCAAATCTCTCTTAACGGGGCCGACGAGGCCGTCAATGCCCGGACCCGCCCCAATTTTGCCGCCACGATGCAGGCCATTGAGAACTGTCGAGCGGCAGGGCTGCGCTGGGGCCTGAATTTCCTGGTGACCCGGAGCAACCTCGCTGCACTGGAGACGGTGGTAGCGCTGGGGCGTCGCCTGGGCGCGGCCTCGGTCAATATCCTGCGCCCCAAGCCACCGACCACCACAGGGGTTTGGCTGGAGAGGGAATCGTTGGACAGGACCGGGTATCGAGCCATGCAAAAGGTGTTGCACAAGTTCCTTGATGGGCGAAGGTCTCCCGACCGAGCCCCTGAAACCTCGAATCCCCAATCCCAAACCCGCCTTACCCTCGACGCCTCGCTTTCCTTTCTGCTCACCGATCAGCCGCCTGACCATCTGTATCGCAGTGGGGTCTGGGGCTGCTGCGCCGCTCGCAAGTTCGTCACTGTCACTCAAGATGGAGCGGTGCTGCCGTGTAGCCACGTGCGCTGGTCCGATGTAGGCGAGGGCGATTTTATGCATGCCTGGTGGCAGTCGGAGGTCTTCGCCTGGTTCAGAGAGCAGGAAGAGATGATGCGAGGGCTTTGCCGCGCCTGCCCCTACCTGGAGCTGTGCAAGGGCTGCCGGGCGGTGGTGATGGCCTTTGGCGGCGATTTTGCCGACAGCGACCCTCACTGCCCATTCCAGAGGGGGCAGCCCAATTCACCACCCCGACTTGAAATTTTGAGCGTTTTATGGTAAAGTTTAGTGGGTTCAACCTGACAGGGGGAATACGTAGGACACAACCTGACAAAACTCTGACGTGACAGGGACCTCTATTAGCGCCTATCGAAAGGCCTTCGTAGTGGTGGCTTTTACCACTGTTGTGGTACAGAAGCCGCTTTAGGAACGACTGAAGTCATTACTACGGATGTTCCGACTAGCCGGAAAAGGGACACGTGGGATGGGTGAGAGAATACTCCTGGTAGACGATAGCCCAGATGTCACCCGGGTCTGTGCTCAGATTCTGGGCGACGAAGGGTTCGAAGTGGATGTAGCCCATCGGGGTCGCCAGGCACTCAGCATGTTGAAAGAAAAGGGCGACTACGATGTCCTCATCGTGGATTTCGCCCTGCCTGACATTAGCGGATTGGACTTGTTGCACTCTCTGGAACAGGACATACCCACCATCCTCATCAGTGGCTATTTGAGTGAGAACGAGATGGAAACGATCTCGCGCCTGGAAGGTCTCGCATTCTTGAGGAAACCCTTTCCCATTACTGCTCTGACTGCAGCGGTGAAGCGGGTTCTGCGAGAGCAAAAGTCTCGCTGAAGAAACACTCCACACACGAAAGAAAACCGTCCCAATCAAGGGGCGGCTTTTTATTGATGGCGCCCCTGAGCTAAAGCAGCGGCGACTTGCTTTTGAATGCAATGTCAAGTCGGGTTAGTACTTTAATCCTCTTGACTTTTGAGTAGAAGAAGTGTATTATAATATCACCAGCTTGATAAGCTACTAGATTTTTGGCATGGTCTCTTCTCTTAATGAAAAGGGATTGTCGGCTGCTGTTATGTGAGATCCCAAACGTCGCTCTCTTGTTTGCTCAGGAAGACGATGCCTATGAGGACTACCAGAAGGCTGTTTCCTGTGCAAACAAAACAAAGGGAAGCGGCTTTTTCTCGTATTATGTTAGCTATACATCTATAGCAACAGCGTGCTATACTGGCGGGAGAAGACTAGTGAACAAATCCTTATCTGCTAAAACAATCTGCATCTCAGTTCTTTCAGTAATTTGCCTCTATATTCTACCCATATATGGGTACGGGCTATCCGCATATGGACAACCTGGTGACACCCTGGCCAGACAGGTTCCAGTGCCCAGCCTGGATGTGCTTATATTGGTGGATGAGTCCGAGACTATGTGGAATCATACTGACACAGCAGACAAGAGAGTTCAGGCGGTGAATCTGTTCATTGACCAGTTGAGTGCTTCGACCCAGCCAGGGGTCAGACATCGGGTGGGCATCATCGCTTTTGGCACAGAGCCAAGGGTCATCCCCTGGACTTTTCTGGACGGCAAGGATGACGCCGAGAGAATCAAGCGGGAATACCAGACAGTCCACGATACCATAGGCAACTCTGAGTACACTGACATCAACAAAGCCCTGGCTAAGGCTCTGGAGATCATGAAAGCGGAACATGACCCGGATCGCAAGCCCTCTCTAATACTGATTTCCGATGGCCAGCCAACCCGTCCTTCTCCCCCGGTGAATGAAGAGCAGGGATGGGACGTGGTTTACGCCTATCTGCTGGAGACGCAAAGGCTCATGGACGAGTTCAAAGCCGTATCATACAGCGGTGACCTGTGCCCGGCCGACGGCGGTACGCCCCTGTATACCCTGACTGTGGGCACCGATGTCTTGCTACAGACAGGCAGGTCAACCCCAAAGTTCGTCGAATTATACAAAAGGTTCTGGCAAGCGTCAGCCGATTCGACGAAAGGTTACTACGAAACGGTTACTCCCCTTGATGAAATCGGCTCTGCGGTCACGGGGGTGTTCGCCAGGTTGCTGTGCGGTGTGGTCCACTCGAAAAGGCTCGAAATCGAGGAGGTCCAGGAATTCGAGTACACCGTTGAAGAGGAGTATTTCCAGATCTTCTTCACCATTTCTGGCAAGGACAGTCCCGCTATCAAGGCCAAGGTGTTCAGGCCTGGCCAGGAGGAACCTATTCAGCCAGGGGACGAGGGCGTGGAATGGAGAGAGGACGTGGACTATGAAGTATGGAGCGTCGAGCGCAGCGAACCCTGGGCTGGCACCTGGCGGGTCGTGTTCGAGGGGAAGGGCAGCACCTACTTCAGCTACGTCCTTTTCTCCTTATATTTGATAGAGGTTCAACAGCCATCTCACGGAGCTGCTTTGCCCACAGACAAACCGATAAAGATAAGGGCTCAGGTCATCCGGAAAGGCGAACAACCCACTGCTGTCACGGTACGAGATTTCAAGGTCTCGATCACCAAGCCGGATGGCACAGAAAAGCAGCTCAGCCTTGAAGAGCGGGATGGGGTCTATGTGGGCCGTTTTGACGATACGGACCAGGAGGGCGAATACGGGTTGACTTTTAACGCCACGTTGCGGGATGGGACGAAGGTGTACGAGTTTGCAAAGGTCGAAATCTTTCCGTCGCCCTGGCTGGAGTGTCTGAAACCTGTGGAGGGCTCAGCCTATGAATCTGACGAGCCCATCCCCTTAGAGGCCAAGGTCCACCTTGCTGGGGGTGCTTCCCTGGTAGATGTCGAACTGAAAGCGGCGCTCTTGAAGAGCGGTGGGGTTGCCGAGGAAACGGGTCTGGATTGCACGGGGACGGGCGAGAGCAACGTGCTGGTCTGTAGTGGACAGTTCCAGCCTGGCTATGACGCTGGGGCTTATGTGGTCAACGTGATCTTGGATGCTGCTCTGCCGCCGGGGATACCCGTTCATGACCATTCAACGGTTGCCATTGCCATCGTGTCGCCCTCTCCGACGGCTACTCCAGTTCCTACCCTGACTCCAGTCCCACCCACGCCGACTGCAACTGAGACGCCCACCGCCGTTCCTGCCCCACCGCCGACGGCAACTCCTACCGACACTCCCACCCCGCTGCCTACGCCCCCCCCTACCGCCACGCCAACCCTGCCGGAGGCGCTGGCTGTGGCGGCATTATCCAATCCTCTTCAATGCTCACTGTGCGGGTTGGCTGCCATCGCCTTGCTTTTGTTCATCCTGTGGGTGGTGCTGAGGAGGAAGAAAGAGAGGCAACAAGAATCAGAGTATCATGACCACCTGAAGCGCCTGCACGAGCTCGAACGCAAGAACCTTTGGAGGTTGGAGGAAAGGAAGGCCAGGTATGGGCCAAACCCACCGCTCGAATTGCTGAATGAGATTGACTTGGTCAAGAAAGAGGTTGCCAGACTCGAGAGAGAGTTGGGGCGAGGCAATTGGACATAGGGCGGTGGGGCATTGTTCAATGGCACTTATATCCTCAAGCCAGGCCCTCTTCCGCTTTATAATGGGCGATTTGCTCCCGGATGTCGTCGCGCTCACTGATGGCCTTCTGGATTGGACCGGACAGCTTTTCCTCCCAACTGCCCACCAGTTCGGCCAATTTGCCCAGGAAAGCCTCCAGGGGGTCCAGGAGTCCGGTCACGATGGGGTCTATCAAACCACCTTTGAGGCCCTTGCCCTCCTCTTCGGAGAACCAGTCACGGCGCAAAGGTTCCAGCAGTTTGGTGTTGATGCCCTCTACGGCCTGGGGGATGCTGGTCACGATGTCATCAATGCGGTCGAGGATGGCCCTGACCTTATCACCGTAGCCGAAAGGCAGCAAATCCAGCACAAGGTTGAAAAAGCTACCCAGGGCCTTGGTGATGGGCTGGGCCTTTTCCAGCACCCCCTCTATGGCATCTTCCAGGGCCTGCAACTTGTCGGCGAAGGCCGAGACCACCCTTTCTGTCCACTCGATGCCAGCCCGAATGGTTGGGAAGGCTTCCTCAAAGTTCAGGAGAAGCCTCTCAACTGTGTCCAGACCGGCTTTGATGGCCAAGCTCCCACTCTCTACCCCCTCGAGCAGCAAACCCACAGCCGCCACGCCGGTGCTCACGATGGCGTCCAGCCCGATCTTCTCCAGGTTCTCGTAAAGCGCCAGCAACTCCTTGAGGGCTTCCGCGGCTGCTTTCAACTCGGCCGCCGTGCGTCTCACTGCTGTGCCCGTCTCCCAGATCACCAAGCCCCCACCAGCGCCCACAGCCAGGCCGGCCACTCCCCCGACCAGAGCACCCTGTAGGAAGCGTCGCCGGGTCATCCCCTCTGCGGCGAGTACTTCCCTGTCAGCCTCTACCTGCTCCGTGAACTCGTCGAGCTTTAAGAGGGTCTGATAATCGAGGTCCTGTAAATGCTGGTTGATACGTTCGATCACTCGCCCGCGCCTGCTTGCGCTGAATTCAGTTTCCATTGTCTCTCATTCCCTGTCAGAGCTTGAATAGCTCATAATAGTAGACACAATAGACAAGCGTTACCGTTTGCTCTCACTGCCCGTATTGTACTCGATAAAGCGCAATCATGCAAGGGGGGAGCTGCCTTGTTCGTCTCCCTGGACCGGGCTCACAGGGGTGGGGGAATGTCGGCGCGGGCCATTTGCTATTTGATAGATTCCTACCTGTCGGACTTGACTGAAGGCGAAAGGTATCTCTTGCCATTCGCTGAGACATTCGGCGGCGACGTGGGCGAGGGCCGGGGGCGCAAAGCTAGACGCTATAGCGGACCAACTAGGCCGCGCCAGCACAGACACAACGCGCATCTACGCCCGCATCGTGGACAAGATGACTGAGAATCCGGCGCGGTATCTGGAGGCGATGCTAGCCGCTCAAGCTTCCGCTTAGCGCCATAAGCAGAATCTTACTAATCGAATAAGTGCACCTTCACGCTCTCTCGACCGCCGAGCCAAGAAAGGCGCCCTGTGATAAAGATGGCTGCCTCAAATGGCGATTGATGGCTGCAAACAGCTCGTCTACAGGCACAGGCTTGGCGAGGTACAAGTCAGCCCCGGCCTTCAAGGCCTTGTATTCGAAACCGCCCCAGGCTGAGATAGCGATGATGGGGATATCCACTGTGTCAGGGCCATTGCGCAATTGACGGATGGCTGCGATGCCATCTATCTGGCCGGGCATACGTATATCCATCAATACGACATCGGGATGCCACTCCCGCACCTTCTTCACCCCCTCCTCTCCGTTGCAGGCCACATCAACTTCGTATCCACCACATAGCTCTAGTAGCCATACCATAAAATCGCGTTGGGCTTCATAGTCTTCGACATACAGAATCTTTGCCATCAGTGGTCCTCCTCTCCATCAGGCATCGTTACTGTTCTTCGACTGCTCTCTGTTGCAACTGGTATACTCGATGGACGTTAATCCGAACTCTCGGAACTATTTGGGCTCTCGCTAGCTCTCTACGGAAGAACAACAAAAGCCAACTTCCTCCTGATCCGAATAAAACCCCCCTGTATATTATCATAAAAGGGTTAGAATCCGGTTAGAGATTGGTCAGAGATTGGTTAGAAAAAGGTAAATTCCGGGACGGTGTCGAGAATCTTACCAACTTTAGCACCTTCGCCCGTTTCGGGCAAAAAGAAAGCCCCTTCACAAAGGGGTGAAGGGGCGCGAGGGCTTTCCTATGTAGAGCCTGATGCTGGCTGGCCAGGGGCTCAAAAGCTTGTTTAAGCGTTATGCGGATCGTTGATGCCTCTACTTGGTGAAGCTAACTCGCAGCATGAGCTTACCTAGTTGTAACTGGTCACCGTTCCTTAGCGCCTCAGGGAGATAGGGCGTGAGCTTTTTGCTATTTACGAAAGTTCCATTCATGCTGCCCAAGTCTTCGATAAAGACCTCGCGTCTGCGCCGGGTGATCTTGGCGTGGTGGCGGGAGACCCCTTTGTCCAGAGCATCATCTCTGGTCAGGTCAACGTCTGGAAAGGTAGCGCTAACCACATCCAGGCGTCCGATGTTCACCTCTTCTGTAAGAGGCACTTCCACCTCGCGGCCACTTTCTGGTATCGTCAACTTGAGACTCAGGGGGGAGGTGACATCCACTCCAGGAGCCCCGCTCGTTTCCTCTCTGTTCATCCAGGTTACCCCACCGGCGGGCAGGAGATCCGTTTCTTTCCCATCGCCTCCTAGAAGATAGGACCCGCACTCGTCGCAGAAGGGAGTGTTCTCTGGATGTTCCGCCTGACAAACCGGACATTTAACCACGCTTTTCCTCCTTGAGTAAGATTGGCAAACGGCGCGTTCTACATCTCATGAACGCCAAGGGCTGCTTCCCCAACACAGTTAATCAAGTCAGCACGATTCTTTGATCGGGGTGTTTGTCTCACTTGAGCACATCCCCCTCTCAGCGGCGCTCGCTTCGGTTGAAGATAGGCCAGCCAGCAAAGTAAGGTTGGGTCCGTGTCACTCCTACATTCTAACTCATCAGACACAAAAAAACATCCTCCCTGGGGAGGATGTTCGGGGAGTATCTTTCGAGACCAGGGGAGTAGGCCCCAGGAAGGATAGGGCTACTCTTATTGCAGACCGAAGCTTTTCTCAAGTACTGATTGGGAATGAACCTTTTGCCCCTCTTTTGAGTGTTCAAGGGGAGTAGTAACGGTTTCTCATACTCTCATACCTTGACAATGTCACATTTCGATCAGGATCGGTGTCATTGCGAGGAGCGGAGCGACGAAGCAATCTCAGTCAAGCAAGCCAGGTTGAGATTGCTTCGCTCCCTTCGGTCGCTCGCAATGACAGAATGTGACATTGTCGTAATACTCGGTAGTTGAGAATTTCTATCCGTGAACCCGCCCGCAGGCTTCGGTGGTACGTGAGTTCCCACGAGGTCCCATGAGTGGCCAGAGAGGCCCGGTCTAACGCGCTCGGAATTGGAGGAAGCACCATGAAAAAAAATCAAAATGATAGCAAGATCAGCCTTGAACATAGGGAGAAAGTCAGGGAAACAAAACCTGCCGTCCGGGGCGGCTTGCCCATCTGGGGCTGGGGGATT
>SOHZ01000654.1 GCA_004377365.1 Anaerolineales bacterium | reverse complement strand
CCCATAGCCTGGAGAGAATTTCAGTAGATCACGATTTAAAGCTCAAAGCGGACCACAGTCCGCGTTTAGGCCGCTGGACGGCTCGACTGAGCCTTCGTCCCGAGCTCGCCGAGGGGCTCGCCGAAGTCTGTGGTCCAGCGGGAGCAATTCGTGATCTACAGAATTTGGGTGGCTGAAACATGGTGCAATGGATCAGAGCCAAGACAAATCTCATCATGACCATGACCCTGGCCCTGTTTAGTTTGATTCTCTACGTGAGAACGGCCGCTCCCACTGTCTTGACAGCCGACGGCGGAGAGTTCCAATTCGTGCCCTACATGGCAGGCATCGCTCATCCTACTGGCTATCCCCTCTATACGATGCTGGGCTGGCTTTGGTCGCATGTCTTGCCTCTCGGCGACGTGGCTTACCGCATGAACCTCTTCTCCGTTCTGTGGGCTGCTGCTGCCGTGACCTTGCTTTACATAACCTCCATCCTTTTCCTGCGCCTGGTCAGTCCGGGTATCCCTCAGGGTACTCTCTACGTCAGTGCGCTGGTGGCCACGGCCACTTTGGCCGTCTCACAGACCTTCTGGTCGCAGGCCATCATCGCCGAGGTGTACAGCCTCCATGCCTTCTTCGTGGTCCTGGTTTTCTATCTTCTCCTGAGATGGCAAGCGGCAACAGGTGCGAATTGGCGACCCAGCCGGATTTGCAATCCGGCTGGAGCAGAGGATAGGGGTGAGGAAAAGGCAGCAGGTAAGACTCGTCAATCGGCTGCCTGTCTGCTCCTCGTGGCTTTCACCTACGGTCTCAGCCTCACGCACCACCGCACCATGCTCCTCCTGGCCCCAGCCGTGGCCGTCTTTCTCTGGCTGGCGGGTGTGGAAACCCGCCCCACAGCAACGGGCGGACGGATGATCCACGATGGCAAGTTTGCCCTGAAAGCGCTGCTGGTGCTCCTGCTGCCTCTGTTGCTTTACCTTTACATCCCCTGGCGTGCCCCCTTCACGCCTTATGTGCGTCTTCCCTTGAGCGCGGACAAAGAGTTGGTCCTCTACCAAAACACCCCCCAGGGTTTCTTCAACCTGGTCATGGGGCAGATGTTCAGAGGAGAACTGGGCTACCGAACGGAGACCCTGCCGCGCTTGCGAATGGCCGCCGACCTCTTACGGGGTCAATTCGGCCTGGTGGGGATGGCCTTGGGCCTCCTGGGGGTGCTCAGGTTGGCCTTTGGACGGCGATGGGCCCTCCTGGCCCTCACCGGGCTGACCTATTTGGCCAATCTCCTTTTCACCCTGGTCTACTTTATCGGTGACATTTTTGTTCTCTTTATCCCCTCCTATCTGGTCTTTGCCCTGTGGCTGGCTCTCGGAGCAGCGACTTTGGGGGAGGGGATTGGCGAAGGCATCGTCAGATGGAAAGGGACCGCGATGCGTTATGGTTCTTGGGAAGAAAGGTACCAGAAACTAATATCGGGCATCCGCTCTCTGGGTTCCCTGGCTGCAGTCATCCCTCTTTGTATCCTGCCCCTCGCTCTCTTGGCCCGAAACTATTCTCAGACAGACCAGAGCCACAACTACGAGGTCCGTGACCTTTGGCAGGAGATCCTGGCCGAGGGCTTGCCCTGGCGGGCCATACTGGTCAGCAACGATCGCGATGAGATCATGCCCCTCTGGTACTACCAGTTCGTAGAAGGCCGGCGGCCGGACCTGAATGGCCTCTTCCCCCGCATCGTCCCTGAGCCGACTTACGAGAACATTGTCCGGCTCGTTGACGATATTCTGACCACGGGACGTCCCATCTATCTCATCAAAGAGATGCCCGGTTTGGAGATCAAGTACCAACTTGAGCCTTTCGGCTCGTTGGTCCAGGTCGTCGGGCCGGCTGTAAACAAGGCTCCCGATTATTCTCAGCGTGTCATTTTAAGCGAGGAGGTGCTCCTTATTGGCTATGATCAGGAGCCTTTTAGCCCCCGGCCGGGCGAGGAACTGCGCGTCGCCCTCTATTGGCAAACCCAGGGAAAACTGGAGAGGGTCTATTCCAGCTTTGTGCACCTGGTAGACGAGAAGGGGCAGAGAGTGGCTGGCAGCGATCAGCAGCCTGGCGGTGCGTTCTATCCCACAGACCTCTGGCGGACCGGTGAGATCCTGCGCGACGAGCACGCCTTCACCGTGCCACCCGAGACCCCACCGGGCAAATACCGTCTGCTGGTAGGCATGTATTCGTACCCTTCTCTGAAATCCCTGGGGGAGAGTGTTTTCATAGGCCGATTAGAAATTAGAGATTAGAGATTGGAAGTTGGAAATTGGAGAGATGGAGAAAGGCATGCAACCCAAACTCAGAGCAATCGAAGCGCATTTGGTGCAGCGTGGTAGCCAGCCCGCTATCGTGCTACGTGATCCCTTGCGGTTGAGCGACCAGGCTGTTCTCCTGCGTCCTCAGCTTGGCCTGCTGCTGCAGCTATGCGATGGTACCCGTGACGAGTCGGAACTGAGGGCAGCCCTGGCCGTGCGCGCTGGCCTCCGTCTCACTCCCACAGCCCTGGAGCAAATCCTGGCCCAACTGGACAATGCCCTGCTGCTGGATAACGAGCGGTTCGCCCAGGCCTACACTGCCGCGCTTCAAGAGTTCCGGACAGCGCCCTGGCGTCCATTGGATCTGGCTGGCATCAACTATCCGGCGGACCCCGATGAGCTGAGAGATACGCTGCAGAGAACCGTTGACTCTGTGCCCGACACGGGTCAGCAGACGGATGATCGTCCCATACGTGGCCTGGTCAGCCCTCACATTGACTATCAACGGGGCGGGCCGGTCTACGCTAAGGTGTGGGACAGGGTGGCCGAGGCGGTGCGTGAGGCCGAAATAGCCATTATCTTTGGTACCGACCACCTCAGCGGGGAGGAGGGGCTCACTTTGACCCGCCAGCACTACGCCACACCCTGGGGAGTGCTTCCCACAGCGCGCCACATCGTTGAGGACATGGCCCAGGCCATGGGAGATGAAACCGCCTTCCGTGACGAACTGCACCACCGCGTCGAACATTCCATCGAGTTGGCCGCGGTCTGGCTACACTATCTCCTGGGGGACCAGGGAGACGGACCGTGTGAGCTGGTGCCTATCCTCTGCGGTTCTTTCCATCGCTTCGTGACAGAGGATGATCAACCGGAGCAAGATGCTACGATGTCAGCCGCTATTAAAGCTCTGAGGACAGCGACGGCCTCATCTCGGACCATCGTCGTGGCTGCTGGTGATCTGGCTCACGTGGGTCCTGCCTTTGGCGATTCCTATCCCGTTGACTTTGTCGGGCGGGCCAGGCTCACGGCAGCCGACCAGCAGTTGATGGCGGCCATTTGCACAGGAGATGCAAAAGCTTTCTTCCAGGGAGTGAAAGAGGAGCAGGATCGGAGGCGGATCTGTGGTCTGCCTCCCATATATCTGACCCTCCGTTACCTTGATGGTGCAAAGGGTGAGGTCTCAGGATACATGCAATGTCCGGCCGATCAGAGAGGCACGTCCCTGGTATCAATCTGTGGCATCGTTTTCAGATAGGACATCTTTCCTATTGCCTTCTAGGATTCTTTTCCCATTGATTTTTCCCCCCACTCTGCTATAGTTATTATAGGTGCTTGTCCAAATCCGCGGATGGGATAAGCTCAAGTTAGCAGAGTACGCTCCACACATTACATTCCCTCAAAAGGTGTTGGTTCCCAACACGACTCAACTCACCCCAAACTCGCTCACAGGCCCTCCCATTTCATTTTATGAACAGTTGAGATCGGATGCACAGAGCCCGCTCGGGAAATGCACTGTTGAGCAGACGCTACCAGGTCGAAGCGACCGATTGCGGAGAGACCTCGGCCGGTTCGTTGCTTTTGCAGTGGAAGTCAGGCGCCTGCTTGGGTACTTAGGTTGGATGGGGGACCATGCCAAAAGTTCGCTTCCAAGCGAGCAGAAATCTCAAGAATCCTAATAGGAAGGAGGTAAAACAGATGAATAGGAAGATAGTTTTTACCCTGGTGGCAGTGGCACTCCTCGTCCTGCCCACAGCAATGACCGCATCCGCCGCCGAGCCGGGTGATCCTGACACGACTATCACTATCACTGACGCAACACTGGAGTGCGGGTCAACGGCTACCAGCCAGATTCTGATCACCATTGCCAATCAGGAGACTGATCCTGAGGAGGTGCGGGGGGTAGAGGTCCACCTTGACTTCGATCCCACCCTGCTTCAGGTAGTTGACGCCGACGGCGACTCTGGTAACGGCGTCCAACTGGCGGTGGAAAGTGAGCTCTTCGATGGCGACCTCCGCATCGGTCAGAACCTGGTTGACAATGCGGTAGGCACTATCGTCTTCGCCGTGGCCCAGAGCAACGGAACACCCGTGTTCAATGCCGCCGATGCCGCCATCGCCACCATCACCTGGAAGTGCGCGGGTCAGTGTCCAGAAGAACAGGTGGGGACCGCAGTGATAGTGGCGGGGAACACCTTGATGTCCGACCCGGATGGTTACCTCGTCGTGGCGGACTGCGCGGTCAGTGGCACCCTCACCATTCCCGCCTGTGTCACTGCGGGCTGCATCGAGGGCTACGTCAGCCCCCAGGGCCGCTACGACTTTAGCGGGGTCCATGTGATGGCCGGTGCGTATGAAGCCGACACCGACTCCACTGGTCACTTCAAGCTGGAGGGGCTGGAGGCAGGCACTTCCTGGGAAGTGATGGCCGAGATGCCCGGCTATCTGGATGCCATGGCCTCAAGTGTGCAGGTTGTGGCCGGAGAGGAGTGCACCGACATAGGTGCCACCAAGCTGCTGGGCGGTGATGTCGTCCCACCGCCAACCCCAGAAGACCCGGACATCATTGACATCAACGATATAACGTACATCGCCTCCCGTTTCCTCGGAGCGGACATGACAGCCGACGTCAACGGCGACAGCATGGTGAACATCCTGGACCTGACGGTGGCTGCGGCCAACTTTGGCATGAAGGGCCCAACGTCTTGGGCGGCATAGTAGCCTCTCGGCCGCCTCAACTGCTGGTTGGGGGACATGTCGCCCCCCAACTCAGCGGACTATGATCAAGGAGGTATAAGGTGAACAGGATAAAAGTAATAATGAGGATCTGCCGGTTGCTTCTCATCCTGCTGGCAGTGATTAGCCTTGGCTTTCCCACGCTGATGACCGCTTCCGCCGCCGGACCGGGAGACCCTGACACTACTGTCAAAATCACCGACGAGTGGTTTTGGTGTGGAGAGACCGGAACCAGCCAGATTCTGGTCTCCATCGTTAATGACCCGGGCGAACCCCAACCGATGCATGGGGTTGAGGTTCACCTCAGCTTTGACGCCACAAAGCTTCAGGTGGTAGACGCCGACGATAGCCTCGCCGGAGTCCAGATCGCGGCCGAGGGTGGTCTCTTCCCCCTGGGCGAGCAGGTCATCGTGCAGGAGGTTGACAACGAGGACGGTACCATCCTCTTCGCCGTGAGCCGGACAAGTGGAGCCAGCGTGCAGGACGCCACCGACGCCGCCATCGCCACCATCACCTGGAAGTCTGGGTTTGACTGCCCCATCACGACGGAACCATGGGAAGTATGCTCCGATGTGAGCGTTGTGGACGCCCTGATGTCCGACGCGGACGGGTATCCCATCACCATGGACGAAACCATACACGGGGAGGTCTGCGATCCCGCTGGCGGGATCGCAGGGACCATCGAGCTCCAGGGGCGCTACGACCACGGTGGGACCATGGTGTCAGCCTTGTTTGAGGACCCCGGCTGCTGTCAGCTCTTCACCGATGCCGAGGGTCATTTCAATATCATCCCCACTGAATTTGGCACCTATAGAGTGACGGCCTGGAAGCAGGGCTACCTGCGTGCTCGCAGGACGGGCGTCCCGTACGATCCCGGGCAATCCATAGACATGGGCACCGTCACCCTGCTGGGCGGCGATGCCGTCCCTGACGGGGTCATTGACATCTGCGATGTCACCTACATCGCCTCGCGCTTCGGAGGGACAGATGTGCTCGCCGACATCACTGGCGATGAGCAGGTGAACATCCTCGACCTGACCGTAACGGCGGCCAACTTTGGCCAGTCAGGGCCCATACCCTGGTGATAGCCCGACCAGGAGGGGATAGGGTGTGAGTGCACCATCTCCTCCCAGAAGAAAAGCAATCTATTGGACAACAAAACCTTAAGGAGGTAAAACAAATGAAAGGCAAGAAACTGATGTTGGCCCTGGCGGTAGCGACTCTCATGACATTACCGCTGGTGAGCGCCTTCGCCGCCGGGCCGAGTGACTCCAACCCTACTGTCAAAGTCACCGATGCGTCGTTTAGGTGCGGAGAGACCGGCACCAGCCAGATCCTGGTCTCCATCGCCAATGACCCGGGGGTGCATGGGGTTGAGGTTCACCTCAGCTTTAACGACGCAAAGCTTCAGGTGATGGACGCCGACGATAGCCTCGCCGGAGTCCAGATCGCGGCCGAGGGTGGTCTCTTCCCCCTGGACGAGCAGGTCGTCGTGCAAGAGGTGAACAACGCGACCGGCACGATTCTCTTCGCCGTGAGCCGGAAAGATGGAGACAGCGTGCAGAACGCCACCGACGCTGCCATCGCCACCATCACCTGGCAGGCCGCGGTTGACTGCAACACCGTGGAGCAAGAGGAATGCTCCCCGGTGAGCGTTGTGGACGCCCTGATGTCCGACGCGGACGGGTATGCCATCACCGTGGACATCGAGCCGCCTGGCAGCGTCTGCTACGATGGTCAAGGGCTTGGTTGCATCACGGGCTCCGTCCAGCTCCAGGGCCGCTACCCTGATCGCACTCCTTACCACAGCGGGGCCACTGTGACGGCCGAGAAGGACGGGGTCGTCGTGGCTTCGGCCACCACCGATGACTCTGGCAACTTTACGCTGGATAATCTGGCTCCAGAAGATACCTACGAAGTATCTGCCAGCATGTATCCCTATCTGGATTCTGCTAACGGTTCCGTTGTGGCTGGAGAGGTGTGCACGGACCTGGGTGCCACCAAGCTGCTGGGCGGTGACGTCGCACCGCAAGACCCAGAACCGGACAACGCCATTGACATCAGCGACATAGCGTACATCGCCTTCCGTTTCCGCGGAGCAGACCTGAGCGCCGACGTCAACGGCGACAGCGTAGTGAACATCCTCGACCTGACTATGTCCGCAGCCAACTTTCTCCGAACAGGGCCGACGCCCTGGTCAATGACGCCGTAGCAGCCTTGATCGTAGGCCAATAGAGAGGTGGTGGTGTGCCAGCCGCATCACCACCCTTTTCATATCAAAATCTTGTATCCACTTGATCCATTGACCGGTGACCAAGCCTATTGTCCCCTATCCCTTATCCCCTTCCCTTATCCCTTATCTCTCGTCCCTCGATTTGACATCATTTAAAAGCTATGCTACACTGAGGCCAACAACAAAGGGGTGAAGAATGATACATTGCTTTAACACATTTAATAGCCTCCGACAGCGGTTTCCCCTGTACTCCCGTTGGGTGGCGACGCTGGCTCTCTTGCTCGTTGTCTTGCTGCTGAGCGGCCCATTGACAGGCACAGGGTCGGCTCAGGAGGGGGCGACGGTGCGCCTGGAGCCTCTCCCAGGGCAGGAGGGGGCAGACGCTGTCACAGTGGCCATCCACATCGAAAACGCAACCCGTCTCTACGGAGCCGAGGTTCACCTGGCCTTCGATCCCACCCGACTGGAAGTTCAAGACGCCGATCCAGATACAGAGGGGGTTCAGATTCAGGTTGGTGACTTTCCCAGCCCCGATTTCGTCGTCCAGAATCAGGCCGACAACGCCAGGGGGACGATTGACTACGCCGCCACCCAACTGGCTCCCAGGGAGGCCGTTGACGGAAGCGGGGTTTTGGCCACAGTGACCGTCAAGGGCAAGGACAAGGGCACCTCTTCTCTGACCTTTGTGGGAGCCAAGCTGGCCGATCCTGACGGCCAGGAGATCCCGTCCCAGAGCGTGGATGGTCAGGTGGAGATCGCCGCCACGGCTGTGTCTGGTGGCATGCACTCTGGCCTTCTGATAGGCGCCGGGGTGGTAGTTGCTCTGGTAATTGTCGTTGTCGTCTTGATCGTGCTAAAGAGGAAGTGAGGCTGGCGAGAGGAGGGGAAGGTGCTGGATCGCTTGAAAGCGCTCAAAGAGCAAATGGGTTGTACTTTCTGGGTGGCCCTGGCTCTGATCGCCGTCGTGCTGATCCTGATCGCTCTGGGGATAGGACGTCTGGTGTGGACGCTGGTAGGCGGGGTCACACCGGAGGTTGCCCCTGCAGGACCCACCCCCGCAGGCGTCGTGGAGTCGAGACCAACAGGCGTCGTGGAGTCGAGACCAATGGAAGCGCCTTCTGGAGTCACAGTGGTCGGCGTTGACCCCGCCTGGCAACGCATCGGACCGGGGGGGACGACAGAGGTCGCCATCCGTATCGAGAGCGTGCCCCGGCTCTACGGGGCCGAAGTCCACCTGACTTTCGATCCGAACTACCTGGAAATACAGGACGCCGACCCCGACAGGTCTGGTGTCCAGCTTCAAACGGGCTCCTTCCCTGCGCCCGATTTCGTTGTTCAGAACCAGGCCGACAACGTTCAAGGGACCATTGATTACGCCGTCAGCCAGTTAGCCCCCAGAGAGCCAGTTGATGGCGGTGGGGTTCTGGCCACGATAACCGTCAAAACAAAAGGCGAAGGCACCTCTCGGCTTGCCTTCACCGGTGCCAAGCTGGCCAACCCCGATGGTCAGCAGATCCCGGCCGAGATATTGGACGGTGAGGTCGTGGTCGCAGTGGGAGCCCTCAGCGTGCAGCCTACGGCCACTGAGGCAGGGCCTGAGATCACGCCCACCGTCGAGGGGCCACCGACTGAAACCGCCGTTGTCATTGCCACGCCCCTTCCGACTCAAGTGCCTACGGCCGTGCCGGGTGTACCTACTGCTGTCCCCTCCCCAACCGAGACCCCTCTATCAGCTCCGGCCGAGCCCACAATGGCTCCCTCTCCCACGCCAGTCCAGGTGGAGCCCATCGCCACACCACCTCCGCCTGTGGTCACGGAGGGTTGCTACTATGTCGTGCGGAGGGGGGATACCCTTTTCTCTATAGCCCGACGCTTCGGCACCACGATAGGGGCCATAGCTCAAGCCAACGGCCTATCCAACCCACGTTACATCCGTGCCGGGCAGAGGCTGATTATCCCTGGCGCTTGTCCCGCCTATGCGCCCCCTCCGGCTGTTTCAGGGGCAACGGTCTACATCGTCCGGCCAGGTGATACCCTGTACTCCATCGCCAGAAGATATCACACGACTGTGACAGCCATCGCCTGGGCCAATGGGATCGCCAACCCCCATCGCATCTGGGTTGGCCAGAGACTGGTCATCCCCACCAGTTATTGGTAATCCTCTATCCGTCCAGTGAGCGTGCTCGATAGATAAAATAATCAGCCGGCCGGCCGCGTCTGTCTGTTTCCTGTACCGTGATTTCCTCTGCCTGACCAAAGATCTCCCCAAGTCTCTTCTGGAAGTCTGGGCACTTTTCCGCCGCCCAGACAGTCAACACCCCGCCTTCCGTCAGCAGGTCTTTCATCCTGGCCAGAGATGGCTTCTCGTACAGTCTTTGGTTGCTTTCCAATGCCAGCCAAGTGGGGCCATTATCAACGTCCAGGATGATGGCGTCGTAGGTTTCCTCCGTCTGGAATAGGTAGTCTCTCAGATCCATCTGTATCAGGCGCACCCGGGGGTCGGAAAGGGCGTGGTTGTTCAGTTCACCGAAGAACCTCTGATCCCAATGGATGATGTGCTCCTCGATCTCGACCACGTCCACAGCCTGGATTCCATCATAGTCCAGAGCGGCTTGCAGAGTATAGCCCATACCCAGGCCACCGATCAAGGCCCGCATAGCACATCTCTCCCCCGCCAATGGATCGATGGCCAGGGTGGCCACTGCCTTTCCTGCTCGCTCGTTGTAGCTGGCCATCAGAAAGACGCCGTTAAAGATGATCTCGTAGACAGGCTGGCCTGGGCCATCGGTCTCTATCCACTGTTGTAATTGTATCTCCCCATGAGGGGTTATCTCACGGGCCAGGACGACCTTCTCTTGTTCCACCATAGACTCACCATTGTCATCTCCACCCGCCGGGCTTCTATCGTGAGAGCACAGCATGGTTTAGGACTGTTTTCGTTATACCTCATCGTGACCTTACTATATCACGTCAATGACTATTTGTCAACGGACCTGTCTCTGACATTCCTTTGCACTTTTGGGCGATTTCTGCTATACTTTACGCATCCCGGCTTGACCGGGACATTGCTCTATGTTAAGGCTGTTAGGAGAAGAGAAAGCGTGAGAAGAGTAAGGATTTCTGCAGTTGTTTTGGGCTTGTTACTGATTTTGGCTACGCTAGGAGGAATTCTGTTTCACTTTGCCTCCGCAGTGGACCCGGCTGAGGTCCAAAGCGCCCCGGTCAGAGCTATCCCCAATACCGACGTCAATCCCTATGGAGCGAACTTTTTCCTGGAACGTGAGGTAGAGGAATGGAAGCGGGAGAAAACCGTCCAGATGGCCAGGGAGGCTGGAATCGGCTGGGCTAAACAGCATTTCGTCTGGGCGGATATCGAGCCTAAGCGGAAGGGAATCTCTCCAGACGAGACCGGTGGCTGGGGGAAATATGATCAAATCGTTGACCTCTATGAGAGGTATGGCCTCCAGATCATTGCCCGCCTTGACCGCCCCCCTGACTGGACACGCCAGGACAACACCTACCCGGAACGTCCGCCCGATGATTTTAATGACTACGGCGACTTTGTCTACGAGTTTGTCAAACGCTACCAGGGCCGGGTACGTTATATCCAAATCTGGAATGAGCCCAACATCTTCCCTGAGTGGGGCGATCAGGAGGTCAACCCGGCTCAGTACGTGGAATTGCTGAAAGTCGCCTACCAGCGAGCGAAGGAGGCCGACCCCAACGTCTACGTCCTCAGCGCCCCCCTGGCCGTAACTTTGGAAGAGTTCCCCATCCGACGCAATCTAAATGACCTCGTCTTCTTGGAAGAGATGTACCAGGCCGGGGCCAAGGATTATTTTGACATTCTCTCGTCTAACGCCTTCGGCTTCGAATACCCCCCTGACGACCCACCCGATCCCGGCGTGCTGAACTTCTCCCGGGTCCTCTTGCAGCGGGAGATCATGGAGAAGTACGGTGACGCCCAAAAACCTATCTGGTTTAACGAGTACGGCTGGAACGCGGCCCCGGACGATCCACTGAATTTCCCCGAGGAGGAACTCCCCTGGAAGCGAGTGGACGAGGAACAGCAAGCTGAATATACCCTGCGCGGCATTGAAGAGGCCAGAGCCAACTGGCCTTGGGCAGGGGTTTTCAACATCTGGTATTTCAGGCAGGTGGGTCATTTCTCTCCTGACCAGCCCGAATACTATTTCCGTGTGGTGGACGTTGACTTTACACCCCGGCGCCTATACTACGCCGTCAAGGATGCTGCCGTGGCCCCGACAGTAGCCGGAGCAGGCCACTGCGAGGAAACCAATCCGGCCGTGGTGGCTAACTCTGGCTGGCAGGCTGTCATCGAGCTACGAGCTAGCGGAGAGGCTCACTTGGTCAGCGAGAGCCCCGGGGCTAGCTTATCCTTCATCTTCAAGGGCGATGAGGTGAGCTTGCTCACCCGGCGGGATAGCCAGGCCGGCAGGCTGCTGGTCACCCTGGACGGCCGGGACGTGGCTGGCCTGCCCGTGGACGAAAAGGGGCGCTCCTTTATAGACCTCTATGATCCCAAGACCCAGTGGCAAGCCTGGGTGCCCCTGGTGAACGGGGCAGGCAATGGACGGCACGTGTTGCGGTTGACGGTCAGTGAAGAGAGCAATCCTGCCTCGGCCGGCTATCGTTGCAGCGTGGACGCCTTTGAAGTAGCCCTAGCCCCCCGGCCCCCTTTCCCCTACATCCCGGTGGCTGCGCTGGGCCTGGGAGCCCTGGCTGCCACCTGGCTGCTCTATCGGGAACTGAGGAGCCGATAGCGGCGAACCTATGGTTCTATCTTGCTGCTGGCTTTGTAAAGCCCCAAAAGCCCCTGGTTAAACGACCAGGGGCTTTTTATAATGCTTGCAGGCAATCCTATCACGGGATTGTCGAGAGCGTGACCAAAAAGAAGGTGGGGGCATTAGGAAACAAACTCCCCAATGAGGATTTTCTCCTCGATCTCCTCCTCGCTCATCCCCTCGGCTCGCTGCAAGCTGACACATTCCTCTTTCATTAACTGCAGCATCTCCCCAGGCTGCGGTAGCTTGTTGCGTCGGCCATATTGGGTCGGGCAGGGCGAGAGGACCTCGACGAAGGCAAAGCCCTTGTGGGTCAGTGCCTTTTTGAGAGAGCGGATCAGGGGACGGATATGGTAGGTGGAATAGCGGGCCACATAGGTTGCTCCGGCTGCAGCCACCAGGCGGCAGAGGTCAAAGGGCGGTTCGGAGTTGCCTTGGGGGGTGGTGGCCGTGCGTACACCCAACGGAGTGGTAGGCGTCACCTGGCCGCCGGTCATGCCGTAGATGTAGTTGTTGGCGCAGATGGCCGTCAGATCAAGGTTGCGCCGTGCGGCGTGGATGAGGTGATTGCCGCCGATGGAGGCCAGGTCCCCGTCGCCGCCGATGACCACCACCTTGAGAGCTGGGTTGAAGAGCTTGGCCCCGGTGGCAAAGGCAATAGCCCGTCCATGAGTGACGTGCAAAGTGTCGGCTGCAAAGTGGGGGCTGGGGATCCAGGCAGCGCAGCCTATGCCCGAGACGAAAAGCATCTCATCCATGTCCCACCCCAGGTCAGCGATGGCCCGCAGGATGGCTCCCAGCAGGATGCCATGTCCGCAGCCAGGACAGAAGGGCGTGGGGAAAACCTCGGGACGGATGTAGGATAGGATAGATTCTGTCGAACCCTGGGTTTTGATACTGGGTTTCATGATCGTATCACCTCCTGCATAGCCTGCCATACCTCTGCGGGGACGATGACCTCGCCATCAGTTTTGTTATAGCCCTGGGCCTGGGGAGCCGCGCGCTGCACTTCGCGCAGGACCTGACCGCGGTTCATCTCTGGCACCAGCACGGCCCGGCTGTGTAGAGCCAGTTGGCGCACGGCCTCCTCTGGGAAGGGCCATAGCGTCTTGAGGCGCAAAAGCCCGGCTCGTGTTCCCTCCTGGCGAGCCGCTTTGACGGCCCGCCAGGCACTGCGGGCCGTGAAGCCGAAAGCGATCACCAGAATGTCCAGTTGGTCCTCATCGCAGAAATGCTCCTCCACTTCGATGATCTCATCCAGGTGGTTGGTGACCTTTGTGCTCAAGCGGGTTACCAGTTTCTCCTGAACCTGGGCGCTGCTGGTGCGCCGGTAGCCCCACTCGTCGTGAGTCGAGCCTGTGACCAACAGCTTGTGGCCCTGGCCGAAGGCGGGCATGGGCGGCACCTCAGCCTCACCGAAGGGCGGCTCTCTATCCTGAGGGCGGATACGGTTGTAGATACGCGTTTCGGCCTGGACATCAACGTTCTCTCGCAGGTGTGCCACAGCCTCTTCGGTCAGGAGAAAGACCGGCACTCGGAAGCGCTCGGCCAGGTTGAAAGCGCGGATGGTCTGGCTGTACATCTCCTCCACCGACCAAGGTGAGAGGGCGATGGTCTGGTGATCGCCGTGAGGTCCCCAGCGGACCTGCATCACGTCGCCCTGGGCCGGGCGGGTGGCCTGCCCTGTGGAGGGACCAGCACGCTGCACGTCCACCACCACCACCGGCGTCTCGCTCATGATGGCATAGCCAATGTTCTCCAGCATCAGGCTCAGGCCCGGGCCTGAGGTAGCGGTCATGGCTTTGGCCCCGGCCCACGAGGCGCCAACGCACGAGGCGATAGAGGCGATCTCGTCTTCCATCTGCATAAAGATCCGCCCTCCGCCCAACTCAGCAAAGCGCTTGCAAATGCGCTCCATGACCTCGCTGGACGGGGTGATAGGATAGCCGCCATAGTAATTGCAGCCAGCGGCAATGGCCCCTTCGGTGCAGGCTTCGTTGCCTTGCAGAAAATAGCGCCCTGGCTTGAGGACGCTTTCGATTGTGATCCAACCCATTTCACTCATCGTCTACTCCATCAATGAAAAATGTGAACTCCTTTACTCCTGTAACGGTTGTCCTGAGAGTACGCGCAACTTCCAGAGAGTCAGCAGACCACCGTCTGACAGCACCTGCCGATTTCGATAGAGGGTAAGATTCTGAACGGTGGACGGCTCATACACTCCTACCTTGATTTCGTAAACACCTGGAGCTGCATTTGGCGAAATCTGGATGGTGCGATGATCTTCTGCGATGGTACCCGGTTGCCAGGCTGATGTTGGCTGGCCTTCTACACTCAGAGCAATATCGCTCTGCCCGATCTTGGTGCCGCGCTCATCCATTACTTGTATGGTGACAACATAGTCCGCTGGCATCCGCTGAAGCGCCCGCCAGTAAGAGGAAACCCTGAGACTTTCCCCTGGAACGACCACTGTCTTATCTAACTGATAATCAACCAACGCTACTTGATGGCCCCAATCGTAGTTAAGCCTTTGTTGACCTTCTGGAAACACAACACGAGGTCCGGCAAAACGTATGCTATCACCCATCGGCTGCCAGTCTTCAGAATACACTTGCACTCGCTCACCGGTGCGGTGATATAGTCCGATCGAAAGGAGTCCCTGGTTTGAGTCTGGCGTGGTATCTGGTACGACCAGGGGGTAACGGTCGCAGAAGGCTACGTCGGCTGGCCAGAGTGACGTTGGGAAACTGCCGAGTCCGTGATAGGTATCCTTTTGCGCTGCTATCAAGTCATGGTCAACGAGAAAATGTACAAACACGAAATAGTCCTCTTCGATCTTCCTCTCGCCTTTCCAGCAAACCGTGACCCACACTAAATCTCCAGGCTTTACCTCTCGGCGATCCACCTCGTAACCCAACATAGTAATCTGATCTTCAAAGTGGATATTCATCCGTTGAGAGACATAATTGCCCACTTCTTCCAGTGAGAGAAAAGGGGGCCTAGCATAGGCGGGTGCAATAACAAAGAATGGAACATATCCGGCGATGATAAGGAAAGCTATCCCTATTCCCAGTACCGTCCATTGCTTAGCATTGCCTTGTTGGGGAACAAGCTGCAACCATCCTCTAGCGAGCAGGAGCGAGATGGCGCTGATAGCTGGATAAAACAAGCGACCATTTGAGCCGGGAGTGGCTAGAGTCCAGCGTATTAGGCCCAGAATGATCATTGATGACCAGATGGATAGAAAGACAATCGCCAGCAGATCATTCCAACGGCGACCTCGAATCGCCTGTACTATATAGAAGCCCAAACCTATTAAAGCCACCAGGCTGATTAGATCATAAACCCGGTAAAGCCAACCAGCGACGGGCACGTTAGCCCAGCCGAAAAAAGCCCAATACGACCAGCGGATCGCTTGAAAGTCACCCAATACATCCTGTAGCTCAAAGCCAGGCTCTCGGCGCCCAACAGCGTCCAGCATCATGTTCAAGCCGGTTATATCGCCATACAACACCCAGTTGCGGATATACCACCATCCGCATATTAGAACTGCAAGCGAGAAGGCCAATGTTGTCGCTCTTACAAACAGGCCCAGACTTCTTCTTCGCCAAGCCAGGATAGCCAGCATCAAACCAGCAAACGGCCATAGAAGCAGACCACTCAGTTTTGCCAAGGCAGCACTGCCCAGCACAATTCCGAGCAGGGCGACAGTAGAGTACGAGACCTGGTTCCTCCAAAGCCTTGCCAGGAGCAGTAAAGCAATGCTGGACAAAAAGGCGACAAGACCATCGTTGCTGACCAACCCGCTGATGAAGAGGAAACTTGGAATCAGAGCCGTGATGATCATTGCTCCGAGAGCAATGTCGTTCTCCGTAGGAAATAGTGTTCGAGCCAAAGCATATGTACAATAGACTGTGCCCGTTCCCAACAGTACTGAGACCATCCGTGCTATATGAACCGCCAGGACTGTCCCTTCATACGGAAAGCGTTCTGCATCAGTGTGAATCATACGATTCAGATTATCTATATAGTCCCACGGAATGGCTCCCCAGTGAGGGTTTTCTCGGAGATAGCCTGTCAGATCATCCGTTGGCACCCACCAGGTAAGGGCAGCAGCCAGCAGGTAGTAGAGAGGAGGTTGACTGGCCTCTTGCTGTGCCAGATGATGATATTGATCTGGGGGCTGACGAGGTAGCCCCCTGCCAGTTGCAATATGCTGGACGTAGGCGTAATGCCAGTGCTCGTCGTAACCTTCAAAGATAGGAGTCACGATACTGTAGATTACGGCCAAGCCGGTAAAGAGCAGCAGAACAAGAGCAACTGCCATCTTGTGTCTACGATTTGCGATGAGATCAGACTGCTGG
>SOHZ01000389.1 GCA_004377365.1 Anaerolineales bacterium | reverse complement strand
CCGCCTTTGGATTTTCCCAGAGACATGCTGCCCCGGCAGGGATGGAAGCGGATGCCCAATTCCTGAGCAGCGCGGATTTCGGCGTCCAGAGTGACATCGTTGGGATAGATATACAAGTGGTCGTTGGCTGTGGTGCAGCCGGATAACATAAGCTCAGCCAAGCCAATCTGGGCGCTGACGTAGACAGCCTCGGCGGTCAACTCGGCCCAAACGGGGTAGAGGGCCACCAGCCAGTCGAAAAGCTCCACATCCTGAACAGCCGGCAGAGCGCGGGTCAGGGTCTGATAGAGGTGATGGTGAGTGTTGACCAGCCCCGGCAGGACGACCATCCCCGAGGCGTCAATAACACGGTCGGCTTCCTGGGGCAATTCGCTGTTTGGCCCCACCATTTCGATGACGTTGTCGCGCACCAAAAGGCCACCCTGCTCTATCTGGCGACGCTTCTCATCCATAGTAATGAGGAGAGCAGCATTTTTCAAGAGAAAAGTAGACATGGGCTTCCTCTCAAATCTCCTCCAGGATATCCTTGAATTCACTGAAGGGTATAGCCGTCAGCGTCTGGGTCGTGGCCACTCCGAAGGAATTGGCCAGGACCGCTACTTTGGTCGCCACCTTGGCATCAGGAGCCTCGAAAATGTGTAAAAAGTCATAGGCCCCTAGCAAAGCATAGCTAGCCACGCGTCTGACCTCTGAACAGTATTTTTCCAACTGCCGATTGAACTCCTCATCCATTTTGGCCAGGGACTTGACTTGAGCTGCTTAGCTCCCTCAGACGATACTTTGGACAACAGTATAAAAGTAGCCATCGCATTTCCCCCTTACTTTGCTGTCATCCCTCTACTCTTTTTGAATCTAGCACCAACTGGGCTACCCTTTTCCCCAGGCCGATGCTGTTGCTGACCGTCCGGTCGTCGGGGTAAAGCTGACATGAATCGGTCAGGTACAGTCCCTTGACCGGGGTCTCTATGCCCGGCTTATATTTTGAGAACCCGACCTCACAGACAGGTTGAGCGTATTCATCGCGGCTCACATGGTATCCCCTGATCCAGTCCTGGCTAAAGTCCGGATTGATCCTTTTCAAGTATCCTGTGTATTCCTCCAGAAGCTTCTCATCAGCCAGGGTGTATCTCTCGTCAGTGGAAGGCAGATACTGGGGCAGATAGATGATCGAGTCGCCGCCGAAATGGGAACACGGATTGAGGTTGGTGTATTCGATGACACCCGCCAAGGAGATGGCCGGATCGCTGATGTTGGTCCAGAAATAGGGAGTCAAGGACTTGTTCAGGCGAAGCAGCACGCACATCACCCCGATGGAATCAACCCGTGCAATCTTCTGCAAATACTCAGGTGAGGCCCCGTTGAGCATGGCAGCGAAAGCAGGAATAGGGATGGTAGAGATCACAACGTCGAAGGCATGACGCTGACCGTTGTAGGAGATGCCAGCAACCTCTGCCTCCCGAACCTCTATCGCCTGAACGGCGACGCCTCTGAAGGCACGGCCACCGTTCTGAAGGAACCGCCTTTCCAGAGCTTCAATCAGGGTCTTGGTTCCACCCTCGATGTAGCCCAGTTTCTCCTGCTGGGTGATTTTGGTGCGCGACTTGCCCAGCCGGTGGATGCGCGCCCACATCCAGGCCGCCGATAGCTGCGCCGCATAAAGCCCAAACTTTAGGCGAATCAAGGGCTCGTGGATCACCTCATACGACCTCTGGCCAAAGCGCCCGACCAGCCATTGGGAAACGGGCACATCCTCAATGCTCTTCCATCCGTCACGCCTTTGGCTCTTGGTGTACATTATCATGAGGCCAAACCTGAACCTATCCACAAGGCTGAAAGGGGCAAAGGTCAGCAAATCGAGGGGGGCTCCGAAGGAATAGAGCCGCTCATTGTAGTACAGGCCCATCCTGGTTTTGACCCAGCGCAAGCGGGAGTCCAGACCAAGCTCGCGCAGCATGTCGAGGAGATCCGAATCATTGAGGCAAATAAAGTGATAGTATCTCTCGATATAGTGACCGCTCAGGGGGAAAGAACTGGCTAGACCGCCCAGTTCTTCCTCTTTCTCGAAGAGAACCACATCCTGCCCGGCTTTGGACAGTTCGTAGGCTGCTGTCAGACCAGCCACGCCCCCACCAATGACGGCGACTTTCAAAATGACCTTCTACTCTCCTCTCTCTCCGCTACTGATGATTGTCGAGCTGTCTCCATTGGGCTCCGTAAAAGGGGTGGCCCAGAATCAAATCGCGGTAACGCCTCCCAGCGACCAGATAGTACCAGATATAATACCACAAAATGGCTCCCAAGGCCAAGAAGCTGAGGAGCGGTGTATGGAAGACGAGCCCCCGCAGAAAAGACCGCCGCAAGGCTATCTCCACCATAGCCACAAAGTTGTTCCGTCCCCGTTGAAACCCCAGATTGAGACCAGGAGCATCATCACCAACTACCTCAATCTGGTCTGGATCGCCGACGCCCAATCCCCGCCTGGCGCATAGTTGAATGTGCCCGATGTCCTGGGGGTCAAATCCCATGACCTTGGCCGCAACTGCATCCAGAGCCAACGCATCGCCGGAGGCCAGCACCCGGTTAGCCACCTTGGGTCGGCCCGATTTGGGGCCATTGCCTTCCAGTCCTACGGTGCCGTCCATGACGGCGAAAGCCGGTTTGAATAGGGCATTCACATCGGCCAGGGCCTCGTCAAGGACCAGGTGATAGTTGTGCCTCAGCTCCCTGAGGCAACCCCACTGGTTCTTCAGAGCTCCGGTGATGACCGTGCGACCATGGGTTTTCATCACTGGGATGGTGATCAAGGTCGTCTGCAGGAGGATCTCCGGCACCTCGACCTCCCTCAAAACCAAACCCTCGGGAACCATCAGCTTTTTGAAAGGACCCTTTGACATGTTGATCCAAGGCACATCGTAGCGCCGACACAGATCAGCCATCCCCGTCTGCTGCAAGGCTCTCTCCACGTTGACCAGGATCTGTCCCGACTCGACCAGATAAATCTGGCCTACGTATCCCTTGATGGTCTGGATAACCCCTTCCACCACCCAGGGCCCGGTCACTGTCCCCGGCAGAAAAAAATCAAAGCCCAGGTTCGGCTTTAGAGCTACCTCGGCTCCCCTGGGCACGGAACTTTTCCAATCGGCCAGTTCCATGGCCTCACGCACCGCCTCTGGCACGCTCTGGCCCACTTTTACGATGCTCACTTTAGGCTTCATAAGAAGTTATGCAACACTCCGAATTAGCCAACCGCCTGTGGCGCAATAGTGCCGCTGGCTGTCCCTAATACTTCCTGACGACAGCCCGATAGGTCTGCGGCTGGCGGCATTGCATGAATTGGAACTCCTCGCGGTACTTTCGCACGTCGTCCAGGTCAATCTTAGCGATAGCGTAGCCTTCGACTTCTTCGTCAATGGAAGCGTACACCTCGCCCCGTGGCCCCACCACCATGCTCTCACCAAAGAAGGAATAGGTGTATTCCTCGCCCACACGGTTGGCAGCGGCTACGAAAATAGAGTTTTCGTAGGCACGGGCCAGGGCATAGGTCCGCCATTCGTCAACGTGGGGATGCTCCCAATTGGCGCAGACACAGAGGAGTTCCACTCCCTCTAGAGCCAAGCTGCGAGCTGCCTCTGGAAAAGCCAGATCCCAGCCCAGGAGGAAGCCCACATTGCCAAAGCCCGTTTCCAGAACCTGGTAGCGGTAGCCAGGCCGGAAAGCCAGACGTTCTTCGCCGCGCGGGTGCACCTTGTGGTACTGGCCCAACATCTCGCCATCTGGGCCGATGAGGATGGCCGCATTATAGAGAATGCTTTCCACCCTCTCTTTGGCCACCATGCCAAAGGCCAGGTAGGTGTTGAAAGCCGAGGCCCGCTCGGCTAGGTAGTTGACGGTGTGGCCCGGCACGCGTTCGGCCAGGTCGGTGAAGCGCACCCCACACTCGTAGCCGGTGGTGGTTAGCTCCGGGAACACGATCAGATCCACATTTTGCTCGGTGCAGATTTTCTCCACAAAATCTGACATGCGGGCCAGGTTCTCCTCAACCTCGGCCAGGCGGGGGTGCATCTGCACCACAGCCACAGTGACTTCTCTCATGAGTTCATCTCCTCTTTAGTAAGCGGCACTATTGCGCCACAGATTGACAGTGCGGTGATCACACCACGTTGGTAGTATACATGCAATCCAAAGCCAAGTCAAGCCCGCTTGACGTTACAGGCCAAATGTGCTAGGATTGATCGTGCTCCAGGCGGAGAACTGCGTCCAATGCGGTGAGTGCGAAGAGAAGTGCCCCTATCACCCGCCCATTCGCGAGATGATGGAGCAACACCTGGCTCTCTTTCGTATCCAGAAAGAGGCCCATGGCTTTGCCTGAACGAGCCCCCTGCAAGCGGTGCACGAAAGCTTGTCCGCAGAATATTGTGTGCCCTTCTGGACAAACAGCACCCTAAGGTTTGTCAAGATGACTGAAACCTGGTATAATTCCATACAGCCTGCTACACGGGCGTACTTCTTTTATCATCGCGAAACGCATTAGGAGATCACATCCCTGATTATTCAGCTTAAGACCCAGACAGCAGAGTACTGGCAAGAGGCTCTGGTCATTGATGACCAAGACCTTG
>SOHZ01000226.1 GCA_004377365.1 Anaerolineales bacterium | reverse complement strand
ATTTCGGTGTTCCGATCTTTGGTCGAACATTCGACTTGCTTGATTACCTGATGTTCGGAATTGGAATCGGGCTCGCGGCAATCTTCGAGAGGATTGTGTTGTCTAGGATCCCAATAGGGATACCCCCTTGGCCGGGTAATAGCATCAGATAGACGGAAGCTAATCAGCCGCCCAACACCCGCTGCACCTGACCCGCGCCTTCGACACTCTGTTGTATCGCGGCTTTTTTTCTTTTGCTCGGAGCTATTGTATAGTTGGGTTGCCTGCCAATCCGGCGCGGGCAGGTGAGCTTCTTCGTTAGGCGGGCTTGTCGCGATTTAAAACTTGCTTCTGAAATAGAGAGTAAACATGATAACCATAACTGAGGTTCTGCTTGCAGTAGTCATAGTGCTCCTGCTTGTACTGCTCTACTTGGTTCTTCAGAGAGGCAGAGTCGAACCAAAGGATATTGAATCTGCCATTTCAAGCGTTTGGAAAGAATCGGGCTTGGATGAGAAGATAGGTAGGCTGGCGACTTATGCCCAAGACATCAGAGATGACTATAGATCGCTTGAGCAAATGCTTAGAGTGCCCGTTGAACGGGCTTCTCTTGGTGAGATAGCTTTGGAACAGATTCTCTCCGATCAACTTCCTCCAGATATGTTCGGCATCAGAGAGAGGATTCTTGACAGGAAGGTTCCAGACGCGCATATCAAGTCAACTGTGGGAGCTATCTGCATAGATTCGAAGTTCCCGCTTGATAACTATAGAAAGATGGTGGAGGCAGAAGACTCCAAAGAAAAGGGGAAATTCCAAAAGCAGTTCATCAGGGACGTCCGAGGCCATCTCGACAAGATAGCTGATGACTACGTATGCCCAGAAAAGGGCTCTGCCGAGTTTGCCTTTGCCTTCATACCATCTGAAAGTGTTTACTATTTCTTGGTGACCGAGGCTTATGACACTCTGCGGAGTTACACCTCGAGAGGAGTTCAAGCGGTATCGCCCCTGACATTGTCACACAAGATTGAGTTGATAAAAGCAGGAGTTCATGCAAGGAAACTTTCTGAGCAAGCAGAAAAGATAAGGAATGATATTGCCAGGCTGTCCCAGCGATTCAGCGAGGTAGATAATAGTTGGCAGATATTTTACGAAACCCATTTGAGAAATGCGGAAAAGAAAGCAGAGGAATTGGACGGAGCATATAAGAGGCTAAGAGATGAATTTGACAAAATTTCACAGTTATCTGGTGACTGAAAAAGGCGGGAAGCCCGCCTAACCAGCGCATGAAGCCGACCACACTATCGAGAATTATGTTGATGTCTGTTTCGTTTTTGGTGCGCTTTGGTTCGCGCAGCGTTTCACTGCGGCAGCCGCCTGGCGGCTCAGCTCTGGGTCGTTAGCCGGCGCGAATATTCATAGAGGGAGTGCTGCACTTTGACGGCGGAACTTCAGTTTGAGTGGGACTCGAATAAAGCTGTCAAAAACGTTGAGAAACATCGGGTCTCATTTGAAGAAGCGGCAACGGTGTTTGACGACCCGATGTTCATCACCTTTATTGATGAGGAACATTCCGTTGACGAGGAACGATATATTACCATTGGCTTGTCGAGCCGTGGTCGATTGCTAATGCTGGCCCACACAGACCGTGAAGGCCGGATTCGCATTATCAGCACGTAAGGCGACGAAGAAAGAGGAGCAATTCTATGCGGAAGCCGAGTGACCCTGACGATTACGAACTGCGAGACGAATACGACCTATCCAAGATGACCGTTGTCGCAAAGGGCAGATACGCGCCTCATCGGCGGGTGGGAAAGAATGTGGTTGTGCTTGCGCCAGATGTTGTTCAAGCCTTTCCGACCGATGAAGCCGTAAACGAAGCCTTGCGGCTCGTCATGCGGATTGCGGAGATTCCGGGCAAATATCCAGCGGAAGCCGTGCAGGCTTGAGGTCTGCTCTTGGTTCAGGTTGGTGTTAGGCGGGCGAATGGGAGAAGGGGGGGACAGCCAGTCTCTGCGACACGACGCTGGTGCAGAGAGCCGGGGGCTGGGCTGCCCAGCCCATGACGAGCGGAGGGCGTTGTTTCCGCAGTGCCCCGTTCGGGCCGGTGACGGCGTTTCGAGCGGGGACTGGCGCCGATGAGCGGGCTACGTGAGCACGAGCGGCTGAGGGGGAACGGTTGCCGGGGCGTGGCCCGTCCCCGGCATGGCGGCAAAGTTGTGGGGTGGGAGCGGCAGGGAGTGGCGCTGTCGCCGTGTGGGGTGGTCTGTGCCGGGTGGCGCCCGGCTAACAACTCGCTGCACCCGACCACGCTATCACGGGCCTTTGTGGGGCTTGCGGCGTGTCGGGGGGTTGGTGGTGTCACTGCGAAAGCCGCGTGGCGGCTGATGCGCCATCCGTTAGAGCGCAAGGCACGACGGATGCCAGGAACACTATTATGTTTCATTATCCAAGGAGCATATGCCATGACAAATCAATTAAGCAATTGGGGTCGATGGGGCCCTGAAGATGAACAAGGTGCTTTAAATCTCATTACCCCAGACTTGATAAAACAAGCAGCCGATTTGGTTAGAACCGGCAAAGTTTACAGCTTGGCGATGCCCCTGGAAGCCGAAGGTCCGCAGTGGCCAAGCCGCCATAAAACTTGGAAGACTACGCGCTATGGCAACGATCCAACGGATGGGGGTTGGGCGGACGATATTGTGAGTATGCACTCTCACTCCGGCACCCACATTGATGCACTGTGTCACGTCTGGTACCATAACCAACTTTACAACGGCTTTGACGTCACCGAACACATCAGTTCGGATGGCGGAACCCGCAACGCTATTGAAAACGTGCCGGCTATCGTCGGTCGTGGTGTACTGTTGGATATCGCCGGTTGGAAAAGGGTCGATCACCTTCATGTGGGAGAACCCATTTCCGCCGCTGATCTTGACGCTTGCGCGGCCAGCCAAAATGTTGAGATTCACGCCGGCGATATTCTGCTGGTTCAGACGGGTTGGATGAAACTCTTCGAGCGAGACCGGGAGCGGTTCAACAGCGGCGAGCCGGGACTTGACATGTCTACTCCTATCTGGCTACAGCAACACGATATCGTCGCGGTGGGTGCCGATAACCACGCCGTAGAAGTTCTCGAGACTATACCTCCCGACAAACTTCCGTTTCATCGTGTCGTTATAAGAGACTTGGGCATTTACTTATTAGAGAACTTAAATCTGGAGCAACTGGCCACGGATCGTGTCTACGAAATTTTATTCGTTGTCACGCCCTTACCGTTAACCTCAGGAGTAGGGAGCCCAGTTAACCCCCTGGCAATTGTGTAGATCACTAGATTCTCAACAGTAAGTGCGCCCTAACAAATCGTTGGTGCTGACGGCCCAAGCTGCGTTTGATTGTTGCGAGTGTTTGGGCGGGGCTGGTCTTGCCAGCCAGGTTACTGTAAAATTGGAGCAATGATCGGCTGTGGGGTGGTGTTTCATGAAGTACATCACTTTTGATTGTTGCTCTCTTCGTGCCGCAGCACAACTCAAGCGTTAGGCGGCACAGGCGGTTCCAGATCGACAGTACAGGTTCTCTGTGATATAATCATCTTGGATACGGCAATCCTTTGGAAATCATGGCAAGGGAAACATCATGACGGCTGGCAGACGTTGGGTGGTTCGTGACCGTTACGGTAACGACATCTATCTGACTGATGAACGGTGGGAACACATTGTTGAACCCATGAACCATCCCGAAATGTCAGCCTATGAGGAGCATCTGAAAGAGACCATTCAGTCAGGTAAGTGAAAGCAAGACCCTCTGAATCCGCAGAAATACCGCTACGTGAAGCCGTTTGACGACTTGGCAGAGGACAACACACACATCATCGCCATTGTGCTGTTTCGGTTTAGGGCCAGGCGGTGAACCGGTTCCCAACAACTACATTGTCATCGTCTATCAGAAAGAGATAGGGTGAGGATATGATCATGACCAAGCCAATCTTCAACTATGACGAGATGAGCGATACCCTGTACGTTTCATTTGCCCCTGGAGAGAAGGCAACAGGTATCGAATTGAGTGACCATATTCTGCTGCGCATCAACAAGAGAGAGCGTCGAGCCATAGGTTTGACCTTTTTGGACTACTCCCTCTTGGCGCAGAAAACCAAAGTTGGCCCGCATAGTTTCCCCCTCACGGGTCTGGCCGAGCTATCCGACGAACTTTGAGACATTGTGCTTGATATTCTGCAACGCCCCCCGGTAAGCGATATTCTCTTTCTATCAACCTACACACCTTCAATGGTAGAGGCCATTCCAATCACATCGCTACTACCTGTAGCCATCGCCGCTGCATGAGACCTGATTCCCAGCAAACCGCAGAGGAGAGCAATCCGATCCCCCCGAAGGTGGGCCACACCTTCTTCGAGGTTATCCTGGCCGAGGAGCCGGAGGTCGTCGTTGAGCTGTAGAAGCTGGTCCTTCGACCTGCGCTACCTGCTGGGCCGGCCGCCCTGGGACACGGAGGTGACTCCGCCGGAGGTGGTAGAACTCATCGAGGGAGAGGGCCTTTCACCCGGCCGGGCGCTGGACCTGGGCTGCGGCACCGGCACCAACTGCATCTACCTGGTTCGCCACGGCTGGGAGGTGGTGGGGGTAGATTTCTCCCTCTTGGC
>SOHZ01000144.1 GCA_004377365.1 Anaerolineales bacterium | reverse complement strand
GCTGCGCTCATAGTACTCTATGGCCCGCTCCCATTCCCCCTTGGCCTGGTACACATTCCCCAGGTTGTTGAAGATGGGAGCCATCCCGCGCTCGTCGCCCCCCTTCTCCAGAATCGCCAGGCTGCGCTCATAGTACTCTATCGCTTTGTCCAAATTCCCTTTGCGTTGGTACACCAATCCGAGGTCATGGAAAGCGGGAGCCATCCCGTACTCATTGCCCACCTTCTCCTTGAGTGCCAGGCTGCGCTCATAGTACTCTATGGCCCGATCCCATTCCCCCTTGGCCTGGTACAACAGTCCGAGGTCGTTAGCCAATGTGCCCTTCAGAGAAAGTAGCAGCTCTTCTCTACACGGTCCCTCAATGGTCGTCAGCGCCTCCGGCCACTGAGCCAAAGCCTGGGCCAGTTGCCCCTGGTAGAAACGCAGCCACAATAGGTCATCAGCGCTCAGATGGGCCACTTGCTCTCCAATCAATTGGAGCAGCAGGGCACATATACCAAATTGACGGAATCTGCGTGCTCTCCTGAACATCCTCCTGAATAGCTTAAACCCCTGTCCTGGATCAGCGACCAGGAGGTGAGACATCAGCTCTCGTTGGTATTCTTCGCGCTCGTACTCAGTAGGCGTTTCCACTTTGCCCAAAACTCGTCGGACAGCGGTGAGGGGGCTGGCCAAGAGCGTCTCCTTCTCATCTAACTTGTGGGCAAAGTAACCCGCCGCCCGCCTACTCAGTTCCTTGAACTCTTCGCCATCTCTCTCCCACCAACGGCGCAGCAACAAATCGCGTGTGTTCTCGCGGTAGGCCCAGCCCCGTTTCTGATAGGGACCTACGAAGATCAGTTCGGTCAGGGCAGCCAGGATTTCGCGGCTGCGGCGGGAGGGCTTTAAACCTTCGCCCCGCAGCCAGGCGATGATCTCTTCGTTGAACCAGTGGGGGATGGCACAGAAACGAATGGCCTCGGCCACGTCGGGCTCGGCACGGTCTATGGTCTCTTTCAAGATCGCACATAGAACCTCGTCCTCGCCCGTCTCCATGGTAATATCATTCAACGGTTCCCTCATCTTGGATTCCTCGCTTCTTTCCTCCAACAACAGGATGATTCAGATACCAAAAACAACTGCCGGCCCTGCCCCCAGCCGGAGACAAGATCGGCAGTTCAGTGTGCTACGCATTTTGCACATTCATTGGCAGGGACATCGAGGGCGATATTTCGTTCCTCTCCCCTCTAAGAAACCCCTCCTGAATTTTATTTTACCACACAAACAGAGCGAAGGCAATAGGATTCTGTTCCTAATTTCGCTAAGAAAGCCGCCAGGCTCTGTGCTTTTGCCACTTTTTGGAGGCTGTGCTATTTTTGCATCAATGCCTTTTCACAACCTCAAGCGTCCCGCCAGATGCCTGGTATGCTGTGGCCGCAAAAGCGGCACTTTCCTTTCTCAACGTCGAGCGAGAGAACAGCAAAGTGCAGGCGCGCAATGATCTTCTCGCCGCACTCTGGGCAGAAGGTGCTATTGCGCTCGTGTCCAGGGTAGTTGCCGATGTAGACGTATTGCAAGCCCTCATCGTCAGCAATCTGAACAGCACTCTCCAGAGTCTCAGCGGGCGTGGGGGGTAGACTGGTCAGCCTGTAGGCGGGGAAGAAGCGGGTGAAGTGGAGGGGAACCTCATCACTCAGGGTGTCACGGATCCACTGGCACATGCGCCGGATATCATACATATTGTCATTGAGCGTGGTCACTACCAGGTTCACGATTTCCAGGTGAACGCCACTCTGATGGATCTGCTGCAAGGTGCGCAGAACTGGCTCCAGTTTGGAGGAGCTGACTTCCTGATAGAACTCTGGTGTAAAGGCCTTCAAGTCAACGGTGACGGCGTCCATGTGCTCCAGCAGCGCGGCCAGGGGTTCTTCGTTCATCCCCCCATTGGTGTGGAACAGGGTTCCCATGCCGGCCTGTTTGGCCACTTTGGCCACATCGAACATGTGCTCGTAAAAGACTGTGGGCTCATTGTAGGTGAAAGATACGGCATCGCACCCCATCTCCTGGGCCAGTTCGACGGTCTGCTCGGGGCTGATGACGACGTGTTCTATTTCCTCGAAGCTTCTCTGGGAGAGGTGCCAGTTCTGGCAGAACTTGCAGCGGTTGTTACAACTGGCCGTGCCGGTGCAAAAGATGGTCGCTCCAGGCCACACGTGATAGGACGGCTCCTTTTCGATGGGGTCTATCTGCAAAGCGCTGGGATGGGCATAGACCATGGTATAGTAACGGCCGCCGATGTTGACCTTATTCCGGCAAAAGCCCCGCCCCCCTTCGGGGACAGTGCATCGCCGAAAGCACATCTGACATTGCACCCGGTTGCCATCCAGTTGGAGATAATATCGTGCCTCGTGGAGTTCGGGGATGGGAATGCCTTCAGCAGTGGGCGTGGGGGGTGCTTCTGCGGTCAGGGTGAATGTAGGACGAGTTGGCAACTCGTCTGGGGTGAAGGTGGGCGGGGGCGTTACCGTGTCCATCGGCTTGACCGGCGTGATCTCAGCCAGGCGCTGTGGGCCAGCACAAGACACCAGCCCTGCTCCCAGCGCAGCCAGGAACCCTTTCTGGAGAAATTTCCTTCTGGTCAGTTTTCCTTTCATGGCCATAGCCTCCTACGATCCGGAACTGGCCTCGATGAAGGAGTGCGTTTGATGCTCTCGGCTTAACCCAATTATACCGCAAAACAAAGCTCCTGTCTACAACCTTCGCACAAGTTGTAGGGCAATCGCATTGGGATTCAAGCTCTCTTCTAGATGTCATTCTGAGGAGCGCAGCGACGAAGAATCCCGTTGTATGCGGTTGAATCGTTGACTTGAACGAGATTCTTCGCTCCCTTTGGTCGCTCAGAATGACAACTTTGACAAAGCGCATTTCAAATGCGATTGCCCTGCACAAGTTGAACTTCAGTGCTGGCCCAGTGGATAGTGAGCCAAAGCCCAAGCTTGGCAACAGATGGCCAGTCTGCCCACGTAGACAGTTGGCCGCTCATTTTATCTGGGTGTGGCTAAAACAAATTGGATCTCAATCGAAAAGGCCGCGCAGGAACCTGGCGACGAGATCAATGTTGGCCAGGATGAAGCCCAGCAAGGGTATGAGCAGAGTGTTGAGAAACCGCAGGCCCTCACGGAAGCTCACGGGCCAATTGTTGGTGGCCTTGACGCGGTCGTGTAGCTCCATCAGCTTCTCGATGGTGGCCAGCGTATCCCGGTCAGGGTTCTCCATGCCTGCATACAGGGTTTCAACTTGGACCTGGATGCCGCCCAGTGTCTCCTGCTTGGCCCGGCCGATGATCTTGCCGAGCTGAAATTGAGCGCCGAGGAAGATTCCACCTAGTAACCCCCACACCGTTAGCAACCAGAAGATACTTATGATGTACGCAAGCAGTGTACCAGCCTGAGAGGGAATAAAGTTCAAAGAAAAAAGGACGGCCACGATAGAGCCTAAAAAAGCCACAGCCTCGAAGGTATTAGACAGGCGCTGAACACAGTCCGAGCTACTGGGATCGAATGCATAGACCTTGTAATGCTGCCGCCCCAGTATCGGCGGCAAGCGAAGGAAGGCTATCGCCCAGTATATTGCATTCAGCCTGAGGAGCGCGTTAATGGTCGTAAGGGTTGTGGCTCCCACTCCGATGAATCCTCCCAACTTTACGGAATAGAAACACACCATGAGGGGTATCCAAAAGAGAGTCCATAGTAGATTGAATACCATTTGTCGTTTCAGGCTACAAGAGGTGGCTGCCCATTGTTGCAGAGCAGCTAGGCCTTGCACCGAAAGAAGGGCATCTATTGTACTTTCCTGGAAGGTTGTGAATACTTTGTGCGTGCCATCTCTAACTGCCATCATTATGAAAAACGCACAAGCACAACCCGACAACTCCCAGATGATCATCGCCTGCCTGGCGGGATATGATTCGCCCAGCAACAGGGACGTCAGGAAGCTGAGGGCCAGGGTGGACAGGGCAATGGATAGGCCGCTGAACCAGGCCGGCACCCTCTGGCCCCTTGTGAGCTTTTGTATAAGGGCCCCAGCGCCGTCCAGGATCCATTCGCTCAGCGACGGATGCTCAATCGTCGCCAGGTAATTTCGGAATTCCTCACGTTTCTGGGACAGGAGTTGGTCGCTGTCTTTCTCTGGCTGCATCATCGTGGTCCTCCCCCTCTCTGCGCCTTCTCTACCTCCCATGATAACATAACCGTGTCCCGGTGTCAATAGGTAATTTTAGACTCACAACAGACTGACCGGGTCTATATCAACCCGCCAGCCCAGAGGGAAGACCATATCGGCCAGGAGGGCACGGGGATCGGCGGCGCGTACCACGATCTGCCAGCGGTACTTGTCCCGTAGCCGCCGGCGGAAGCATGGAGCCGGGCCAGCGATAATCCATCTCTGCCCCCATGCTTACTGCTCTGAAGGATCCTCCCTCGGGTCACCCTCACCAGCCAGAGTCGCCCACTGACCTGTCAGGATGCCTTTGATCTCTTCCACTAAGCGGGAGGCGTTCTCCACCGTTATACGTGCCATCTCTTCCGAGATCGGTGCGAACTCGTCGTAGTCTCCGCGCTCGCGAAAGTCCTTAGCTGTCACACCGATTTCCCTACAAGGGCCCAGGGGGGCCACAATTGGCAAGTATTC
>SOHZ01000583.1 GCA_004377365.1 Anaerolineales bacterium | reverse complement strand
ATCTCTCCTTTCAACACTTACGATCCACTATCCGCCATCCGCTATTCGCTACTCGCAATTTGCTACTCATAGCGAATGCGCGGGTCCAGGAAGGCATAGGTGACGTCCACCATGAGGTTGGCCACGGCGATGGCTGCGGCGTAGACAAGAGTAGTGGCCATGACCACCGGGTAATCGCGGTTGCCCACACTTGTCACAAAGTGCTTCCCCATACCTTGGATAGCAAAGATTTGCTCCACCACAAAGGTGCCGGTGAGGACGGCGGCAAAGATGGGCCCCATGATGGTCACCACCGGGATGAGGCTGTTCTTCAAGGCGTGACCGACGATGACCACTCGTTCGGCCAGGCCCTTGGCCCGCGCCGTACGGATATAGTCCTCCCCGACCACTTGCAAGAGGGAAGCCCGGGTCAGGCGGGCGATGTAAGCTGAAAAAGTAGTGCTCAGGGTCACTGCTGGCAAGACCACCTGGATGGGCCTGCCCCAGCCTGAGGTGGGGAACCAGCCCATTTGCAGAGCAAAGATCCACATCAGGAGAGGACCCAGGACGATGTTGGGGATAGAGCGCCCCACGACGGCGATAAAAGTGGACATATAGTCAACGATGCTATTCTGTTTCAGCGCGGCCAGGATACCGGTCGGGAGTCCGACGAGGATGCTGATAAACAAAGCCACGGCACCCAGTTGGGCCGAGGTACCCAAGGCTCCGCCTATGATGTCGTTGACGCTGCGCCCTCGCTGCCGGTAGGAGGGGCCGAAATCCAGGCGGATTACACCCCAGAGGTAATCCACAAATTGCTTCCACAAGGGGTCATCCAGGTGGTATTTGGCCTCCAGGTTGGCCACCACCGTAGGCGGCAGGCTTTTATCACCAATAAAGTCAAAAGGTCCTCCCGGTATGGTGCGGATGGTAATGAAGGTGATGAGGGTGATCACGAAAAGGACAGGTATAAAGAACAAAATACGACGCACGATGTATCTGGTCATTTCTCCTCCTCGCGCTTGAAGAAGGTAACTTGATGCTATGGGAATTATCTCCGGAGTAGCGAAACTCGTTTCGCGCTCGGCTGGCGCAGAACAAGGCTCTGGTGAGCTGAGCCGAACCATTCTGCTACTCCGCCAGTGGACAAGTTCTTTACCTGGTCAAAGAACTACCCTCTGAACAAATACGAAACTCGACTTTTGCGATGGCCGGCGGCCAGAAGGGTAGGGAGCAGCAACTCCAGCCAACCCCTGACCCAATTGTACACCAAAGCCTGTTGGCAGTCAAGTCATCCATTTATGCTCGGGCTGGATGACAATCCAGCCCATCCCCCGGATTGTCATCCGGGGGGAGCAAAAAAGGAAATTCCTATGGTATCAAGTCATCGCAAAACTCGAGCACGAAAGAAGAAGCTATGTAGCCCCCCACGGGGGGCTACATAGCTGTGAAAGGTTCATGGAAGCCTACTGGCCAGTGGCGGCTGACTTGGCCTCAACGTCAATCCTCCAGTCCTTGATGGGATCGCCGCCTGTTGCAGCATTGTATCGCACCGTGACCCAGGGCTTGGTCATAGTGACGAACGTGTAGTGGTAGATCGGAACGATGGCCGTCTCCTCCTCGATCAGGATCCTCTCCGCTTCCCTGTAGATTTCCTTTCGCTTCTCGGGATCCTGTTCCACAGCACCCTGCACGGTCAGCTCGTCGAACTTGGTCGGCTGGACCTCACCGCAGTTGGGGTCAACGCACCCCCGGCGCGGCCGGTTGGCTCCGGCCGAGGAGTTCATGACCTCGTGCACCCAGTTGTTCTCGTCGGGATAGTCGGCACACCAACCCATGCGATAGACGTGGGGCACATCCTCTACGGGCGTGTTCTTGTTGAGGGTCTGCAGGTAGACCTTCCACTCCTGGGTCTCGATCGTGACGTCAACGCCCAGGGTCTCCTCCCACATGGCCGCGACAGCCTGGGCGACCTTGGCGTGGGCCTCGCTGACGTTGTGCATCAGGACGATCTCGCCCAAGCCCTCGCCGTCCGGATAGCCGGCCTCGGCCAGCCAGGCCTTGGCCTGCTCTGGATCGGACTTGATGCCCACCTCGTCCGCCGGAGGAGCGCCAAAGATGCCCGGGCAGGCAAGGTGAATGGCCGGAATCTGCCCGCCTTTCATCACGTTGTCAACGATGCTCTGGCGGTCAATGGCCGCCGAGAAGGCCTTGCGCACCAGGTGGTTGTCAAAGGGCGGCTTGGTGTTGACGAAACCGTAGAAGTAGGTGCACAGCCGGGGCGTGATCTTCAGTTCTTTGCTCATCTCGGGGTCGGCCTTGATGCGGTCCATGTCCTCCAGAGGAGGCCCCCAGCCCGCATCGCCGCCGGTGACGTCCAGCTCGTTGTTCTCGTACATGGCCATCTCGGTGAAGTCTTCCACCACCGTGACCGCCTCGATGCGCTCGATCTGCACGTTGGCGGCGTCATAGTACTTGGGGTTCTTGACCATGACCAGCGAGACTTCGTGCTCCCAACTCTCCAACATGTAGGGGCCGTTGGTGACGATGTTGCCCGGTTCGAACCACTGCTCGCCGTGCTCCTCGATGGCCGCCTGGGGCTGAGGACGGGCCACCCACATGCCAGCGATAGCCGGGAAGTAACCGGCCGGGCTCTCCAGGGTGAACTCTACAGTGTAGTCGTCCACAGCCTTTACGCCCACGTCATCCAGGCTGCCCTCACCGGTGTTGGCCGCCTGGCCGCCCTTGATAATGTAGAGCACGTAAGCATAGTTAGAGGCCGTCTCCGGGTTGATGGTGCGCTTGACGCCATAGACCACGTCGTGGGCGTTGACCGTGCCCACCTCCTCGGTCTCCTTGCTCTCAGGGTTGTAGTTGACCCACTTGACGTCATCGCGCATCTTGAAGGTCCAGACCAATCCATCGTCAGAGACCGACCACTCGGTGGCCAGCTCGGGGATGACATTAGGCGTGTCCTTCTCCAAGGCGGTCAGGCCCAGGAAGAGCTGCTTGTCGCAGAAGACGGAAGTGGTATCGGAGGCCAGGGCCGGGTCGAGAGTGGGTGGCTCGCTACCCAGGTTCATGGTCAAAACGGCCGGTGCTGCTTCTTTGGGCTTGGGGCCGCACTGCACGACCGACAGGGCCAGCGAGAGGACCACCAAGACCATCAATATTCGGGTGAATTTTCCGCGAAACATTCTTTCCTCCTTAAATTAATGGTGTGTTTACGTGAATGGTCGAGAAAAATAAACGTCTTTGTTTTCTTCCGCTGCCTCACCCCCTTTCCAATGGTGAAGAAACCCGGTTTTTTTCCTGTCCGGATGGACACTTGTTGCTCTTAGGGCTCAATATGATGCGAAGAAGTCACATTTTTTAGCCAAAAACCGGGTTTCTGAGCTCCGTCATAAAAAGTGTCCGGTGCTGAATGAGTGTTATGGTATCAGCCGGTAGTCAAAAATCGTCAACTCTCTGGCCGACTGGAACAGGTAATATCCACTCAGCATATGTTCGTCAGTTGAGGGCGATACGACCTCCTCAGAACCGGGCTGAGGGGTTAGCGTACCATTGACAACGTACTCATGGTCTAATGAGAGATCGAACCCTTGGCTCAGACTCAGGCCAAAGGCCACCAGGATGATGACGCCCAATACCAGAAGTTGGACCATTAAAGAAAACTGGGCTGAGAGAAGCCGCCCCCTTCGAGGGCGGGACTGTGCTTTCGGTTGGTCCAGTCTGGCCCTGATTTTAGGCCACACCTCCGGTGGAGGCTCCTCACCAGCTACCGAGTCCCGAAGGGCCCAGCGGACCAGGGCATCAATCTCATCGCTTTGGTATGGATTCTCTTCTATCATTGGCCAGCTCTCTCTATGGAAACTCATACGCTAACCCCGCTGACAGCCTCTTATCAGCTCCAAGCTTGCGCCTCAGATTCTGGCGGCCGTAGTACAAGCGCGACTTGACGGTCCCCACAGGACAGTCCAAAACGTAGGCTATTTCCTCCAGGTTGAACCCATTCAAATGGAAAAGGACGATCACGACGCGCTGCGCAAAACTGAGGGAATGGACAGCCTCCTGGATGATGCGCTGCAATTCCTCACGCTCCAAAATGTGCTCTGGAGAGCTGTGGCGATCGCCTACGAACTGATCAATGACCTCCCCCAGTAAGGGAACCCACCGTTTTCGCTTCGTGACCCAGTTGTAACTGAGGTTGACGGCGATACGGTGAAGCCAGGGAGATAAAGGCCGGGACACGTCTATCTTATCAATGTGCGCGTAGACCCTCACAAAGCACTCCTGGAGGATGTCCTCGGCAGCGCTTTGATCACGGGCGATAGCCAGAGCAGTCCGATAGACCTGACCTTTGTATTTGTCATACAAGGCTTCAAAAGCGGCAAGGTCCCCCTGTCGAATCCGAGGGATTAACTCGCTGTCCTCGCCAGTTGACACGGCCGCCCTCCGCACTTCTAAGCCTCCTGCCATTTGTTATACAGGGAAGCAGGGTAAAAGGTTCATCCTTCTTGGACACTATCTGGTCGTATTTTAAGCCTAACAGGACGAAAAGTCAAATGGCAATTGGGTTGTACTCCATCGGGGCGGAACTGCTGGCCGGGGACCCACTATCCTGTCCTAGCGGCGGTAGGCCAGGCCACCTGTGTTGAGGGTCCTGATAAATCGTCCAAGGGGGCTCCTCCACCACCTCTGCAGTACCCACGCCACCCACAACCGCCGACATAGCCACTGCCAGGTCTGTATCACTCGCCTCTGATCGTCGGTGTTTGGCGGGCGAGGCGTGTAGCTTGCCTGCACGTAAAGGCTGACCAATCGCTGCGCCTCCTGGACGGCAGGGGCCAGGGTTGTATCCCACCAATACTTACCTCGCGCCAGGTTGGCAAAGTGCTCTGCGAAGGACGTGGCAAACTCGTAGGGTGTGTCCCCCTCTCGCATCGGCATGCCCAACCGCCGCCCGTGATGTTGGAGGCGTCGGTAGAGGGTTGCCACGGCCGCTACCGGTGTCAAGAGGCGCAGCCGCCAGATGTCGGCTGCCCACCAGACGATGCCCACCAACGGCATTACTGCAAGAGCGCCCAACATCTCCAGCCACCCAAACTGGGCCAACCTGCTTTGTTCCATCACTGCCGGTTCCAGTGGTCCCTCCGGCTCAGGCCATTCAATTGGGAGGGACTCGGCCTGACGCTCAATGGGTGGGCGACCAGCGGTGGGCTCGAACTCTACCCATCCGTACTGGGGGAAATAGACTTCGACCCATGCATGGGCGTCGGCTTTGGTGACGAGGTAGCGGACATTGTCCGCATCGTAGGTCCCGCCAGCGTAGCCGACCACCAGCCGGGCCGGCAGGCCGGCCGCTCGGGCTAGCACTGCCATCGTCGTGGCGTAGTAATCGCAATGCCCTCGCTGCAAATCGAAGAGAAAGTAGTCGGCTGCATCCCGGTGGAACGGAGGCGAAGGCACATCAAGGGTGTAAGAAAAAGTCCGTAGGTAAGACTCGATGGCCAGGGCTCGGTCGTAGGGAGTGGGCTCGGTCGCTGTCAGGTCGCGCGCCAGGGCCAGCACCCGGTCGGGTACCTGGTCCGTCAGGGCCAGGTAGCGATCTTTCACCCACTCCGGGTAGTCGCTCCCGGCGGATCGCAATTGCTCCTCGCTGATGACGGGCACCAGTGAATCGGCCCGATAGGTGGTGGCTTCGCTGGGCGCGGCAAAGGCATCTTCGTATGAACGCCAGGCTACGCTAAAGTCCTGGTCGGCTGTGACCAGGGTGCCAGCCACGTGGAGCATCTCGTCCAGGTCGCCGATGACCTGTACCTCCTGCCGCAAGACCCGATGGAACGGCATGTCCTCCGAGATGACCGGCTCGCCCGCCTCGTATTCCGCCATCTTTGTCTGGCTCGTGGTCCAGCCGTGACCGGTATAGCGGTCGTAGATAGTGCTTCGCCAGTAATAGCGCCACGGTGGCTCCGATAGACCCGATAGATCACGATCAATGGGAGCAAGCCGTGATCTCCTTAGATCGTGCCTTAGGTCGCTGGTGCGAATCACCATCACCACCTTCCGCGATAACTGTGGCCTGAAGCTGATCGTGTGAAGGCGTGGCATATCGGGGGTGCGTATCTCACTCAAGGTTGTCTTCTCCGGGTTGGGTTGTGCTTCCAGCCCCAGCGATTTGGCCACCAACTCTGTCTCATCCTCCTGTTCCCTGGTCAGTTGTTGTGCGAATTCGACGATCCTTCGCACAGAGATGGACGGTACCAAAGCAGCCGTCACTACTAAGGCCAGCGATAGGAGGGTCGCCGTCACCGCCAAGCCCTTCCAAATGTCGAAGGAAAAGTCAATCCTGGTCGCCCGCCAGCGGCGCTCGCGGTCATCGTGCCGGACCATCGCCATCAGCAGCAACGTCGTACCCAGCAGTGTCAGCAAGGCGCTGAGCTTGGTTCCCGCGTAAGAGAAGGTAGCCACCAGCAGCGCACCAGCCGGAGTTATGCCCTGCAAAGGTTGGTGGCGGCGCACTGCCCAACCAGCCCAGACGGCTACTGCCCATATCGCCAGGCTCCACAACAGCGCCGTTGCCACCGGGTCGAAGGCGGGATTACCGCCAATTAGCCCTAGCGTCCATTCACGCCCACGATCCAGCAGCGTGCTTATATCAGCCCATAGTTCCGTCAGGATCTGCGAGACTGCCATCCAGTCCGGCGGCGGACCGGCCGGCCTCCATCCTCCATTCTCTATCCCTTCGACGGAGTTTATCCTGAGCAATGCCGAAGGGCTCAGGACAGGCCTCCATCCTTCACCCAGCAGCCAGGTCCAGATTTCCCCGATTAGACTGACCATTGCCCACACCATCGCGGCCAGTTTCCCTTCCAATCGCCCAACGCGCACAAGGACCACCCCGGCACCTAGCAAGGGGGCCAAGATTCCCACAAGCCAGCCCGGCAGAGGAATCGTAGCCATCATCCAACCGGCCAGCGCGCCCAGTGTGGCGACGGTCAACAGCAGCTCGGCATCCAGGTCACGGACGACGTCGGCTAGCCCGTGCGCTACGCTGCCCAGTGCCAGCATGAGCAACGCCAGCAAGAACAGCGCCCGCGGCTCCAGCCTGCGGCGGTGTCCTGAGCCTTGTCCTGAGCCCCGTCGAAGGGTTGTCGAAGGGATGATCCAGCGGAACAGCCGTGCCATGACATCGCCCATTAGGACAGCACCTCCCATCCTGTTTCACGGGGCTGGCGAACCGATGCTGGCCTTCCCCGATGCCTCTGCTGGCCGGGACGAGCTTCGGGCTGATCGAGCAGGTCGTGGGTGATGACATAGTGTGTCACCCCCAAATCAACGAGCAAAGCCTGCGTCACGCTCAAGCGGTGCCCCGAGCTTGTCGAAGGGTCGCCAGTCCCACCCCTTCGACTTTGTTTATCCTGAGCAGAGTCGAAGGGCTCAGGACAGGCAAAGGAGACGGGGTCGAGCAACAATACTGTGGGTATGACTCCACGCCGCAACAGGGGCACGAGTGCTTCGACCCAAGCGGTATCCACGGCAGGCGTAATGATGACCAGGCTGGTGTACTGTCCCAGCGTGGGGCCGCCTGTGCCGCAACAGTGGCGCATCCCCGCCAGCAACTCGGCCAGGGGACGCGACCCCAGGGAAACCAGCGCCAAGGAGCGCAGAACCTCCCAGCGCTGGCCCTCTCCCTCTCGCGGCGGAAGCCACACCAATTGCTCGCTGTATGCTGCCAGCCCCACCGCTTGTCCCGACCGCAGACCCCGGTCGGCCAACGACGCAGCCAGGATCACCGCATGCTCCTCGGTAGCATCCGGGCCCGTGCCCACCTGAACGTACCGGTCCATGTCCAGCAAGATCCACCAGTCGCTGGCAGGAGTGCCGTCGAAGAGTCGCACGAAGAGGGAGTCGCGGTGGGCAGAAGTGCGCCAATGAATCCAGCGGAGGCTGTCGTCAGGGAGGTATTCCCGCACGCCCGTGGCACTGACCGAGCGCTCAAGGGCATTGGCACGGGGGCGTCCTGCACCGACCCGGCCGCCTGGCGCTACCTCGACGGTCGGCAGGGGGACGATGGGCGGCAAGACGATCAGGGGGAGGGACGCAGGGTAATGCAGGGTGACCGTGTACAGCCCAAAGGGGTCGCCGGTCCGCACGGTGGTCGGGCCGAGGGTGAAGAGGCCACGGCGGGTACAAATGGCCTCTCTGTGCCACTTGATACTGTGCCGGCCGCTTACGCTTGTCCCCCGGCTGGCCTGGTAGTCAGGTAGGGTAGAGTGATCCACTACCTCGACCCACGGGGCGGATGGCCGGCCGTCGTTGACGAGTGTGAAACGCTCCACTATCCTGTCGCCAACCTGTGCCCAGCCGAAGCGCATCTCGCGGGTGAGCCGCAGTCCGCGCGTCAGCGACCGCGCCCACAGGTAGCTGACCAGCCACGCTCCCCCCAGCCCCACCAGCAGAATTCGCCAGCCTCGATAGGGTGCGACCAGTTGCAGGACCAGTAGCAGACCAACCAGGGCTGGCAAGAACCACGACTGAAGTTGCAATTGGGGTTTGGGTGCTTGTTTCATCATTTGACTTGAAGAAAAAGCGTATCCGTTCAGATGGGGTGAACAAATTAGGCTTGGGACTAAGAAAATTCATCGCACTCTGTCATTGCGAGGAGCGAAGCGACGAAGCAATCCCTCTGAAGGGCTGAGATCGCTCCGCTCAGGGTGACACGGGCAAGTGCGACTTTTACCCCAATGCCTTTTTTCAGACATGCTCTAAGCAATAGAAGGAGCCCTTGGGTTAGTTTGGCCCGAGGGCTCCTCAACGTTATGTCTTGTTTCATCCACCAGGGCGCAACCTCAAGTCGTGCTCCTCATCCACGCGGGCGGCGCAGCTTGGGATCTACGATGTCGCGGAAAGCATCGCCGATCAGGTTCCAGCTCAACACGAACAACAGGATGGCCGTTCCAGGATAAACGATGATGTACCAGTAATCCGCCAGACGGGGAATCCAGTTGCGGGCAAAGCTGATCATCTGGCCCCAGTCTGCATAGCCGACCTCCGCCCCCATCCCCAGGAAGCTGAGGGCCGAAAAATTCAGCACATAGGAGCCGATGTCCATCGAGGCCATAACCAGCGTAGGAAAGATGGCGTTAGGGAGGACGTGCCTGGTCAGGATTCGGAAATCTCCGGCTCCCATAGACCGAGCCGCCATGACGAAATCCCTCTCCTTGACCGTCAAGATGTCTCCTCGGATCAGGCGGGCGTAAGTGGTCCAGCCGAAGGCAATGAGGGCTATCATCCCCGTGGTGAGCCCGCGGATATTTCTGGCCTGAAGTACAGACGCCAGGGTGATGGCCGCCAGGAGGAAAGGGAAGGCCATGATGATATCCACAATCCTCATGAATAGGTTATCAAGCCAGCCTCCATAGTAGGCCGCGAGGGATCCCATGAACAGCCCGATGGTAACCGTCACACCGGTGATGATCAAACCCACCCGAAATGCAGTCCGCGTGCCCCATACCACGCCGTAGTAGATATCATACTGGCCTTCCGTGGTGCCGAAGGGATGCTCCTTGGTCGGTGCTCGCGGCTCCATAGAAAATCCATCCTTGGGGATTCGATAGGGCTCGCGCTGGCTCTTTGGCGGGGCGAGCAGGGGCGCAGCCAGAGCCACCACGACGAAAAAGATCACAAGAATGATGCCGGTGAGTGAGGTGGGGTTAAGAAGCAATCTTCTGACCGTGGTGGGAATCGCGAACTTTGCCTTCAATCTGCCCAAAGTCGTTGGTGGTTCTCTTTCAATGGCCAATCTAGCATCCATCATCGTCCTCACCTTCGGGATATAGGAAAGTATACTCGCTCTGAGGCCCGTCCCCGGGCCGACGCCCCCGAAGACGGGGGCTGGAGCGAAGCTAGACTTTCTCGGTTCATCGTAGCCTCACTCTGGGGTCAAGGAAGGCATACAGTATGTCCACCGCCAGGTTTCCCAAGACGATGAGCACTCCGTTGAACAGGGCAAATCCCATCACTGAAATGACGTCCAGGTGAAGGGCCGAATGGGCAATGAACCAACCCATGCCCCGGTAATTAAAGACGGTCTCGGTGATGACCACGCCGCTGGCCAGGTTGAGGAGCATGATCCCTCCTACGGTAGCGACCGGGATCATGGCGTTGGGCCGGGCATGCTTGTTGATGACGACTTTTTCATCGAGCCCCTTGGCCCGGGCCGTGGTCACATAGTCCTGGCGCAGCACCTCCAGCATCGAAGAGCGGGTGACTCTCAGGATCAAAGCCCAGCTCAGATAGGAGAGCGTGATAACGGGCAGGACCAGGTGGCGTATCGCGTCCCAGAAAATGTCCAGCCGCCCATTGAGCAGGGCGTCGAGGGTGTTCATGCTGGTGTAGCGGGTGAACTCGGGCGACAGGACGACCTGGTTGGCCCAATCGGAGAGCCGGCTCGGAGGGAACCACTCCAGCTTGGCGTAGAAGAGCATCAGCGCCAGAAGCCCCAAGACAAAGGTGGGAAAGGACCAGCCTATGATGCTAAAGACCCGGGTGACGTGGTCAATGAGCGTGTTGTGGTGGACGGCCGATTGGATCCCTAACCAGATGCCCACCACAACCAGAGGCACAATGCACCACAAAGCCAGCTCCGCTGTGGTGGGGAAGTAGTAACGCAGGGCCTCCGAGACGGGCCTCTTGCCCACCTTGGAAAAACCCAGGTCGCCGCGCAACACCTTCCCCAGCCAGCGGAAGTACTGACTCTCAAAGAGGGCCAAGGGATTCTTTTCCTCCCACATCTTCCCGGTGTTGAAGAAGATGGGATCGTTCAGGCCATACTTCTCGATGAGTTCATCTATGGCCCCTGCCCGTCTAGGAATTTCGGCGGCATAAAGAGAAACCCGCTCATAGGGGGTCAGCAGAGACATCATGCCAAAAATCAGAATAGAGACCCCCAGGAGAAGGATGGGCAGCATAAGCAAACGTCGAATAATATAGGCAGTCATACTCAACTCCCAAATTTTAGAATCTATCCCAAAACCCAGCAGAGGCGGCTCCCATGCCGCCGGGCTGCCGGGCATGGGAGCCCGGCCCGCTAGTTTCCGGATAGGCTCTTCCTTGGCAATCCAATGATTTGTCGGAAGGGGGTGGTGAGGAAGAACTCCGGGGGGACACTCCCCCAGCCCCCAGCTCTTCACTCTTGAGACGTAACTGCGCAGGGTGCGCCTGAAAAGTAGCCGAAACCATTCAGGTGGACGTTCAAGAGTGGCTTGAGTCTACCTCAGGATCTGTCATTGCGAGCGAAGCGAAGCAATCTCCAAGGTACAATTGCCGTCAACGGTGGAGATTGCTTCGTCGCTCCGCTCCTCGCAATGACACCCTCTGAACGCTTACAAATAGCCGACTCACCCTCGGGATAACCCTGGGCAGATGTCATTGCGAGCGCGTGAGCCGCAGCCCTGAGCGCAGCAAAGGGGAAGCAATCTCAGAGCGACAATGAGATTGCTTCGCTCCCCTTCGGCTTCGCTCAGGGCAAGCTCTTCGGTCGCTCGCAATGACAGGGTGAGCAGTTCCCTTGAGACAAAAGTGAGGCAAGGGCCGAGAAGTGTCCCGGCCCTCGCCTTGCGCATCTCCCCTTACAGACTACGGAGCTACCTTGCTGAGAAAGTATAGGTTGAAGTAGTGCTCCGGTGACATGGGGTGAAAGTACCAGCCGCTTATCCATTCCTGCACGTAGCACCGTTCGAGCTGCTGGTAGATAAAGATGTCGAGGGCTTCGTCGTAGGATATTTGCTGCAGCTCCTCGTAGATTACTCGCCGCTCTTCCGGATCGCTGGTGGCCACTCCCTTATCAATCAGCTCGTCAATCCTGGCCTGCAAGTCCTCAGGGAAGGCCTGGACACGGGAGTAGGCCCCATCCGAGTGCATGAAGGGATGGACCCAGTTGGAGGGATCGTGGTAGTCCTCGATCCAGCCGCTGATGGCAATGGGGTACTTGCCGGCCCTACGACCGGCCAGATAGGACGGCCACGGCAGGTTCACCACGGCCACGCTGAACCCGGGGTTGAGGGCCTCGATCTCCTGCTTGATGACCTCCGCCGCGATGCGCCGCGCATCGTTGCCGGTGTTGTAGGTCATCTGGAAGTAGAAGCCCTTGTCCCACACGGAGACCTCCTCCCCGGTCTCAGGGTCCTTCATCTTGGCCTGCTTGAAGTACTCCTCGGCCTTGGCCGGATCGTAGGAGTAGGTCGGCTGATCTTCCCGCCAGCCCATCATGCCGACGATGATGGGGCCTGTGGGCTGCACAGCCTCGCCATAGAAGGCATCCTCAATGTAGGCGTCATAGTTGAAGGCGTGGACGAAAGCCAGCCGCACGTTCTTGTCGGAAAAGAAGTCGGGCGGGATGCCGTTGCCGTCGGGTTTGCCGCTGCCGACGTAGGGGTTGCCCCCCTCCATATTTACCATCTGGTTCATCATGCCGGGGGTCATAGCTGGGTACGGGAGCTGCCAGAACAGCTTCAGGATACCGTCGGGGTTCAGTTCCTCAGCAGGGGCCGACTCGTCAAGGCCCGTGTAGCGGGTCTTGACCAGGGGATCTATCTGGGCGATGTTGGCAATATCCACCTCGATCCAGTCGGCATCGCCGGTCTCCAGCATGGCCAGCCGGGTGCCCCATTCCTCCACCAGCTTGATGATGGCCGTCTTGATGCTGGGCGGACCGCTGGGGCCTCCCTCCCAGATGGGCTCGGTGCGCCAGTAGTCCTCGTTGGCCACCAACACGATCTCCTCGCCGGGTGTCCAGTGGTCCAGCTTGAAGGGACCGGTGCCGTTCACCTTATCGAAGAGCAGCGTCTCCTCGGCCGTCGGGTTGTGCCAATCCCGCCAGGTGGCGCAGTCGCCGTCCCAGTCGCCGTTCTCTACCATCCACTCCATGTCCAGGGCGCCGCCGCCGAAGGGCTGGGCCATGAGCTGCAGCAGCCAGGGAGCGGGGCCTCCCAGGTTGAGGGTGACAGTGCCAGCCTCGTCGTCAGCGACGGCGGCTTCCTGTATCATGGCACAAGCGCCGTCGTCCCCGTACTCCGCGGCTAAATCCTCAACGGTGTAAAACCCGGGGAAGAAGGTGCTGATAGGCATCCACTGGGGGCCGTCCGCGCGGTCCTGCAACATGCCGCGCTGGATGCTATAGGCCACGTCGTGGGGCTCCAAGGTGCCGCCCTCGTGGAAGGTGACCCCCTCGCGGACGTTGAAGACGTAGGTCAGACCGTCCTCGGAGATTTCCCAGTCGGTGGCCAGAGCGGGCACAAACTCCTCGACGCTCGACTTCTTGAAGGCAACCACACCCTCATAGAGGTTCAACTGCGTCGCGGCGCCGGCCGACTCGTAGGTCCAGGCCGGGTCGAGGGACTCCGGCTCGCCGTAGGTCGCTCCAACCCACATATCCGGATTCTTGAACTCGGCCGCGTAGCTGGGCATTGGTGGGGGCGGCTCTGGCGTCGGCGTCACCACGACTTCCTTGACCACCTCGACCTCTTTCTCGACCACCACGGTCTCCTTGACCACCTTCTCCACGACCTCCGGCTCCGGCGCGGGCCCGCACTGGACCGCTACCGTGACCAGGATCAAAGAGAGAGTGAGCACCAATACTAAGCTCTTCTTGCCAGACATTTGTTTCTTTCCTCCTTATTTGGATTTGTGGCACTCTCGCTTGCGCTGGATTCTAGACCCAGCACGAGCACGTCAAAGACCGGTCTGGGTTCCGTTTCCTCACCTCCTTCCCTCAGGGAACTCCATCGGAAAGTCCAGCGGCGGACTGTCGTCCACCTCAAGCGACTTTTCGGATAGGTTCTAGGAAAGTAAACGGTTATAGGGCAATCATCAGCAGATCTTCCCGAAAGCTTTGAGACACATTGGGATTGACTGAAGACTCACCCGAAAAATGGCAAGGCACACCTGATCGGCGCGCCCCCAAGTTTTCAGGCAAGGGTGAAAACTGAAAGCTTACCTAAGGAGTGCGAACACCCCTTATTATACAAAGAAGCAGGATAAGAGGTTCATTCGGGGGCAGCTATCTGGCCACATTTTAAGCCTAACAACACGAAAAGTCAAACAGGTTATCTCTTGGCGCGAATAGCGCTCCTTCAGCCAAGAAAAAGCCATCAGGGTAGAAATCCCAAATAGCTTTTTCTCATGTCGGCAATTGCGGCACTGTTACACCACTATTGCAGTACAGGCGCCACAGGTGGACAGTTAAGGAATACGCAGCACCTGGCCGGCGTAGATGAGGTGGATATTGGGCAGGTTATTAGCCGCAGCGATGGCTTGCGCTGTTGTACCATACCGTAGGGCGATGCGGAAGAGGTTCTCACCGGGCCGCACCACGTGGGTTCGCCCACCACCCGGCGGGGATGTGGTGCCTCCTCCCTGGGGGATGGTCAGCTTCTGACCAACGTAAATGAGTTGAGGGTTACGAATGCCACTGGCTGCGGCGATGGCCTCCACAGTGGTGTTATATCTCAGGGCGATACGAAAGAGATTCTCGCCACGCTGGACAACGTGCACGATGGGAGCACCAGGGGTCCCGGGCGGGGTCGTCGGGATTGGGGTAGGGGTATGGGTAGGCACCCCAGGCTGAGAAGTGGAAGTGGTCGTGGGGGTAAACACTGCAGTGGGCGAGCCTATAGGGGTACCCTCTGCGGTGGGGGAGGCAGCCAGTGTTAGAGTGAGGTCAAGCGGCATCTCCCCAGTGGGAACGAGGGTCGGCGCAGCCTCCACTGCCACCACCGTGGCTCCGGGGGGCGCCTCGATGGTGGGACTGGCCACCACCTGGGCTGAAGGTTCCTTAGTCGGCTTGGGGCGCGTGCACCCCCCAACTACAATGATGGCCACAACTATGGTCAGGGTCAACGCAATAGCGGTAGATGCACCTCTTGTTGTCATGGTGTGCCTCCTCTAAGAGTGCAGGACCAGAGCTAGGATTTCTGTCAAGCAATGAGCCACTCGCGGTGAGGAGCCAGGGGATAGCCTCACTTTCCCCGCTCACTCACCCTTTCAATTTTCATAACTAATGATACCATAATTAGACAACTCCGTCAAGTGAGATTCTGTCAAGTGAAGCCCTTTGACAAGGAGTCCAGAACGAGATGCACTGCCGTATCACGGTTGGCCACGGTGACCTTGATAAGGTTCACCTGAGGATGAGACTTGATGGCATCAGCCCAGGGATGGGATCGAAGCATGATAGTGCCCAGGACTAACTTGTCGCTCTCGACAGCGGCCAGCACAGCCTCCTTGAAAGCAGCGGAAAAGAGCTCCATCTTGCCGATTTCATCAATGACCACATAATCGCTGACCACGATGGCGTGCTGGATAGCCGTCACCCCTACCTTTTCCAGGCTGACCAAATCTACACCATATTTGCTGACCCGGTAGCGACTACTGACATTGACATGAGCCAGGAGGCCTTCTTGCCCATCCAGGGTCACAATCCTGAAGCCCTGGCGTTGGCCGCGCTCTTTTATCTCCTCGGTGTAGAAACCGCCAGCACGACCAGGTAAGCGCTTCACCACTTCTTTAACTATGGTCGTTTTTCCCACCCGGGGTCGGCCCGTCAGCAAAATCGTCTTACCCATCCTATCTCGCCACACAGTATATCACACGATTCACATTTTGAAAACTGTGGACAAGACAAGCATTTTGCGCTATAATTCAGACAGCGCGGCCCTGTTGCGCCACAAGTGGTTTCAGCGGTCAATGGGTTAAAAGGGGAGCAACGACTGGTGTCCCCGGTTACAGCGTTCGAGGAAAGCTCAAAGGAGGTGTTTCAGATGCAGATTATCCTACTGGTTTGGGTCATCCCTATTCTCCTCAGTGCCCTGTTCGGCCTGCTGATCGTGAGAGAGCTCAGGATTCAGCGAGGAGAACTGGCTGCCGCCCCCACAATACCGGCGTTCGAGGAACAAAAGGAATCTCTCATCTTCTATTTCGAAGAGGGAGAAGAAGAGTCTGTCAAAGCCACGGTGGCCAAGGACGTCATTATCAGGATACCAGCCGGGGCCTGGGCCGAGGAATGGCGAGAAGACCTGCTGCGTTTTGAGGTCATCACCAAAGACCCCAATGAGTATCCTCTCTCACCGGAGCAACTGGGAGAGTCCTGGTCGGGCGAACTGGTTCGCGCCTACGAGCTCAGACCCATCCGCATGACTGAACTGGGCGAGGACATCGAAATCACTTCTTTCGAACAGCCGGTGGACATCATCTTCGCCAGTGAGGACAAAGAGGCAAAGCTGAGCATTCTGCAATTGGTCAATGGAAAGTGGTCAATGCCTCGCCCAACCTTGATTCCCCCCCCGTTCCTCAGCTCCTGGCTTGACCTGGTCGAAGTTAGTTGGGTGGGGATCACAATCCAGGGTCCCGGATATTTTGGGCTGGCAAAACAGTTGTAATTACCGCTACAGCCGACGTCGTGATCATGGGAGGCGGCATTATAGGGACAGCCACCGCCTTCTACGCCTCGCGGGCGGAGTTGAAGACCCTCGTGTTGGAGGAGCGCGATGGCCTGGCCACCCCGACCACCACCTCCTCGCTCAGGGCATTCTCATTTTCGGCGTACAAGGTGCCAGGCACTTGTTCAGACTACACAAAGGCATCCCAAATGACCTCG
>SOHZ01000326.1 GCA_004377365.1 Anaerolineales bacterium | reverse complement strand
AGAATACTTGCCAATTGTGGCCCCCCTGGGCCCTTGTAGGGAAATCGGTGTGTCACGTACTGTCGTCAAGAGTGGACGAGCGCCAGGACAGACTGCGGGTCAATGTAATGCTTCTCCCAGCCAAAGTCACCTACCTCCAGCCCCAGAGCCACGCCCAAAAGTTGGGCGAAGTAGAAAACGGGGATAGGCTGATAGCCAGCATGCCGCCGTCCCATCTCCAACTGCTGCTTGTCCAGGTTGAACTGGCAGAGGGGACAATTGGCGACCATCAACTGGGCACCGTTCCTCTGGGCCGAGCACAGGATGGTGTAGGTCATCTCGGCTGTGGCTTCAGCCGATTTGACGGCCAGATAAGCCCCGCAGCACTCGCCCTTGTGGGGGTAGTCTACCGTCTCTGCTCCCAAAGCAATCAACAAATCGTCCAGGGCACGCGGGTTCTCCGGGTCATCGTAGGCCACCTCGGCTGCCGGCCTGAGGACCATACAGCCATAGTACGCCGCTGCCTTCAAGCCCGCCAACGGCTTCTTCACCATCTGCGCGATCTCGTCAAATCCAACTTCATCCCGCAAAACCTGCAACACATCGAGGACTTGCAAATCTCCCTCGTACTCGGCCTCGATGAAAAAATTGAGCTTCTCCCGTTTGTCCTCGTCGGCGCTGATGGCGAGGTTGGTGCGCCTGAGGACATTGTAGCAGGTGGTGCAGGCCACGGCCAGTCGTTCATCCACCTCCCGCGCGGCAACCAGCACGCGAGCCGGGCCGGTCAGATCGAGGACGTTATCGGCCAAAAGAGGGAAGGTCGCCCCGCAGCAGTTCCACTCAGGCAACTCTGCCAATTCGACTCCCAGGATCTGGGCTGAGGCCCGCAATGAATTGTCGAAACCTTTGGCTGTGGTGTTCAAAGTGCAACCAGGGAAATAGGAGATCTTCATCAGGGACATTTCTCCAAAAAGTGATGCGCGATGAGTGGCGTGTTTCGTGTTGCGTGTTGCGTGCTAGGCCGTATACTTGCGGAAACTGGCGATGAAAGCTTGCTGGGGAAACTCGGCCAGGTCGTCTAGCGACAGGGTACTGAGATCAATATAGTCGCCCCTCTCCTGAAGCACGATCTCCCGTATCGCTTCCATAATGCGCGAGAGGTCTACTCCTTTGGGGCAGCGGGCGTAGCAGGTCTGGCAAGCGGCGCAGAACCAGGGCGTCTCTGAATCCAGCACCTCCTCTACCAGGCCCAATTGGGCAAAGCGGATCACCTGGCTGGGCAGCATGTCCATGGCAAAGGCCACCGGGCATCCAGCGGCACACTTGCCACACTGGTAGCACTTTAGCAGGTCTTCTCCGCTGATCTCCTCAATCCTACGCACGAGTTCGTTCCTCAATGTCTCTGCTGACAGTTTAACCCTCATGACCCTCCCTCAGCACACGTATCTGCTACCCGATCAAATCAGTCAAGTCCTTTTCCCGCAACATGCGCCGCCGCCAGGAGTTGATCTGCGGCACGACATAAGGCAGCAGGCGCAGGGTATAATAGGGCGGCAAGATGGGCACACCCAACAAGTCGCCAAAGCTGACCAGGATGAAGAGGTGTTCCAGAGCGGCCCTCTCCCGCTGGCCAAAACGGACCATGTCGTGCATTGACATGCCGTAGATGACCTCGCCCAATGCTCGAACTAGATTGCGCCAGGAATTCGTCATAGTGCACCATATCAAGTTCCGCCCACAGACAAACTGCTGCTCTATCAACCCTAATTGATGTGTTGTCATTCTGAGCCGGAGCGCAGCGGAGGCGAAGCCTGCCCTGAGCGAAGCCGAAGGGAAGAATCTCGCTTTTCGTAAACAAGCGTTCTGCCAGGCAAAGGACGGGATTCCCTTCGGCCTGGCTCAGGACAGGCTTCGCTCCTCAGAATGACAGGCCATCACAATAACCTTGACAGAGTATTAAAGCCCTCTTCCCCTAAAAAAGGTCCTTACTTCCGATACTTTGCCCTGCCCTCCTCGTAGGCATCGCCGCCGTAGATGTCGTTGACCACAATGGCCGGAAAGTCCTCCACCCTCAATCGGCGCAAGGCCTCGGCTCCCAAATCACCGTAGGCGATGACCTCAGCTTCCTTGATGCTTTTGGCGATGAGGGCCGCTGCCCCACCGATGGCCGCAAAGTAGACCGCCTTGTGTGTCTGCATGGCCTCCCGCACGGGCATGGAGCGGTTGCCCTTGCCGATCATGCCCTTGAGCCCCACTTCCATCAGGCGCGGCGCGTAAGGGTCCATGCGATAGCTGGTGGTGGGGCCAGCCGAACCGATGGGCTTGCCCGGCTTGGCCGGAGACGGCCCCATGTAGTAGATGATCTGCCCCTGTGGGTCGAAGGGCAAAGGTTCCCCCTTGTCCAAAGCCTCGATCATACGCTTGTGAGCAGCATCCCGCCCCACATAGATGGTGCCGGTGATGGTCACTCCGTCGCCGGCATAAAGTTGTTCAACGACATCATCGGTAAGAGGTGTAGTGATTACCATCGCGCTCTCCTTCTCAGGATCGTTTACTTGCCCGATGTCTGGCTCGGCGCTCCCGGCAGAGTACTGCCCATCGGCGTGGTGGCGCGGATGAAGCCGACGAACATCAGCACCGCGCCCAGTAACTCGCCCACGTACAGCGCGCCGGGCAACCCGAAGCGGCTGAACGTGCCGCCAAAAGCGGGGGCGATGGCCCCGACGGCGATGAGGATATTGCCAATGGTGCGGTGCAACAGGATGCGCTTACGCCAGAAAATCCAGGCCGACCAGGCCGCGCCGCCCACCAGCGTCACCGTGCCGTACAGGTTGAAAAAGGGCGTCAGGATGCGCACACCGGGAGTGACGATGGCGTGGCCGCTCAATTCGCTGCCGGTGTGGACGCTGGTGGTCATCAGGCTGGGGTCGAGCTGTGCGCCGAAGACGCGGATCAGGCCGTACACCGAACCCAGGGCCAGGAGCACCATCAGCCCGTTGGCCCACTTCCGGTTGACCAGCAAGTAGACCGTGCCCTGGCCCAGCCAGGCGGCAACCAGGATGGCCCCGAACAAGTACCACAGGCGGAAAACCAGTGCATTCCAGCCAAAGGCTCCGTAGTAGGCCTCGCAGAAACCGCCGATAGCGTAGAACACCAGGCCGATGCCCCACAGCAGCAGATGGTTGCCTTTGCGCTCAAGGTACCGCTTGAGCACGAAAAAGGCAAAGATAAAGCTGACGATACACGAGGTGAAAGGTAGCCAAATGTTGATTGCGTTCATGATAGGGCCTCCTTATGATGAATGAGTGTAAGAAGTGATTATCTCGCGCCCGGAAACAGGCCCAAGGCCACGCCGACGATGATGAGCAGCAGGACAACGATGGCTATGGCGATGATCCCCAGAGCGATGGGTACAGCTTTTTCGTAGAAGGGTGGATATTGGCGTTTGGGTGGCGTATGGTTATCTTTGTCGTACATGCAGACCCTTTACAAAACTGCTTCTTTGTGTCGGGCGCTGTGGCACTGGATATTGACCGCCACGGGCAGGCTAGCGATGTGGCAAGGATGGGTCTCCACGTGAACGGCCAGGGAGGTCGTGCTGCCACCCAGGCCCTGGGGGCCGATACCCAACTGGTTCACTCGCTCCAGAATCTTCCTTTCCAGTTCGGCCACCTCTGGATCGGGGCTGGGCTGCCCCACTTCTCTGAGAAGCGAGTGTTTGGCCAGCCACATCGTCTTTTCCACCGTGCCCCCTACCCCAACTCCGACGATGGTCGGGGGACAAGGATTGGCTCCAGCCTTCCTGACGGTCTCTACCACAAAGTCCACCACGCCCTGACGCCCATCGGCGGGCTTGAGCATGGCCAAAGCACTCATGTTCTCGCTGCCGCCGCCTTTGGGAACCACGGTGATCTTGAGCCTATCGCCGGGCACGATCTGGGTGTGGATCACAGCCGGGGTATTGTCCCTAGTATTGATACGTGCTGAATAGGGCTTGTCCACCACGGATTTGCGGAGATAGCCCTCTTCATACCCTCGTCTCACGCCCTCCTGGATAGCTTCGTAGAGATCACCGCCCACGACGTGAGCATCCTGTCCCACCTCCATAAAAACCACCGTCAGTCCCGTGTCCTGACAGAGGGGCATTTCCTCTTCGCGGGCCACATCGGCGTTCTCAAGGAGCTGATCCAGCACCTCGCGACCCACGGGCGAGACCTCAGCCTCCCGGGCCTGGCGCAGGATTTTGAGCACGTCATCGCCCAGATAGTAGTTGGCCTCGATGCAGAGACGGCCCACCGTCTCGGTTATCCTCTCACAACGAATCTCTCGCACCTCTACCCTCCTCTCAAACTAAAAAGGACACCCTGGACCAAGGCTGCTCGGCTCAAGAGCCGCCTTTCCCGGTGTCCCACATTTGACCTGAAGAATGACCCCACGAAGCCCCTTCATCCTGCAATTATCGGCCTCCACCAGGGCTGCGTTCGACCAACTATTTCCTGTTCCGACAACGCTGTCAACAAGGAGAAACTTCAATGGAGATTCCTTATCCCAGACTTAATCAACCGCGCCCCATTATACAACTTTATTCCCGATTTGTCCAATCACAGATTCCAGGTAGTCTCCCCTTTGGATGTTGCTATCCCATTCTGCTCCGGCGGGATCGTCAGATCCGCCGCCAAACCCCTGGATCTGGCGATCCAG
>SOHZ01000478.1 GCA_004377365.1 Anaerolineales bacterium | reverse complement strand
CCCTGCATCGGACAATTTCTGGTATACATTCTCTACCTGTTCTCCATCCTCTCGCGCATAGCTGAGGAAAATCTGAGCCGTTGCTTTCAATTGAAAGCCTCTGGAAGTCTCAGTGAATCCTTTTCCATGTCTTTCCGGGAACAAAGATGAAAGGGGCTGAACGCTTACCGCCTTTTTTATCATCCACTCCACCAGCTTCTCCCGCACCTTTTCCAGGTAGGGCTTGCCGAACCAGACTACCACCGCCAACAGCAGGATGGGTACCACCCCCCACCTGAAGGCCTCCCAGAGAACCTGCACCGTCCCCCACACTTTGTCCAGCGGTTCCGGCCAGGGAGAGGGGGGCGTAGGGGTGGCCGCTGGGGTGACGATGAGCACGGGGACAGGGGTAATAGACGGCACTGGCGTGGGGCTTGCCTTGAGCCCCGGCGAAGGGGTAACCGTGAACGTCGGAGTGGGGCTCTGAGCACACACCGCGAGCAGCAAGCCACAGATGAGACAAAGTAGAATCACTCCACTCCTCGTCCTCTGCACCATGATAGCCCTCCTTTCAAGAAGACGGCGCTGATTTCGATATGCTCCCTTCGATACGCTACGCTACTCAGGGCAAGTCGCTACTCAACCCAAGCTCCTACGCCGTCGTCGTTTGACGAAACGCGACTTTGGCAGGTGTGCTCTTAGTATACCAGAAAAGTGAGACAAGTTCAATAACGTCCAGCCGAGGCTTGACAAATCTCAAGCTGTGAAGTATAATTTTATTTAGTAAAAGCGTTTTTCGTCTGGTGATATTTGACGTTCTGACAACCTTGGCGCATGGTGTTCCAGGTGATAGAGAGGTTAGTCCAATGGAGGATGGTGGTTCCGGTAATCAGCAATCCACTACACGAGGGACTGCCTGTGGTGAGCCCTTCGGCATTGCTCAGGACAGGCCCCGTCGAATCGCTCTCAGCAGATGATCTGGCACGCCTCTGGTCCGGCTTCAGCCCGGTGACTGGAGGCGTGCCTTCTGATTTGGCACACACGCAACACGCAACACCGTAGGGAGAAAGCCGATGGGAGTATACACATTCACGCCACAAGATGTAAACCCGCTTCTGGAGGGCCTGGCCATCCTAGGCACGGGGGGTGGTGGCTCGCCAGCCTGGGGCAAAGCGATCATGGAGCACGAATTCGCCGTCGGCCGCCAGCCCAGCATCATCAACTTGGAACAGATCGCCGACGATGCCACAGTGGTCAGTGGTGGCATCATGGGTTCGGTCAAAGTGCTGGAGGAGTTCGGCACAGACCAAATCATGGCTCATTGGGAAGAACGCTTTGAACTTTTGGAAGTGACCCGGGTCATGGAGAGCATTCTAGGCCGCTCGATTGATCACGTGGTGCCTTTTGAAGTGGGCGGTCTGAACACGCCGGTTATCCTCTCCTTGGGTGCCAGGATGGGCATCCCCATCATTGACGGTGATGCCCTGGGGCGGTCGGCACCCGAAACGCAGATGACCAGCTTTATCGGGCACGGCGTGTCGTTGACCCCCATGCCGTTGATTGACTACCACGGCAACGTAGTGATTGTCAGCCAGGCGGTGGATCCAGCCTACGCTGACCAGTTGGGGCGCTGGGTGGTGACCCACGGTGGGGGTCTGGGGGCCAACAACCACTACCCCATGACTGGCCGCCAGGCTAAAGAATCAGTAGTGCCGGGCACTATCAGCGGCGCGCTGGAGCTGGGCCGCCAGGTGCTCGCCGCCCGGGCCGAGGGCCGGGACCCGGTTCAGGCTGTGGCCGCCGCCCTGCGCGGCGTGCTCCTCTTCGCGGGTACGGTGGCCTCGCTGGCCGAAGAGGAGAAAATGGGCTTTTATTTCACCGTGGCGACGCTGGCTGGCACCGACGAATGGACCGGTCAGGTGGCACAGTTGGTGATCAAGAACGAGACGATGCTGCTGACGGTCAACGATCAGGTCAAAGCTATTTTTCCCGACCTGGTGTGTCTGCTGGAGCCCGGCACCGGGCGGGGAGTGATGAGCATGGAAGTCCGGGGCGGGACCCCGCTGGCCCTGGTGGGGGTGCCCTGTCATCCTCGGCTGCGCCAGTCAGCCCAGTCCGAAGTAGGAGCTCGTGCCTTCAGCCCGGCCAGATATGGCCATCCCGAGCTTACCTACCAGCCCATCGAGTCCCTGGCGGAGTCCTGAGCCTGTCGAAGGGTTGAAGCCTTGAGGTAGGGGGAAATGTCGCAGGAGCAGAGTCTTGAGCCTGTCGAAGGGCCTGTCCTGAGCAGAGCCGAAGGGATGACAGGACGTGAAAGGGTGTTGACCGCCCTGGCCCATCAGGAACCCGACCGGGTGCCGATAGACTTTGGCAGCACCTGGATCACTACCATCCACGCCGACGCTTATGAACAGTTGAAGCGCCATTTTGACATTGACAGCCCGACGGTCATCATGGAGCGGATGCAGCAGGCCTGTTTCGTGGACGAGCACATTCTGCAACACCTGGACGTAGACACCCGGGGCGTGTTCTACGGGCTGCCCGAACTGGCGTGCAACCAGTGGATGGAACTGCCTGACAACTGCTTTCGCGATGCCTGGGGCATCACCTGGCAGAGACCGCCTACTTCGTACTACTACGACATGATCCAGCCTGCGCTGCCGGGCGACATCACCATCTCTGACGTGCTCAACCACCAGTGGCCTGACCCTCACGATCCGGGCTACACCAGGAGCCTTCAGCAGCGGGTGAAGGCGCAGCGGGCAGGCACCGACCGTGCCCTGGTGCTCAACATCTCGGTCTGGTTTGTCCAATGCAGCCAGTTTATCCGCGGCTTTGAGGACTGGTTCGTGGACATGGCAGCCAATCCACGGCTGATGAGCGTCCTCTTCGACCTGCTGACCGACATCATGCTAGGGACCATAGGCGACGTGCTGGCCGAGGTGGGCGACCTGGTAGACGTGGTCTCGGTCTCGGATGACATCGGGATGCAGGATCGGACCACCGTCTCTCCGGAGATGTATCGGCGTCTGATCAAGCCCCGTCAGGCGCGGGCCTTTCGCTTCATCCACGATCGGACCCCGGCTCCACTGATGTATCACACCTGTGGCTCGGTCTATGCCATCATGGACGACCTGATTGAGATTGGCGTCAACGCGTTGAATCCGGTCCAGACCGATGCGGCCTACATGGAACCAGATCGCCTGAAAAGAGAGTTCGGCGACCGTATCTCTTTCTGGGGGGGGATTAACAGCTCTCGTATCTTGCCCTGGGGTACGCCCGAGCAGGTGCGAGACGAAGTGCGTCGGGTGATCCGCACCCTGGGGCCGGGTGGTGGCTACATTCTCAATTCGGTACACAACATTCAACCCAACGTCCCTCTGGACAACTTTATCGCTATGTTCGAGGCTGCGCGGGAATTCGGCACTTATCCTCTGGCAGAGCAATGACATCCCCAAACCTAAAGCTGCAAAAAGTGACCATACTGGGCATCGCTGGTAGCCCTCGGGCTGGCAACACCGAGATCATGGTGCGGGAAGCGCTGGCCGGGGCAACGGAAGTCTCGGGGGTGCGGACCCGGTTCTTCAGTTTTCATCGCCGCCGTTTTGGCCCTTGCGTAGGTGAATGCTGGGAGTACTGTGCCAGCCACGGCGACTGCTGCTTCATGGACGACTTTCAGGAATTCCTCGAACTGTGGCTGGCAGCCGATGGCATCCTTTTCGGGGTGCCGGTCTACCACATGTCGGTGCCAGCCCAGGTCAAGGCGGCCATTGACCGGCTGGGCAACGTGCTGGCCTCGTACTTTGGCGATGACCTGCCTCGCTTCTCCAAGGTGTGTGCGGCGCTGACTCAGGGCCTGGATGCCTTTGGCGGCCAGGAACTGACGCTGCAGTACTTACTGGGGCACTTTGTCTTGATGAACTGTCTGGCTGTCTCGGGCGACTTGTTGCAGTCCTATATCGGCGCGGCAGGGGTTGCGCCTGGCATCGAATTGGATGCCATTCAGCGCAACGAGCGGGCGCTGGCCGTGGCCCGTAACGTGGGCCGACGGGTGGCTGAGATGAGCTGCATCGTGAAGGCGGGCCTGGCTGCGCTGGGCGATGAATTGCCGGAGAAGTACTTCTTCCGGCGGGAGATGCTGGGGCGGAAGTGAGTGGACTGGTGAGCCCTGTCGAACCGACAGGAATCGAGTTTCCCCTGGACGAACTGGTGCGCAGGGACCGTCTCCCTCACCTGTGGTGCCAGGGCTGTGGGCTGGGGATCCTGCTGGGAACCTTTCTCCGGGCGGTGCAGGCGGCACAGATAGACATGGACAAACTGGCCCTCGTGTCGGGTATAGGGTGCAGCGGGCGACTGGCCGGTTACGTCAACTGCGACAGCTTCCACGTCGCTCATGGTCGGGCCATTCCCTTTGCCACTGGCCTCAAGCTGGCCAATCCTGAGTTGAAAGTGGTCGTTGTGGGCGGCGACGGCGATTTGTTTGCCATTGGCTTGAGCCACTTTATGCACGCCGCCCGACGGAACGTTGAGATGCTGGTGATCTGTGTCAACAACCTCAACTACGGGATGACCGGCGGCCAACTGGGGCCTACCACCCCACTGAACGCTGTGACCCAGAGCACACCCTGGGGCAATCCCGAAACGCCGTTCAACCTGGTTGAACTGGCTGCCACGAGCGGGGCGGTCTATGTAGCCCGCTGGATGGTGAGCTACGTCCAGCATCTCAGCGCTGCTCTGCGACGGGGCATGGCCAAGCAGGGCTTGGCCTTTGTGGAAGTCGTTTCCCCGTGTCCGACGATGTACGGCCGCCTGAACTGGGAGGGAGACGCCGTAGAGATGCTGGCTGCGTTGGAGCGGGTGAGCCGCATCAGCCACGGTGTCCCGCCTGCAGAGGCAACCTTTGACCCTGAGCGGCGCATTCTATGCGGGGAGTTTGTGGACGTCGAGAGGCCGTCGTTCGTGGCGCGGCTGCGGTCCCTGAGGGAAGCTGCGGTTACATCCTGAGCCTTTCGAAGGGCCTGTCCTGAGCCATGCTTGCCCTGAGCAAAGTCGAAGGGTCGTAGGGCGGAAGCAGGGTGACAATGGTGGATAGTGAACGACGGCTGGCTTGCATCCACGTTCGGCGGGATGAGTGCAAGGGTTGCCGGTTCTGCGTGGACATTTGTCCTAAGCAAGTGTACGGGATGACGGATCGTTACAACGTGCGAGGCTATCGGGTGCCTGAGGTCTACGACGAGGCGGCGTGCGTGGCCTGTCGTCGCTGCGAGACCATCTGCCCCGAGCTGGCCATCTATATCGAACCAGTGTGAGTTGGTGCTCTGCGAGCCTGTCCTGAGTTTGTCCTGAGCGAAGTCGAAGGGCGAAGCCGAAGGGAAAGGATGTTGAATATGACAAGTCTCTCTGTCAATGCAGAGAAGTGTACTGCCTGCCGGGCCTGTGAGTTGACGTGCTCGTTCGTCAAGGAGGGCGTCTTTGCCCCGTATCGGTCGCGCATCCGGATCGTGCGGCTGCACGGCTTTAACGTGCCCGTCGTGTGCGTCAACTGCGCCCAGGCACCGTGCATCGAGGTCTGTCCCACGAGCGCGGTGTACCGCGACCGTGCCGTGCCGGTGGTACGGATCAACGAGACCGAGTGCATCGGCTGCCGGGAATGCATCAGAGCCTGCCCCTTCGGTGCGGCCGACTGGGATGATGACAAAGACGTGGCCATCATGTGTGATCTCTGTGGCGGCGAGCCAGCGTGCGTGGTGAGCTGCATCTATGGTGCGCTCCGTTTCGAGCCAGAAGCCACTGCGGCCAGATACAAGCGGCGCGCCACGGCTGAGGCCATCGCTGCCCAGGGCGCGAAACAAGTTTCGCTACTCCTGGTAGAAGAGGATGATCAGGGATAGCAGTCCAACCAAGTTGGGCGTTAATCGAAGGAGAGCGACGTCGTGAACATACGAGAAATCGGAGCACAGCGCATCCTGAACGTGGACCTGACCACGGGCCAGGTCAGCACCGAGGAAGTGTCGCACCGGGACCTGGTCCGTCTCCTGGGAGGGCGGGGCCTGGCTGCCAAGATGCTTTACAAAAGGGTCCCAGCCGGCATTGACCCACTGGGTCCGGAGAACGTCCTCATCTGGAGCCCAGGCACCCTCTCTGGAACCAATGCTCCCTCCTCAGGCCGCACATCTGTGACCTGCAAGAGCCCGGCTACAGGGTTGTACTTGAAAGTGAGCGTGGGCGGTCACCTGGGGGCCGAGCTGAAGTATGCTGGCTACGATTATCTTGTCATTTCGGGCCGGGCTTCTCATCCCGTGTACCTATGGATTGACGACGACCAGGTAGAGATTCGCCAGGCCCAGCATTTGTGGGGCAAGGGCACCCGCGAGACCGATGACCTGATCAAGGCTGAACTGGGTGATGACGAGATCCAAACCGGGATCATCGGTCCGGCCGGGGAGAACAAGGTGCTTTTCTCCTGCATCATGGTCTCTCGCTACAACTCTGCCGCGCGGGGTGGCGTCGGGGCAGTGATGGGCTCGAAGAATCTCAAGGCCGTGGCCGTGCGGGGACGGGGGGCGTTGCGGATGGCCCGGCCACAGCCTTATTTCGAGCTGGCGGCCCGGATGCGGCGTGAGCTGGCGGCCGATGCAGGTTCCGAGAGCCTGTACAACTGGGGGACCTCGGGCTCCATCCCTGGCTTGGACGAAATGGGTATGCTGGCTGCCTACAACTTTAGCCAGGTGACCATTGCCAACTCTGAGCGGTTGAGCGGCCAATACCTGGTGGACGAGGGGTACCTCACCGGCCGGGAATCGTGCTTCGCCTGCTCCACGGCCTGCCATCGCTATGTCAAAAGCCACTCCGACCGTTGGGGCGACGTGGACGACTCCGGTCCGGAACTGGAGACGATAATGAGCCTGGGGGCTGAGTGTGGCCTAACTGACACCGAGGCGGTGCTCATGGCCAACCGCTTGTGCAACGACTATGGTCTGGACACCATCTCGGCTGGCCACGTCATCTCCTGGGCCATGGAATGTTACGAAAGAGGGGTGATTTCGCCGAAACAGGCCGATGGCCTGGAACTATGCTTCGGCAACGCCGAGGCTCAACTGGAACTGATCCGGCGCATCGCCTTCCGTGAGGGATTGCTGGCGGACTTGCTGGCGGAGGGCACCCAGCGGGCGTCGGCGGAGGTGGGCGGCGATTCGTGGAAGTGGGCCATCCAGGCCAAGGGTCTGGAGCAATCGGCAGTGGACACCCGGGCGGCCAAGAGCTATGCCCTGGCCTTCGCCGTCAACCCCCGTGGCCCCGATCATCTGATGACCGAGACCTACGCCGAGTTCGGGTTCACCGAAGAGTCCCGGGACGTGATCCGCAAGATCACCGGCGACGAGAAGTACGCCAACGCCACCCTGTTGGAGAAGCGGGCCGACATCGTGCGCTGGCACGAAGATTGCTACGCCGCCACCGAGGCGTTGGGCTTCTGTGTTTTCACTTCCACGGCTGCCTTCGCTGTGAACCCGGAGAACATGGCTGAGCTTTTCGGCCATGCCCTGGGTATCGAGTTCAGTGAAGAGGAGTTGATGTTGGGTGGGCGGCGGATTGTCACCCTGGAGCGGTGTTTCAACGCCCGTGAGGGGGCCCGCCGCAAGGACGACGTGCTGCCCTGGCGGATGATGAACGAGCCGGTGCCCAATGGCCCCAACAAGGGAATGATCACTGATCAGGCTATGCTAGACCGGTTCCTGGATGAGTACTATGCGCTCCATGGATGGGACCCGGCGACAGGTATCCCCCGGCCGGAGACGTTGAAGACGTTGGACCTAGCCGACGTGTGTTCGGTTCTACCTGAAGCGTGACAGACCCTGGTAGGGCACGAAACAAGTTTCGCTACTCCGACAATTCAAAAGGGGATCAGCGCCCGCGATGTACACCTGAGTAGTTTGGCGCGAAACAGGTTTCGCTACTCCGACAGTTTTAAGGGAGATGGCGGCTATGGAAAGCCGCTGATGGACATGGAGGACATGGAGATTCACCTGCGGCTGTTCGGGCTCGGTGAGCAGGCAGCCGGGCGCACGGAAAGCACAATGCATCTTAGCCGGGGGGACACCGTCGGTTCGTTGATGGAGGCCCTGCGCACCGAGGGCAGCTATCTGTCGGCTCGCCTTCCCTTCAACCCTTCGACTGGGCTCAGGACAAACTTTGCTCAGAACAAGGCTGAGGATCGGTTGCTGATCCTGGTCAACGGTCGGAGCGTTCATACTCTGCAGGACCTGGACACGCCCCTGACGGATGGAGATCAGGTGACTATCATGCCCAAGGCATTTGGAGGGTAGTGTGCCCGCTGAATGAGGAAAGGAGGTGAGAGACAAGTCCGAGATACGCGTTTCAACTGTCGTGCGTTCGCTCACTTGGGTTGAGTAGCGAAGCATATCGAAACCGATGTTTTGTAACACAATGGAAGGAGAAGAAAAATGAAACGGCGTATTTTCTTGACCATGGCGTTACTCGTGACCCTGCTACCGATGGCAGGGCTGGCCAACGCAGCACCTGCGGCCCAGGAGGAAGTCACTTACACCGTTCAGAAGGACGACAACCTCTGGATGCTGGCCGAGAAGTATCTGGGCAGCGGCCCGGCCTATCGGGCCATCGTGATGGCCACTAATGCCAAGCACGAAGAGGACGAGACTTTTGCCCAGATCGTGAACCCCAACATCATCCAGCCAGGCTGGAAGGTCTTCATCCCCACGCCAGCGGAGGCGGAGGAACTGGTGGCCACGGCCAAGCCGACCATCGTATTGGCCCTGGACAGTGACATTGACCACATCGAGCCGATGGAGTTCCGCAGCGATGCCGGCTACTATGCCACGGCCAACTTTTACGAGCCGCTGCTGTTGCAGGAACTGGCAGCCGGTGAGGAGGAGGGGCTGCTGGAGGGCACGCTGGAGTATGGTCCTGGCCTGGCCGAATCCATCACCGTTTCCGAAGACGGACTGGTGGCCACCTTGAAGATTCGCGAGGGGGCCAAGTTCGCCAATGGTGATGCCATCACAGCCCATTCGTTCAAGCACACCTTGGACCGAGCTATGACCGCCGAACGCAGCTACATTCCGTTGCTCGCCCAGTTCATGGGCTTTGACGGCGCGGATGACGTGGTGGTGGTGGACGATTACACCCTGAGGTTCGACCTGGACCAGCCGGCCGCGCTCTTCATCCCGCAGTTGGCCTTCCAGGTGTTTGGAGCCATGGACCCGGCCACCACCGAAGCCCACGCCACAGCCGAGGACCCCTGGGCCTTCGACTGGTACCGCGAAAACACCAATTCCAGCGGTCCCTACGTCATCACCAAGTGGGAGCCGGGTGTCGAATACGTCTTCGATCCCAATCCTAACTACTGGCAGGGTCCCGACTTTTTCCAGAACTCGCGTGTCATCGCCAAGGTGGTCCCCTCGCCTGAAGACCGGGAGTTGCTGCTGAAGAAGGGTGACATTGACCTGGCCCTGGGCCTGCCGTTCAAAGACGTGGATGCCCTGAAGGCCGACCCCAACGTCAAGGTCTACGACATCAAGTACACCCGGTTGTTCTACCTGGGGATGAACAACAAGATCCCGCCCTTCGACAACCAAAAAGTCCGCCAGGCCTTCTCGTATGCCGTGCCCTACGACACTATCATCAAGGAGTCGCTGTACGGCTACGCCCAAAAAGCCACCAGCCCGATCCCGGTGGGCATGCCAACCCACAACGGCGAGTACTGGCACTACGACACCGACTTGCAAAAAGCCAAGGCCTTGCTGGCCGAGGCCGGCCATTCTGATGGCCTCGATGTCGAACTGGCCGTCCGCCTGGGTATCCCCTGGGACGTGGACGCGGCGGTCTGGATCCAGTCCAACCTGACCGAGATCGGCGTGAACGTGACCATCAACAAGATGACCGACGCCGATTTCTTCGGCAAGTTGAACGCCCACGAGCTGCCCCTCTTCATCCACGACTGGTACTCGTGGGGCAACGACCCAGCCTATCAGCTCACCTTCCTGCTAAAGTGCGATGCCTTCACCAACTATGCCGACTACTGCAACCCGCGGGTGGATGAACTGATCGGGCTGGCGACCTGGACCCTGGACGAGGCCAAGCGGCAGGAGTACATGAACGAGGCACAACAACTGATCGTTGAAGAGGCTCCGTGGGCCTTCCTGCACCAGCCCAATTGGATCGTGGCAGTCAGCAAGGACTTTACAGGCTTTGCCAAAGTGGATGACCTGTGCCTGCGCTTCGGCTACATGGGCAAGATCAAGTAGGGCAGGTTTCCATACCTGCCGATGTAGGAATCAGGCCATCGGGCTTTGTGAGCTGGTCCTGAGCTTGTCGAAGGGCTCAGCCGAACTGGGTTCTCCCGGTGGCCTGATTCCCTAACTTCTTCATTCTACATTCTCCAATCTGCATTCTTCTTGGGGAGAGGACATGATCTCGCTCCGACGCTACGTCGCCCGGCGGATGGTGCTGGCGGTGGTCACCCTGCTTGGGGTCATCGTCGCTGTGTTCATTCTGACCCGCATCTTGCCGGGCAACCCGGCTGCCGTCCGGGCCGGTCCCTACGCTACAGCGGAGCGGCTGGCGCAACTCGAAAAGGAGATGGGGCTGGACAAGCCACTGTCGGTCCAGTTCTGGGATTACCTGTTCAAGTTGGGACACGGGGACATGGGCCGAAGCTGGCGCACCGGCCAACCGGTTAGCAAGGACTTGCTGCAGCGGCTGCCGGCCACGCTGGAGCTGGCAGTGGTGGCGATGGTGCTGGCCGTCATCGTCGGCCACGTGCTGGGGCTGCTGGCGGCCATCAACCAGAACTCGTTGCTCGACCAGGCGGTGCGCATCTTTGCCATTCTGGGGGCCTCCACGGCCATCTTCTGGCTGGCCCTGGTTTTCATCTATTTCTTCTACTATCGGTTGGGCTGGGCCGCAGCCCCCTTGGATCGGCTGGACGTAGGCATCGCTCCGCCGACGCGACTGACCGGTTTCTACACTCTTGACAGCCTTCTGACGGGTAACTGGCTGTCGCTGCGCAGCAGCCTGGGTCACCTAACCCTGCCGGCCCTTGCCCTGGGGTTCATCGTCAGTGCGCCCATCATCAAGATCGTTCGGGCAGCCATGCTAGACGTGCTTCATTCTGACTTTATCCGCACCGCCCGCACCATCGGCGTGCCCCCCCGGCAGATCATCCTGCGCGATGGCTTGCGCAACGCCATGATCCCCATCTTGACCACCATCGGCATCGTCTTCGGCTACCTGATGGCCGGCAACGTGCTGGTGGAGCGTATCTTCGCCTGGCCAGGCATGGGCTACTATGCCTGGGATGCCCTCAACAATAAGGACGTGGAAGCCATCCAGGGTTTCGTGCTCCTCATCGGCACCCTGTACGTCCTCTTGAACCTGGTCGTTGACTTGCTGTACAGTGTGATTGACCCCCGCATTCGCCTGGGGTAAATTCTTCATTCTGCATTCTCAATTCTTCATTCTTCTTGGGATAGTCTATGGCTGTGGAAGAGAGTGTGGCGGCATGGGATGTCGCCCGGACGACAAGAGAAAGCGTTCTGCGCCGCTTCTGGCGCACCACTCGGGAGCATCGCACCCTGCTGGCAGGGCTACTAATTCTAGCGGTGATGTTGTTTGTCGTGGCTGTTGGACCAGCCCTGACCCCCTACGGCCCACTCAAGACTAACCCGGCCATCAAGCTGCAGTCTCCTTCGATCGCACACCCAATGGGCACCGATAACTTTGGCCGTGACATCCTGAGCCGGGTGATCCACGGTGCCCGGCTGGACCTGCTCATCGCCTTCTCGGTGGTAGCCATCGCCCTGGGCATCGGTTCCATGGTGGGCACGCTGTCAGGCTACTATGGCGGTCTGGTGGACGATGTGGTGATGCGGATCACCGACGTGTTGTTCGCTTTCCCTTCGTTCATCCTGGCCATGGCCATCACTGCCATGCTGGGCAATACCACTTCCAACATCATCATCGCCATCTCCGTGGCCTACATCCCCTACTTTGTCCGCCTGTCTCGAGGTGAAATCCTCAAGGCTCGCGAGCTGGATTATGCCGACGCGGCCCGTTGCGTCGGTAACCCCGACTGGCGGATCATGTACGTGCATCTCCTGCCCAATTGCCTGACACCCAGCCTGGTGCAGGCCACGCTGTGTCTGGGTTGGGCCATCCTGGACGCCTCGGGCCTGGCTTTTCTGGGGCTGGGCATCCGGCCGCCCACGCCTGAGTGGGGGGTCCTGGTCAGCGAGGGCGCGCAGAACATCATCTCCGGTCATTGGTGGACCAGCGTCTTCCCCGGCGCAGTCATCGTCTTTACCGCCCTGGGCTTTAATCTGGTGAGCGACAGCCTGCGCGATATCATCGCCCTGGAGGAGCGATGAGGAAGGATGGAGAATGGAGAATGAAGGATGAAGCAGGATCACGGTCTGCTGCGGATCGAGAACCTCAGCGTCACCTTCCCTTCGGCTGGGCTTGTCCTGAGTGAAATCGAAGGGCTCAGGACAGGCCCGGCGCGAGATGGAAAGGTGACCATCCTGGATGAGGTCTCCTTTGCGGTTGGTCGCAATGAGATCACGGGCCTGGTGGGGGAGAGCGGATCGGGCAAAACCCTGACTTCGCTGACCGTGATGGGATTCCTGCCGCCGTCAGCCCAGGTCACTGGTGGCCACGTCTGGTTCCAGGGAATGGATCTTCTTCGCCTTGGCGAGGGGGAGATGCAGCGGATCCGAGGGCAGCAGATCGCCATGATCTTTCAGAGCACGCGCAGCGCGCTCAATCCTCTGATGCGCGTCGGGGACCAGGTAGCTCGGGCCTATCAGATTCAGCGAGGAATGAGCCCGGCCGAAGCCTATCAGCAGGCGGTGGAAATCCTGGGCCGTATGGACATCCCCCAGGCCGAGCGACGAGCTCGGGCTTACCCTCATCAACTCAGCGGTGGGATGTGCCAACGGGTGCTCATCGCCATGATGATCGCCTGTGAGCCGGCCTTGCTCATTGCCGACGAGCCCACCACCGGGCTGGACGTGACCATTCAGGCTCAGATCTTTGAACTCATCAAGGACGTGCAAAAGGCGACTGAAGCTTCCATCCTCCTCATCACGCACGATCTGGGGGTAATAGCCGAAACCTGTCGCTACGTCGTGGTGATGTACGCCGGCCAGGTGATGGAGACTGCGCCGGTAGAGTCCCTCTTCGCCAGGCCACTTCACCCTTACACCCAACGCCTGCTGCAATCTGTCCTGCGGGTGGACCGGGCGGTGGAAATTCCCCAGGTGGCCATGATCCCCAGCGACGAGGTGACCTATGGAGTGGTAGGGTGCCGATTTGCGCCCCGATGTTCGCTGGTATTGCCCCGCTGCTGGGAAGAGCGGCCTCTCATCAGAGAGTGGGGGCCGGAGCACTGGGCTGCCTGTCATCGCCTGGATGTAGCGAATTGCGAATAGCGAATTGCGAATATGGAACCATTGTTGCGTGTCGAGGAACTGGTCAAGACGTTCAGGCAGGGTCAGATTACTATCTGGGCCGTCAGTGGGGTAAGCTTTGAGGTCTTCCGCGGCGAGGCGGTGGGGCTGGTGGGCGAGAGCGGTTGCGGCAAGACGACCACTGCCCGCTGCATCTTGCGGCTGATCCGGCCGGCCGGCGGCCGCGTCTACCTGGCTGGCACTGACCTGAGCCAACTCTCCGAGCGGAAGATGCGCGCTCAACGCCGTCACATCCAGATGGTTTTTCAGGATCCCAACACCTCCCTCAACCCCCGTTTCACCGTCCGCCGCACCCTGGCCGAACCGTTGCGTCTCCATCACCTGGGACGCGAAACCTGTACCGCAACAGTGGTGCAAGTTTCGCTACTCCAGAAGAAAAATCGTTCGGTGGAAGAGCGGCTGCACGAGACGATGATGCGGGTGAATCTGGAACCGGCCTTCCTCGACCGTTATCCCCACCAACTGAGCGGCGGGCAGAAGCAGCGGGTGGGCATCGCCCGGGCTATCATCACCGAGCCCCAATTTGTGGCCCTGGACGAGCCTGCTTCTTCGCTGGACATGTCCATCCGCATCCACATAATCGGTCTGTTGAAGCGTCTCCAGGATGAGCTGGGGATGACGTATCTGTTCATCTCCCACGATCTGAGCACGGTGCGGGCGTTGTGCAATCGGGTGCTGGTGATGTACGCTGGGCAGATCGTCGAGGCTGGCCAGGCGGACGACATCTTTGAGCGGCCGCTTCATTTCTATACCCGGGCTCTGCTTTCGGCTATTCCCATCCCCGACCCTCAGGCCCGGAGGCAGCGGATTCTGCTGGGAGGAGAGCCGCCCAGTCTGTTCGAGCGGCCGGTTGGCTGTGTGCTCCACGAGCGTTGCCCCGAGGCTCGCCCCCTGTGCCGCGACCATCAACCGGCTCTTCTCGACGCTGGTGGTGGGCACCTGGTGGCGTGCCATCGGATATCAAGCTGAACTCCCTTTCCATTTCACCACTACCACGTCAGCATCTTTGCTATCTTTTCCTTTGCTTCCGGGTGTCTTTTGCCGGGAGAAACTCGTACAGGTTGATGAGCGTCTGACGGTGCTCGGGGCTGAGTTTGTAGAGGTCCAGGCCGTAGGGGAAATCTTCAGGGCTTTGAAAATCCGGCCGACGCGCACGTTGCCACCAGAGCCGAAATAGATTATAATTAACCTACGAGAGGGGATGATGGGCAGAGCGGACGTGAGTGGCAAGTGGCTGTTGGGAGAAGCACCCGAGGAGTGGGTCCGCTGGATGCTGGCCGACCCGACGCTGGAGGTGGAAGAGTTCTTGACCGCCGAGTTTCGGCACGTGCTGCGGCACAGCGACGTGTTGCTGCGGGTGCGAGATGCGCAAGGCCCTTTCCTGCTGCTGGTCGAACTGCAACTCCACTACGACCCGGAGATGCCGCGGCGGATGCAGGCTTATGCTGCGTTGGCCGAGGAGAAGTACAGGCTGTCGGTGTACCCTTTGGTGCTCTACCTGCTGTCCCCCGCACCAGGCGTGAGCCTGCCCGACTGTTATCACAGCGAGTTTCGGGGGTTGGTGGCACACCGGGACTTTCGGGTGGTGAAAGCGTGGGAGTTGGAAGCGCGGGTGGTGGTGGAGCAAGGGCCGTTGGCGCTGGTGCCGTTGGTGCCGCTGATGAGAGGGGCGGATGAGGATGTAGTGCGCGCTGGAGTGCGGGCGCTGTGGGAGCGGGGTGCAGGCGAGGAAATGGAGGTAGTGCTGGCGCTCTTTGCCAGCTTTATCATGAGTGCCGAACGAGTACGGCAGATTGTGAGGTGGGAAATGGCTGTGTTACGAGAGTCACCGTGGTATCAGGAGATCGTTCAGGAGGGACTCCAGCAGGGACGCCAGGAGGGGCTTCAGGAGGGGGTCCAGAAGGGGCTGGTCGAGGCTGTGCTGCACTTGCTGCGGACGCGCTTTGACCTCTCAGGCAGCGCCGTCGAGAGTCTGGCGATGCAGTTGCAAAAGGTGAGTGAGGCTGAGGTGTTACGACAGTTGTTAGTGGTCGCCGCAAGCACGGAGAGCATGGACGAGTTTCAAGCCTCCCTGGAGAGAGCGGCAGGCATCATAACGCCGGCTGAGTAAAGTTAGCGTCTTCGCTATCTTCTCCTTTGCTTCCGGGTCTCCTCTAAGAACAAGCCACGCCCGCCCACCAGAAGAATAGCCTGACCGTAATTCTCCATTTGCTATTCTCCATCCTCCATTCTTCATCCTCCATCCTCCATCCTCCATCCTCCATCCTCTTCCGCGCCCTCCGCCCCTCCGCGTTTCCGCGTCCAACACCGGAACTATCTGAAAAAAAATACCTTTTCTTACCAATTTCTAACCAATTATGTATTGACAAATAAGAGATTGTGTGATATAATATATGCTATAATCGCTCTGAAGTGCGCCTGGCTCGTTGATCAACAACACCAGGCGACGTCGTGGCGTGGGATGAGAGGCTGGTCGTCACCGGCAGCGACTACGCCAGGTTCAAGGGGGCGGGCACCATCAACGGCATGGGCGACTACAAGTTCATGCTCTGGGCTGGCGATGGCGAGCCGGATACCTTCCGGATCAAGATCTGGGAGGAGGATGGCAACGGTGGTGAGACCGTGACCTACGACAACGGCTTCGATCAAGAGATTGCAGGCGGCAGCATCGTGATTCACACCAGCAAAAAGTAGTTGATCTCTACATCAACTTCTAAGGGCCAGCACTCCTGCCTGCTGGCCCTCTTTTTTCTACTTGTCGGCGTGGATCAGCGTGCGCTCCGGCGCTGAACGGTGTCAAGGCGGGGAGGGCTATCCCCGTCAAGTTCAGCCTGAACGGCGACCAGAGCCTGGACATCTTTGACGCGGGCTTCCCGGTATCTCAGCCGATCGCCTGTGATGCATCGGCCACGCCGGACCTCATCGAGGAGACCACGACGGCTGGATCGAGCAGCTTGTCCTACGACGCCACGACCGATCAGTACGTCTACGTATGGAAGACAGACAAAGGATGGGTTGGCACCTGCCGCCAGTTGACCGTGCAGTTGAATGACGGCACCGCTCACGTGGCCTACTTTAACTTTGCAAAGTAGGAGCAGGGAGGGCTTTTCTTCACCAGGGAACGCTGGTGGGGAAATTGGTGTCGGGAATGACGAATCCTAAATGCTCACTCGGCCTGTGA
>SOHZ01000466.1 GCA_004377365.1 Anaerolineales bacterium | reverse complement strand
TTAATGTGTAGCCACCTGCCTGATATGCCGATCAACCGAGTTTCAAACTATGCCGATTGGGATAACTTCTACAACCACTGGCAAGGCGGGCGAGCTGTCGAATACCTGAAGCAAGAGCTTCTTAAGCGGGCAGAGTACATTCTTGTGGACAGCCGCACGGGTCTGACTGACATCGGCGGTATTTGCACCAAGCAGTTGCCGAGTGTGTTGGTGCTTGTGGTAGGTTCCAATCGGCAAAGTGTAGACGGCGCCCTGGGCGTAATAGAGAGCCTGAAGACTTTGGACAATCCCCCGAAGGTCTTACCTCAGCCTTCGCGCATTGACAAGGTGGGTGAGCGCGATTTGCTGCAAGATTGGCTCCAGCTCTATCCCGAGATTTTCTCTGTGCCCTCTGAGATCGCCGATCCAGAAAACTACTTTGATCGAGTCATGGTGCCGTATCAAGCACGCTATTCGTACGGGGAGGAACTGGCTGTTCTCGAGGAGGAGATCTATGCCCGGGGATCCGTGCCTGATGCGTACCAACAGCTTAGGACCTATATCCAGCAACTGGACCCCAGGGACTACTTTGAACACCGCGTAGCCGCTGCATACCGAAAGATGGGAGCACGAAAGATAGAACACGACGTTGAACTGGCTGGCAACCAGGTTGATGTGTATGTGGAGATGGAAGCGGCCGATCGTGCCCTACACAGGGTCGCAGTAGAAGTGAAAGACTGGGATCGACCCGTTGGCATTGATGTGATCAATGAATTTGCGTCTGTTGTTGAAGATCTGCGGAATGCCAGACTGACCGACGAAGGTGTGATCGTCTCAACGTCCGGCTTCAGTAAGCGGGCCCGTAACGCTGCACAGACTCATGGGATTCGCTTGCTAGAGCTGGCTGATCTTGACATTGAAAGTAGAGTGGCAGAGGTCACCAAGGGAGCTATCATAAGAGCTATTGAGCGACGCGTAGCCGACGCATGCCGCGCGATAGGTGCATGGAAGGTAGAACATGATGTTGAACTGGCTGGCAACCAAATTGATGTGTACGTAGAGATGGAATCAACCGATCGTGCCCTACATAGAATCGCAGTGGAAGTGAAAGACTGGCCACGGCCTGTTGGCGTTGATGTGATCAATAAGTTCGCCCTTGTCATTAAAGAACTGCAGAGCGCCAAGCTGGTTGATGAAGGCGTAATCGTCTCGGTATCTGGTTTCACTAAGGAGGCCCGTAACGCTGCACAGACTTACAGGATTCGCCTGGTAGAGCTGGCTGATCTTGATGCTATAGCTGTCGGTCCGATAGAGAAAGAGAAGGCCCAAGAGATCAAAGGGTTCTCCCTTAAAGCCTTGTGGCTCCTGGGACCCTTGATCACGGTGCTGATTTTGATCCTGACGGCCATCGGGTGGGTGGTCGTAAACCGCTTGGGCAAAGAACCGGGGCCGCAGCCACTGGCTGTGCACCTCACGCCCGTTCCTACGGCTCCCGGCCCTCTGGAGGTCGTCCTTGGCTTTGGCAATATCTGGCATGGACGCTCCGACGTGCAAAACCATCTGGGGCAGCCGGTCACTACTCAACAGAGCATCTCTTATGCCCACCAGTTTTTTGTCACCGGGGGCTACCTGTTCGAACGGCTGGACACCCACCAGATCTATGTCCTGTACCCCACCAACGAATGGGAGGTGTATGAGGACGACTGGCAGGAAGGAGAGGATGTGGGTGACCTCACCCCTCCGGCGGAAGCCTACGTCCCTACCGAGGGATTTGGCAGACTCTGGCGTGAGAGTCCGGCGGTCAGACCAGGCCTGGACTGGGGCATCTCACCCAAGATGGTAGGCATCGATGGGGCGGTTCAACAGTTCGAGCAAGGCCTGATGCTTTTCAATGGTCTGGAAAGCAAGCAAATCTACATCCTTTACATCACCTCGGACAACCACTACCGCTGGTTGATGCTGCCGGACAATTGGAGGCCACCGCCGGGCATCCTCTTCGTGTCGGACCGCGACGGCGACGATGAGATATGGGTGATGACAAGCGATGGCAGTGAACAAATTCCCTTGACTCTCAACACCTGGATGGATGGTTCTCCTGCCTGGTCCTCCGACGGGTCCAGAATAACCTATACCTTCATCAAGAAGCAGGGGAATGAAGAGGACATCATGATCATGAAGAGTGACACCAGCGGGAAGACTGATTTGACGGCCAACCCCACGGTCCGGGATACAGACCCGGCCTGGTCTCCCGACGACTCCAGGATAGCTTTCGTCTCCTACCGCGACGGGAACGCTGAAGTATACGTGACAAAGCTGGATGGTTCAGATCCTATCAACCTGACAGACAATCCGGCTGACGATTGGGATCCTACCTGGTCGCCTGATGGCAGCATGATTGCCTTCACCTCCGACCGCGATGGCAACCCGGAGATCTATGTCATAAACAGCAGTGATGGCAAGAACCTGCGGCGTCTGACTGAGAACGCAACCATTGACGAGCATCCCGCCTGGTGGCAGGATGCCACATCGGATCGAATCGCCTTCGTCTCCTATCGCGATGGGAACGCCGAGATCTACCTGATGGACAGCGATAGCTCGCACCCTGTTAACCTGACGAACAACCTGACTGAAGACAAACACCCCACTTGGTCGTCTGACGGCAGCCAGATCGCCTTCACCTCCAACCGTGACGGCGACAGGGAGATCTTTGTCATGGGAGCGGACGGTAGCCATCCCACCAATCTGACGGATAACTCGGTGGATGACTGGGCTCCTCATTGGGGGAGGTGAAAGACCTCGAGGTAGAATTGTACGCAGTCATCATGGCTGGCGGTGCGGGCACGCGGTTGTGGCCCCGCAGCCGCCAAAACATGCCCAAATAATGCCAGCACATTTATCTGCGGCGGTCAGACCCGGCAGGGGTGATGGTCGTTCTGTCAGTTAATCACCTGATCCGCGAAGCAGCCCATTTCCAGCAGGTTTTGAAGGTTGTGCAAGGTGGCCCAAACCACTATCCATGAATGAGACAAACCGCTCGATCTCCGCCAAATCCTTCTGCTCAGCGGACAACTTCCATAGACAGATGGTACGCGTAGTCTGAGTGAAAAGTCAAATTCCCTGCCCCATCATCTCGCCGATGACTTGCGCTAGAATCTCCACACCCCGTTCGATTTCGTCCGGCGGCACAAAGCTGAAGGCCAACCGCAGGTTCCGCTGGCCACCACCGCCGGCAAAGAAACCAGTGCCTGGAACAAAGAGGACCCCTTGCTCGCGGGCCGCCTCTCGCAGCGGCTCAATGCTCATCCCCTCCGGCAAGGTCAGCCAGACGAAGAACCCGCCGCGCGGGCGCGTCCAGGTCACGCCGGGGGGCATACGACGTTCCAGCGCGGCCAGGGTGACGTCGCGACGGCGGAGGTAGACCTCACGCAGTCGTGCGATGTGCGGCTCCAGGTGACCGGCGCGGCAGTACTCGGCCACGATGTGAGCCGTGAAGGGATTGGCTCCACCGCCCATCTGCGAGGTGCCGCAGTTCACGCATCGCTGGATGTGCTCCGGCGCGGCGATGAGCCAGCCCAGTCGCAAGCCGGGGGCCACGATCTTGGAAAAGCTACCGATGCGCAGCACCCCCTGGCCTCCCGACAGGGCGTAGAAACTGGGCGGCACCTCCCCTTCGAAGACGAGGTCACGGTACACATCGTCCTCCACGATCAGAAAGCCGTGCTCGCGGGCCAGCTCCAGGACAGCCCTCCGCCGCGCCGCAGTCATCGTCACCCCTGAGGGATTCTGAAAGTTTGGGATGGTGTACAGCAGCCGGGGCGGCTTGCCTTCGCGCTGGAGCAATGTCAGTTGCGCCGCCAGGGCCTCGATGACGATGCCGTCGCCATCAATCGCCACCGGGCGAAGGTCAACGCTGTGATCGCGAAAGACGTGCAGGGCTTCGTGGTAAGTGGGTCCTTCGACCAGCACGACGCCATCATGCCCAGCGTACAACCGGGCGATCATGTCTACGGCCTGCACCGAGCCAGCGACGAGCATCAGATTATCGCCAGTCAGGCCCAGCCCTTCCTCACGATTCAGCTTCTTGAGCAAGTAATCTATCAATGCTGGCGTGCCCTGTTGCGGGCCGTATTGCAACGCCAAGCGAGCCTGTGGGCTGCACAGCACCGCTTCGGTGGCCGCTCTCAGACCGTCCACTGGCAGGATTGCTGGGTCAGGGTGACCAAAGACCAACGAAATTGTACCGGGTAAGACACCCTGCGAAAGTTCTTGAATGCCCACGCTATGATCGCGTCCTCTACTCCACGAAGGAGACGAACCGTTCGATCTCTGCCAGTTCCTCCTGCTCGGCGAACCACTGGTCGAAGGCTTTCTGTTGAAACGCCTGCAACAACTGCGGCCCCAGTTCGCGAACCTCCTTCCCCAGCACCTCAATGACGTGGTATCCGAATTCGCTCTTTACCAGTTCGCTGGCCTCTCCGATTTCCAAAGCAAAGGCCACTTCTTCGAACTCGGCCACCATCACTTCGCGCGGGAACCAACCCAGGTCGCCTTCATCGTCCTTGCTGCCCGTGTCTATGGAGTATTCCGCAGCCAGGTCAGTGAAATCCTCACCTTCCTCCAACTTGGCCAAAACCACATCGCCTTCTTCCTCGGTCTCCACCAAGATATGTCTGGCGTGGACCTGCTCCATCTCCTTCGGACCACCGTGGGCATCGAGCACCTCC
>SOHZ01000611.1 GCA_004377365.1 Anaerolineales bacterium | reverse complement strand
ACAACCGCTAGCGCCCACGATGCCTGATAGAGTCCATCGCTACAGCAAACATGATGACGCTGCCCTGGACAATCAAATGGTAAAACGGCGGCACGTTGATAATATTCATACCATTCGAGATGAGTTGGAGAAGCAGGACGCCAAGAAGCGTGCGCCAGACGGCGCCCACACCGCCCATGATGCTTGTCCCGCCGATCACAACTGCGGCGATGGCGCTGAGCTCGATGCCCATGCCAACGTTCGCCTGGCCAGTGGCAATGTGCGAAGCTCCAATCACGCCCGCTATGCCACCGCTCAGGCCGCTGATGGCAAAGGTCATTGTACGAACAAGCCCAACGCGGACACCCGACAGGCGAGCCGCCTCGTCGTTACCCCCGATGGCGTAGACGTATCGTCCGAAAGTAGTTCGCGAAAGCAGGAACCAGACGAGCAGCGCAAACCCAGCAAAGAAGTACACGGATATCTTGGCTTGCAAGAACCTGCCGCGCCCAAGGAAGGCGAATCTTTCGTCTTCGATCTGGATCAAAAGACCGGCTGTCAGGACGAATGCAAAACCACGAATGGTGAGACCCGATGCAAGGGTCGCGACGAACGAGTTGACCCGGAGAGCAGAGATCAAGCCACCGTTGGCTAAGCCCAGCGCGAGGCCCACCAATATACCCATAGCCAACCCCAGACCTGGATAGCCCAGCCTGGCAATGAAGGCCGCAACGGCTCCCGAAAAGGCAAAGATCGCACCCGTGGAAAGGTCAAAGCCCCCGCCAATGATCGTCACCGTTGCGCCTAAGGCAACGAGGCCGACCTGCGACGCCTGGTCGAGAACGTTGAGCATATTCCGTATACTAAAGAAGGCAGGTGCGAGGATACTCAGGATGACGAAGACGGTGAGGGAGGCAAAAATAATGCCATAATCACTCAAAATGCCTAGCGAAAACCGCCTCGGTCTCTGCTCCTCAGCGGGGATCACCTTTGGCGTATCGCTGCTTGACATCGTCCGTTATGCCTTTCCCTTGGACTTACTTTGTAGCGAAGGCAGCGCGCATCACTGCATCCTCTGTCAGCGAGGAATGGTCGTCGGGGCTGTCCACAAACTCTGCGACAATCCTGCCCAATCGCATGACCAGAACCCGATGCGAGAGACCGAGCACCTCTTCCAGTTCAGAGGAAATGAGCAGCACCGCTATGCCGTCCTCGGCCAACGACGTGAGCAATCGGTAAATTGCCCTCTTGGCACCCACGTCGACCCCGTGCGTTGGCTCGTCTGCAATTAGGAGACGGGGACGCCGAAAAAGCCATTTCGCGAAGAGGACCTTCTGCTGGTTGCCGCCAGAGAGACTGTCGACCCGGATCGCCGGTTGCGGTGGCCTGACGTCCAATTCTTTGAGGAGATCGGTGGTTTCGCGGAGTTCGCGTCCCCTCTCTACCATAAACCCGCGGCTGATGATAGGAAGGTGGGGAAGCGAGACGTTGTGGCCAACGGACATGCCCATTAGCAAGCCTTGATCCTTGCGGCTCTCCGGAAGCATGGCAATGCCTGCGTTAACAGCTTCGCTCGGAGAGTCAACTTTGACGGGCCGACCATCTATCATGACTGTGCCAGCATCGCGACGATCTGCCCCAAAGATCGTTCTGGCTACCTCAGATCGCCCACTTCCGATTAGCCCGGCCAGCCCGACAATTTCACCAGCTCGAATGTCAAAGGCGATTTCGTCAATGGCACCCTCGCGACAAAGATCCCTGGCTGAAAACACGATTGGCGCATCGGGAGGAGGGAATCTCTTGGGCGTAAAAGTTAGGGATATCGACCGGCCAAGCATAGCCAAGACGAGACTCTCAGGAGTCTCCTCCTGTGTCGGGGTAGTGCGAATGAGTTCGCCATTTCGGAGAACCGTGACCGTATCGGCCAAGCTCAGGATTTCTTCCAGGAAGTGTGAGATATAGACGATTGTCGTCCCGGCTTCACGTAGACTGTGAATAACCTCGATGAGTTTCGCTGTCTCGTCGTCAGGCAGGGCAGCGGTCGGTTCGTCCATGACGATCAGGCGGGCGTTTCGCGCCACAGCCTTAAGGATTTCGACCTTCTTCTGGTTGGAGACACTCAAACTTGAAACTAGGACGCCAGGGGGCATGTCGAAATGTGACCTGGCGATCAATTCCTCGAAGCGTCGCCTTAGGTCACGCTTCTGAATCACCCCGGCCTGCCTGCTTTCGATACCGAGGTATACATTTTCCAGTACGGTGAGCTGCGGCACGAGCGCGATTTCTTGATGGATCATGGTGATGCCCTCCGCCAGCGCATCGTGTGGTGTTACGTAGTGGACCGGCCGACCGTCGACAACGATCTCTCCCTCGTTGGGGCGCAAGGCTCCGGCGATGATTTTACCGAGCGTGGACTTGCCAGCACCATTCTCACCCACGAGGCCGTGAATCGAGCCCCGTTCAATGGCGAGGTCTATATCAATGAGCGCCTTTACTCCGCCAAAGCGCTTACTGACGCTGTGGATGGTGACGTGGGTGTTGGGAGCCATTCGACCCTCAACCCCCACTGTGTTCGTTGACCACGTGCCTACCACTGGGGTTTAAATTGGTCTATGTTATCCTGTGTGATAATTGGACCATCTTGCGGAAGCGGCGGCTTCTGCTCGTCGTTCTTGACGAAGCGTGGTACGTCCTCACCACGGACCGCTTTGATTGCGATCTCGCCAGCGATCTGCCCCATCGTGTAGGGAATGTCGGCGTAGCCACCGAACCAAAGTCCCTCTTTGATCGCCTCGTAGCCCCGCTCACCGGTTCCGTTGCCAACCAGGATGATCTGACCTTCCAGGTCGGCGTCGATAACCGCCTGCTCAGCGCCCAACATCATCTGGTCGCCGGAGGTACCGAAGACGTCAATGCCTGGGTTAGCTTGAAGCATATTCTGCGCGACTTCATAGCCCATATCCTGCAGATAGAAAGCTTCCTGATTGGCCACAATCTCGATGTCTGGATGATCCGCGAGCACCGCTGTGATGGCCTCGACCCGGTCCTGGTCGATCGTCATCGCCTGCACACCGTTAAGGTACCCAATCTCGCATGGTGTGTCCTCTACTTCCGCGCAGGCGCGAACCAGCAACTCACCCAGGAAGGTGCCGTGATCGATGCCCGTCCGGCCAACGTACGACACGATGTCACCATAGGGCTCATAAGTCCGGGCGTCTGGTCCGATGACGACATCTGCGGCGACCACCGTGATACCCGCCGCGATGGAATCCTCGACATCCGGGACAACGGCATTCCCATCCACCGCGTATATGACGAAGGCGTCATAGTTTCCGGAGATGATCGCGTCCTGAATCTGGTTCGACTGCGAGGTCGCGTCGAAGGGTGGGTCGGAGCCAAAGACGGCGACCGTCCCACCCAGCCTTGCTGCTGAGTCTTCAACACCGTCTGATACGGCTTTTGTGTATGTGTTGCCGAGTACTGGGAGGAAGACGGCTATGCGGACCGGTGCTTCCTCGGCTGCCTCTTCCTCCACTGGCGCTGCGGTCTGGCAGGCAGGCAGGGCCATTCCGAGTACGACGAGGCTGATCAGTATCAGCCACCACTTTCTACGTTTCAACATGGGCTTTCTCCTCCATTTCCTAACTCATAGGTTCGCTTTGACGGTTTTGCAGTCAGATGTCTACAGGGTTTGCCTTTGCCCTCTCCAGTACTGCGGGGTCTGGGATTTGCACAAGGCATCTTTTCCCAACTTCCCGGGCCTCACCTCCTTTTCTCCCGTCTAACTAATGCTTGCTTCTCACCTTTACCTTCCTGAATCACTTCCAGCAACATCGCGCGTATCTCTTCCATCTGGACGCGCAACAGACGCTCAACGGTCTCAGGGTTACGCTGCCGCATGGCAGTCAGGAGTTTCTCGTGGCCGCCAATGATGTGTTTGAAATAGAGTTCCTGAGCCAATGCCATTCGCCGGTAAGCGTCAGCCATGTCCAGGTATTTCATAGTGAGTTCGTAGAGGAGTGGCTGATTTGGGATGGCATAAAGGACTGCGTAAAACTCACGGTTAGCAGCTAGCAACCGCCAGCGGTCTGCTCGTCCATACTCCTCCTTCATTTGGTCGAGCAACGCTTCCAGCTGCTCAAGGTGTTCGTCAGTGATGCGCAGTGCGGCCAGACTGGCACAGTATCCCTCTAGCGCAATGCGAATACTATATAGGTCCATTAATTCCGACGACGAGAACTTGGCAACGAAGGCACCTTTATACGGGGAGAACGTGACAAGACCTTCGGAGGCCAGCTTCTGAAGGGCCTCGCGGACAGGCGTGCGGCTTACGCCAAACCGTTCCGCAAGCTGACTTTGTGCAAGCCGCTCGCCCGGCTCTAGCTGACGGCTGAGGATGAGGTCGCGAATCCGGTCAGCGACAAACTCCAGCATCGTCTGGTGTTTCGGATTGTATGTCGGCGCAGATTCGTCTGACATTAGAGAGGTCTCTCTGATTGTTCGCAGCCAGAGGATGTCATGATATCCTTCAGTCTGCGCAGATTCTAATGCGTATAGTATACTGTACCCAATATACAGGTGTTCCCGCATAGTGTCAACTGTCCGTCGTGTTCCGCGCGGTACTGGACACAAGCCAACCGACCCGGGACACTATTTGGCTAGGACATAAGTCTCGCACTGTCAAAGTGTAGTTATGTATCATGAAGAAAGAAATGCTTACCACGAGG
>SOHZ01000421.1 GCA_004377365.1 Anaerolineales bacterium | reverse complement strand
ATGCAGGGGGCCATTATTGAAGGTTAGAAGCAATACTGTTAGTGTTGGAAAGCGCAGAGACGGGTCGATGGTAGAAAGCACGAGACGTTCACTTCTCAAATCGGTCACCTGGCGGTTGACGGCATTGATTGTCCTGGGATTGATCTCCTACCGGATTACTGGCAACTGGGAGGAGATGACGGCCATTACGGCGATATACACTGCGCTGCAGGTGGTCACTTACTTCACGCATGAGCGGCTTTGGACGCGGATCGCCTGGGGCCGGAAGCAACATCCACTCGCAGATATCCCCGTGGATGGCCCTCTTGACCCATCGGATTTGAAAGTGGTGGAGGAGCAGTTACGTGCATTGGGATACATGAGTTGAAAGGAAAAGATCGATGGACTTGGACTTGGTAATCATCAATCAACCTCGGGTGTTCCCTTATCGAAGGGGGTATCAGGTCGCCAAGCGTGTGGTGGATGTGGCCCTTTGCCTGCTGGTTATGCCCCTGGCGCTTCCATTGCTGGCCATCTGTGCGCTTGCTATTCGCCTCGACTCACCGGGGCCTGTGCTCTTTGTTCAAGAGCGCGTCGGCAAAGGGGGGCGTCGCTTTCGGATGTACAAATTCCGCACTATGCAGCACAATCTTGATGATAGCTATCACCGAGCTTTTCTGAAAGCTTTTGTGAACGGACAAATTGGTGACGATGAAAACGGTGGAGCGATTTACAAGCCTATTCAGACCTCACAAGTCACCCGGGTGGGGCGCATCCTACGCAAGATCAGCCTGGACGAGCTACCCCAGCTCATCAACGTGCTCAGGGGGGAAATGAGCCTGATTGGCCCCCGACCTAACGTACTTTGGGAATTTGAGGAGTATAAGGGCTGGCACAACGAGCGCCTGGAAGTGCTGCCGGGCATCACTGGCCTGGCTCAGGTTCGAGGGAGGAGTGGCCTAACTTTTGATTCTATAGTAAAATATGACATTGAGTACATTGAGAGGCGGAGCCTGGCGCTGGATTTGAAAATCCTGTGGTGGACTCTGCTCTCAGTCTGCCTTGGGAGGGGCGCTGAGTAGGCAAAGCGAGGCTGGCGTTGAAGTGGGTGGAAAAGCTTATTGCCGGCACAAATGGACTTTTTCAACGGTTCAGCCTGTCTGTCAGGGTATAAGGAGGGAACACTATGGAGCTAAAAATCTATTTGCGGGTCCTGCTGAGAAAATGGTGGATAGTTCTGCCTGCTTTTCTGATCACCTTCACAACTACCATTGCATTTACTTTCACTCAAGCGCCTACTTATAGAGCTACCGCCACTTTCGTCGTCGCTCCTAACAGCTCTATCAAGGATGTAGGGAGCCTTCTGAGTGGATTAGATATGTTAAGTAGACGGGACGAAATTGCCAGCACTTACGCTCAGGTGGCTGCCAGCCGCCTGATCAGGCGGGATGCAGCCGATGAGTTGGATTTATCTCAGAATCAACGGAAGAGACTTTCGGTTGAAAGCCAGTTGCTGGCAGGCACGAACGTATTAAAGATCACGGTTGAAGGAAGCAATCCTGTTCTCGTCAGAGACTTTGCCAATGTGGTCGGTGCCAAGGCACTGGCCTATGTGCAGGAA
>SOHZ01000371.1 GCA_004377365.1 Anaerolineales bacterium | reverse complement strand
GAGTATTAGCCTATTGACTTCCAGGTCGTAAATGTGGTAAGATAAGACAAGTAAGAGCGCTTTATACTGTACTACCCTCAGAATCAGGAGTGCAAAGACTGTGGCTGGCGAAAGGGTTCTGGTCGTAGACGACCGAAGGGACAACATCGAGTTCGTTGTAGATTACATCCTCAAGCCCAACGGGTATGAGGCTCTTACAGCGAAGGATGGTGAGGAGGGTCTCCGCAAGGCTCTGACCGAGGATCCTGACCTGATCATCATGGACAACAATATGCCCAAAATGACCGGTCTGCAGGTCATGGAAGCCCTAAAAGAAAAGGGGCTCACCATCCCGGTCATCCTGATGACCTTCCACGGTTCGGAGAGCCTAGCGGTGCAGTTCTTTCGCCTCGGAGTGAAAGACTACATGATCAAGCCTTTCACCGTGGAGGAGATACTGGAGTCCATTGACCGAGCCTTGACCGAGGTACGACTGAGAAAGGAAAGGGACCAGGCCCTGGCCAGTCTGGTACAGGCCAACCGTCAGTTGGGACGCCGAGTCAAGGAGCTCAAGATCCTCTATGGCATCGGAAAATCGGTGACATCCCTCTTGGACCTGGAAAAGCTCCTGGCGCGCGTGGTGGAAGCCGCCGTCTACATCACTGGGGCTGAAGAATGTTTTCTGATGCTGGTAGACGAGGACACTGGTGAACTGTATATCAGGGCAGCTCAGGGCCTCAAAGAGAGGTACCCACAGAGCCTGAAGCTAAGAGTAGAAGACAGTATCGCTGACGGAGTGGTCAGGACCGGTGAAGCGGTGATGATCGGAGGCCCAGCCAGTGAGAAGGACATTAGGACAGCCTACCTGGTCAAAGCGCTCCTGAGCGCCCCCTTGAAGACCAAGGACAAGGTCATCGGCGTCCTCAGCGTTGATAATAAGACATCTGACAAGACCTTCACCGATAACGACCTGTACCTGCTCTCGGCTCTGGCTGACTATGCAGCCACCGCTATTGAGAACGCACAGCTTTTCACCGCTGTGAAGAGTGAGCGAAGCAAACTGGAGACCATCATCGGCAGCACAGAAGATGCCGTCATCATCACCGACAGCGAAACGCGAGTGCTTTTGCTCAACAAAGCGGCGAGGAGAGCCTTCGGCATAGAATCAGCAGAGGTAACCAATAAACCCATAGCCCAGGTGGTCAAGAACGAGTCACTGATCAATCTCTTCATTCGCTCGATTGACGATAGCCAGATCCAACGGGGCGAAATTCCCCTGGAAGACGGACACACTCTCAACGCCAACTTGACTCCCATCCCTGGCGTGGGCTACGCGGCCGTGATGCAAGACATCACCTATCTCAAAGAACTGGATAGGATGAAATCAGAGTTCGTGTCCAATGTCTCCCACGACCTGCGTTCGCCATTGACCACTATTAAGGGCTTTGTCCAACTTTTGCCCAAAGCCGGCCCCCTTACCCCCCTACAGCAGGAGTTCAGCGCCAAAGTCTTGAAAGGTGTAGATAATATCACCGAGTTGATCGGAGATTTGCTCGACCTTGGCAAAATCGAGGCTGGTGTAGGCCTGGAGATGGATGTCTGCCAAGTGGAGGCTATCATCAACAAGACCGTAGAGGAATTGAGAAGCCAGGCCGAGGCTAAGAGACAGCGTCTGGACGTGGAGCTGACCCCGCAGCTTTCCCCCGTGTTGGGCAATGATCTCCGTCTGGGACAGGTGGTAGCCAACCTGGTGGGCAATGCTATCAAGTACACCCCCGAAGGAGGCCTGATCAGTGTACGAGCCAGCAATGACGACGGTCAGATAGTGGTCAGTGTGCAAGATACGGGCTTTGGTATCCCCCCAACAGATCAGCCCTACATCTTTGACAAGTTCTACCGGGTTGAGAGTGAGGAGACAGACGACATCAGCGGCACAGGACTGGGTCTGGCTATCGTCAAATCGGTTATCGAGCGGCACAATGGCCGAGTGTGGGTTGAGAGTGAGCCAGGAGTTGGCAGTACCTTCACTTTTATTTTGCCAAAGTACAATTGGCAAAAGGTATAGTGGCAACGGCCAAGCTCAGAAAAACCCTCTCTGAATGAGATGGCTTCGGGTAAGGAGGCTTCAACCGAAGCCAATTTTGTTTGGCAAGCATGGGATTTTACCAAACGGCTGAGGTGTGATAGAATAGAGAGCAAAGAACAAGGGAAAGGGAAAACCATGAAAATACTTGAAACGCCCCTTATCGCCACCATTCGAGAGAACCATGCGCTGGAACACGCCACCATTCACGTCCTGACCCAACGCAATCCCTATCTGCATCTGGTAGGGCGTACCACGCCCAGGGGTTTTCTCATTTACGGGGAAGTGGAGACAGAGCTCGTGGCTGAGGCCGCTTCAGAAGCGCTGGCCCGGCTGCAAGGAGGAGAAAGGGGGCTGGCTGTTCATCCTCGCTGCGGCACCAATATCGCCACGGCCGGGGTGTTGGCTGGCCTCTCTGCCTTCGCAGTCACAAGCGTCCGCTCCAAATCTCGCCTGGCCAGGCTGCCCCAGATCCTTCTGGCCACCACGGCGGCTATCATCGTGGCCCAACCCCTGGGTCTGGCTTTGCAGGAGCGCCTGACCACCTCGCCACGAGTAGAAAGGGTTCGGATTGAAAAGATAACGCGGCAAGTGATGGGCAAGATCACCGCCCACCGAGTGGACCTGGGGCGAGAGTGAAAATGTTCTACGTTCTGCACGGCGAGGACGAGTTCTCGCGCTCCGAGGTCCTGGCGGAAATGAAAGCTAAAATGGGCGACCCGGCTATGGCTGACCTCAACACCACATTCCTCGACGGGCGTAAGGTCACTCTGGCCGAGTTGATGCACACCTGTGACACTGTGCCTTTCCTGGCCGACCGGCGTCTGGTGATTGTTGAAGGGCTCTTAACCAGACTGCAAGGCGGAGGAAAAGGGAAGGCAGACAAGGGCAAAGAACATCCCACCTGGAAAAAGGAGTACCTGGAAGAGCTGACAGCCTATTTGAAGCGCCTGCCTGATACCGCGCGCCTGGTCTTCGTGGAGGACAAGTCCGTCAGTCCCAACCACCCTGTCCTCAAGATGGCCCTGGCCGACAAGGAGCGAGGTCATGCCAGGGAGTTTCGGCTACCGACGAGCGGCAAGTTGAGACGATGGATTATAGACCGGGTGGAGAAAAAAGGAGGCGAAATCGAGGCTTCGGCGGCTGAGGAACTGGCTGCTTTTGTCGGCAGCGACCTGCGCCTGCTGGATCAAGAGCTCGATAAGCTCATCTCCTACGTTGACAGGGCCCGGCCGATCACCAAGGCTGACGTGCACCTTCTTGTCAGCTATGTTCAGCAGGCCAACGTTTTCGAGATGGTGGACGCCCTCGGAAGGCGCGATGGTGAGCAAGCCCTCAAGCTCCTACATCGCCTGCTCGAAGATGGAGAACATCCCCTTTCACTGCTGGGCATGATTGTCCGCCAGTTCAGGATCATGATTCAAGTGAAGGACTTGGCCGAGCGTGGTGTCCCCCGGGCAAAGATCGGTACTCAATTGGGACTCCACAGCTTTGTGGCCGAAAAGGGCCTGCGGCAGTCGCGAAATTTCTCGATGGAGCAACTTGAGACCATCTACCGTAAACTGCTGGAGACCGACCTGGCCATCAAAACCGGCCAGATGGACCAGGTCCTGGCCCTGGATATGCTGATGGCAGGGCTGAGCAGAGGCAAGACAAAGGGCTAGCGGAGGGGAAAGGCAGGACGTAGGTGGCGATGAATGTGATCAAGGTTTTGCTGGCCGACGACCATCCTGCACTGCGGGCCGGCATCAAGGGGATGCTGGAGAAGGCAGATATCGAGGTGATAGGCGAGGCTGCTGATGGGGACGAAGCCCTACGCCTGGCCGAGAGGTTGAGGCCTGACGTTCTGGTGCTAGATGCGGTCATGCCGGGGCTGAGAGCGCCGCAGGTCATCCATCACCTGAGGGAGACCTGCCCTGATCTGCGCGTCCTGGTGCTGACAGCCTACGACGACAATGAGCTGGTCTTTGGGCTGCTGGAAGCGGGGGCGGTGGGGTACGTGCTCAAGGAGGAGGCCCTGGAGACCATCGAGGCCGCCGTGCGGGCTGCGGCGCGGGGGGAGCCCTGGCTGAGCCCCAAGGTGGCGGCCAAGGTGATGAAAAAGGCTTTGGGCAAGGAGGAGGCGGAAGAAGAAGCCATCCCTCTCACCGAGCGGGAGTTAGAGGTTTTGCAGTTGATGGCTAAGGGGTGGAGCAATAAACGGATAGCGAAGGAACTTTCCATCACGGAGCGGACGGTGCGGTTTCACGTGGGGAACATACTCACGAAGCTTGGAGTGGAGTCTCGAACTGAGGCGGTGGTGGAGGGGATCAGGAGAAGTTTGGTAAGGACATGAGGATATGAGGTAGCTTGGCCTCATCCGATAAGGGTGAGGCCGTTCTTTTTATGGGGGATAGCCCTTATTCCTGGCGGAAAAGCCAGGTAAGACCTGGCCAAAGAGACAGGATCAAAACTGGCTTTTTGGCCGTTGTATTAGGAATGAAAGATATGGTATAATATAGAAAAGATAAATACATTTCTGTTACAAAACTGCCACAGTATTGTGATTAGAATGAAAACGGTATCTTCCTTGATCAGATTTATTAATTTGTGGAAGACGAGTGATTAGTGTAGAGATCTCTCGGAAAGTCGGTGAGTGACGGCTGTGGGGAGGGCGAACTGGGGC
>SOHZ01000513.1 GCA_004377365.1 Anaerolineales bacterium | reverse complement strand
CATTGCGAGGAGCCCTTCGACAGGCTCAGGATAAACTCCGCGACGAAGCAATCCCTTCACTACGTATGAGATTGCTTCGCTTCGCTCGCAATGACACCCGCTTGTGTAGAAAATGCAAAACTACTGGCACATTGGATGTGGGAGGGGGAGATGAAAAACGTCGTCTTTTTCGACCTGGAGACCCAGCGCAGTTTTGACGATGTCGGTGGTCGCCACAATATCAAACACATGGGCCTTTCGGTGGCCGTGACCTATAGCACAGCCACCGCTGAATATCGCCACTACACCGAAGAGAACGTGAACGATCTCATTGCAGAGCTAAAAGCGGCTGACATGGTCGTTGGTTTCAACGTGCTGAGCTTTGACTATGAGGTACTGAGAGGTTACACCGACTACCCTCTGAAACGGCTGCCTACGGTGGATATACTGGCCGACATTCATCGCACGTTGGGCTTCCGCTTGAGCCTGGACTCGCTGGCTAACGCCACCCTGGGCCTCGGCAAATCCGCCAACGGGCTACAGGCCATCCGCTGGTGGCGGCAGGGAAAAATCAAGGAACTGATGGAATACTGCCAAAACGACGTGGACGTGACGCGACAGTTGTACGAGTTTGGGCGGGAGCACAAATACGTGCAGTATCGCGATAGGCGTTGGCGGATGAAGAAAGTGCCAGTGAATTGGTAAGAGCAGCGAAAGCCACTGGGGATGTGTCTCCCAATGGCTTTTCTACAAATAGGAATGGCCAGCACGGTATCATCAGTGCCATGGACGGTGATTCCATCACAAGGTCTGACCATGGCCAGTTTCTCTTTCCTTTCTGCAAAAGTTATAGTACAATAAGGTTAACCATCCCGCTCGCTTTGATTTCCCTTTGATGGAAAGGCTCTATTTGCTTCATCACGCCAATGACCAGCACTGGTATGGTGTGCATCCTGCTATGCTGGCCTTTGTTGGAGCTGTGGAAGGAGGGATTACGACGATGAGCAAGGTGTTCCTATCCTCAACCTGGGTGGATTTGCAGAAGCATCGCCAGGCGGTGATCCAGGCTCTGGAACGCCTGCGCCACCAGGGCCACGACGTGCAATGGCTGGGCATGGAGGCCTTTGGGGCACGGGATAAATTGCCTGCCGATGCCTGCTTGCAGTTCGTCGAGCAGGCTGATGTCTACGTGGGTATCTTTGGCGTGCGCTACGGGTCCCGCGACCCACGATCCGGACTCTCCATGACCGAGGCCGAATACCGCCACGCCGTGGAGATGGGCCGGCCCCGGCTGCTGTTTGTCATAGACAAGAAGCGCGCCTTGGTGAGGCCGGATCACTTTGAGGAAGACGCGGAAAGCCAGAAGCTCCTGCGCCAACTAAAGGCCGACGTGCTGAAGGAGCGGGTGGTAGACTTTTTCACCACGCCCGAAGATCTGGCCAGCAAGGTAGTCACCGCCCTGCTACCCTATTTGGGTCTGACAGCCGCGCCCGGTCGCCGGGTGGACGCGGCGGTCCTGCGCCGGGAATACCTGGCCTACCTCTCCGACTCCTGCCGCTGGCTCGACTTTCGCGGCATCCTGCAGATGCGCGAAGTGGTGCGCCTGCCTACTGAGCAGGTGTTTGTGCCCCTGAAAGTCACTCCCCCAGCCGAGCTCCGGCCGGACAGAATGGCCGAGGAGGCCGAACGCATCCAGGAGAAGGTGCCCATCCAGGAACTATTGCCCCGCCACCGGCGGCTGGTGGTCCTGGGTGACCCTGGCGCGGGCAAGACGACCTTTCTGCGCTACGTGGCCCTGGCCCTGGCCCTGGCTGCAGGGTCGGCGACCACCGAGGAACGGCTGGGCGTGCAGGCCAACTGGCTGCCAGTGCTCTTCCCCATCGCCGCCTACGCCGAAAAGCTGAAGGACGACGCCGACCTGTCCCTGACCGACTACCTGCCCCAGTATTTCAAGGCCCGTGAACTGCCCGACCTGGGGCCGCTCTTCCGGGCCGAGATGGCGCAGGGCAACTGCCTCTTCCTGCTGGACGGCCTGGACGAGGTGGGCAGCCCCGGCGACCGGCTGGCGGCCGTGAAACGGGTGGCCGACCTGGCCCGCCGCTATCCAGACAATCGCATCATCGTCACCAGCCGCATCGCTGGCTACCATCAGGCCCCACTGGCCGACGACTTCCTGCACCTGACCATCCAGCCCTTCGACGACGAGGACATTGCCCGCTTTGCCCAGCAGTGGTGCCAGGCCTACGAGACCCTGGACGGCGTCACCTCCCAGGCCGAAGAGCGCGCCCACCAGCGGGCAGAGCGACTGGTGGCCGAGATCCACAGCGATCCCAACATCGCCAAATTGGCCGCCAACCCTTTGCTGTTGAGCATCCTGGCCCTGATCCACTACCAGGGCACGCGGCTGCCCCACCAGCGGGCCGAACTTTATCGCCTGTGCGTGGAGGCCCTGGCCGAGACCTGGAACCGGGCCAGGGGCCTGTCCGGGCGGCCCATCAACCTCTTCCTGGGCGACCGTCCCCTGGACGAGCGCTTTGTGGTGGACGTGCTGGGGCCGGTGGCCTTCTGGATGCACGAGGAGCGGCCGGAGCGGGTAGTGGAGCGACGCGACCTGGAGCGATTGATCGCCGACCGCCTGCAGGAGCACGAGCAAGTGAGCGAACCCAGGGCGCGGGAACTGGCCGGTGACTTTATCCAGTTGATGACCGAGAAAGTCGGGTTGCTGGTGGCGCGGGGGCTGGACTTGTTCGGCTTTCTGCATCTGACCTTTGAGGAGTACCTGGCGGCGCGCTACCTGGTGGAGTGGTTGGACTACGAGGAAGAAGCCTCCAGGCGGGCAGCCGACCCCCGTTGGGATGAGGTCATTCGCCTGGGAGCCGCTTGTCTGCGGGGGCGCTACGTGGCACGGCTGGTGGAGGCTGTGCGGAACGCGGGCTTGAAGGGAGAGGCCCTGGGGCGGGACGTGGTGCTGGCTGGCCGTTGCGCCCTGGACGTGGGGCCGCGAGTGGTGGGCGGGCAGGTAATGGAAAGGCTCACCCCGCGCCTGGTGGAGACCATGCAGGGTCTGGAGGTTCCCATCCCTACACGCGCCGACGCTGGCGAGGTGCTGGACGAACTGGGCTGGCTACCCACCGACCTGGATGCCTGGGTCCACGTCCCAGGCGGCGAGGTCTACCTGCACCACACCCAGCACACCGAGACCGTGCCCGACCTCTGGATGGCCCGCTACCCCGTGACCAACGCCCAGTACGAGCGCTTCATCCAGGCGGGAGGGTACGACAACCCGGCGTACTGGCCCAAGGAGACCGGGGCACGAGAGTGGCGGGAGGGAACCAAGCGCAGCCAGCCCTATTGGTGGGAGGATTCCCGCTTCGGCCGTAGCCGCCGGGGCTACCCGGTAGTGGGTGTCACCTGGTACGAAGCCCTGGCCTACTGCGCCTGGCTCAACAAGTTGCTGGAGCGAGTGCCGGCCGGGGAAGACGTGCCGAACGCGGCACTGGTGGCCGATTTGGTGGATACACCGGCGCAGGAAATCACCCTGCCCAGCGAGGCGGAGTGGGTGCGGGCCGCTGGCGGAGAGGGGAACAACCGCTACCCCTGGCAGCCGCCAGCCTACACGCCCTCACCCCCAACCCCCTCTCCCAACGCTTGCCCTGAGCGAAGCCGAAGGGTTGGGAGAGGGGGCAAGGTGGAGAGGCCGGAGCTTGCCCTGAGCAAAGTCGAAGGGGTCCTGGCCCGGGCCAACGTAGAGGAGAGCGGCCTGGGTTACACCACCCCGGTGGCCATGTACCCGGCTGGCGCTTTCTTTCCCTCCGGCGCGGAAGATGGTATAATGGACCTGGCTGGAAACGTGTGGGAGTGGACCCGAGATCCCTGGGAGGAAGAGAGTCCTTACAAAGCTCTGCGGGGCGGTGCCTGGCTTTGGGACGCTGACCGCGCCCGGGTGGGGTCGCGCCGCTACATCCCCCCTGAGCTCCTCTTCTCCCGCCTCCTCTGGGTTACGGGTGTGCGCCCGGTGGCTCTCCTCTAGTAGTTGACACCTGACAACTGGCCATCTGACATCTGAACGTTTAATCCGCCCGCCAGCCCTGAGCGAAGTCGAAGGGAAGGGCGGTCGCCGCTGGCGAGTTTTGATGATTTCGCGAACTATCTATGACTATGAACAATATCTTACAGATTTTACAATCGGGCACGTAAACTGCCATAAATCAGCCGAATCCGTCATTGCGAGGAGCGTAGCGACGAAGCAATCTCGAATCTTGCATGAGATTGCTTCGCTTCGCTCGCAATGACCAGCGATTGTGTAAATTATGAAAACGTATCGAAATCTCTATTCCCAGATCTGCTCCTTCCAGAATCTGCTGGCGGCCTTCTGGAAGGCGCGGCGACACAAGAGTGCCAGGCCGGATGTGGCGGCCTGAGCCCGTTGGCGGAGTAGCAGAACGGTTCGACTGAGACTTCGGCGAGCTCAGTCGAGCCGCTCACCGGAGCCTTGTTCTGCGCCAGCCGAGCGCGAAACAAGTCCTGTCCTGAGCCCTGCCCTGAGCAAGGTCGAAGGGATAGTCGAAGGGTTCGCTACTCCAGTCCGCAAATATGACAGCGAATCCAAGGATTCATCGAATCTAAGCACCAAGAAGTCAGGCGCAGTGGTTTTCACTCAGAATGAAGGGACCTGGCCATATTCGGTCAATCCCTCCCAATTCGTTGTTTACACTGAGTCGGCTCTGAGGTATAATAGTACCCAGGAGGAGCCG
>SOHZ01000510.1 GCA_004377365.1 Anaerolineales bacterium | reverse complement strand
CGCCAACGAGCTAAGGTCAGTTCGACGGCCCGCTTCTCGGAGACCTGTTTCCGCAGTTTCCGATAGTAGCGCACCACCTTGACGCGAAACCTGAACTGCCGGTGCTCTCTTCGCCGTCGCTCAGTGCGGGCTCGCCGCCGGGCACGTCGGCCCCGATCCGCACGGCGTCGCCCATTGTACGTTTGCCCTTTGCTAACCTTGGACTTGCGTCGTTTAGATTGTTGCGATTTGCCCATCTGGATCGCTCCTATCAAGTTTATTGGCTATTGCTTTGACAGGAGCGACCCTACACTAACTCGGCGAAAATGTCAAGATGTGGGTAGACTCTTCAGCTTCGCGGCATAGATGCCTGTGCTTAACATATTGTCTCATGACGTCGAGAGGGAGCCTTGGTTGTTCCTCTGGCCTTTGGCGGCAGGGTGAGTTCCATATCAGGAGCCTCCCAAAGATTCGATCCTCTATGGGGCGAGAGTGCTGCCCTGTCGCCCCCCTACCTACATAATTTGGAGAGAAGCAGTGAATATCGTTGAACTAGAAACAAAGACTTTAGATGGACTTCAGGATTTAGCCAAAGATATGGGGTTGTCAGGTTACAGTCGTCTCAAGAAGCATGACCTCATCTTTCGGCTATTGCGAGCTCAAGCTGAGCAGCAGGGCTATATCTTCGGAGGCGGGGTCCTGGAGATCATCCAAGAAGGCATTGGTTTCTTGCGCTCGGATCACCTCCTGCCTGGTCCTGAAGACGTTTACATTTCCCAGTCGCAAATCCGCCGTTTTGGCCTGCGTACAGGCGACTTGATCATTGGCCAGGTCCGTCCACCCAAAGAGACCGAGAAATATTTTGGCCTGCTGCGAGTAGAAGCTGTCAATGGTCTAGACCCCGAAGCAGCTAAGAAGCGTCCTTCGTTCAATAGCTTGACCCCCATCTTTCCTTTAAAGATGTTCAACCTGGAGACGGAACCCGACATACTGGCTACTCGTCTCCTTAACTTGATATCTCCCATCGGGCGTGGGCAGCGGGGACTCGTCGTTTCTCCGCCTAAAGCTGGCAAGACCATGATACTCAAGCAGATAGCCAACGGCATTACTACCAATTACAATGACGTTCACTTGATGGTTTGCCTTATCGGTGAGCGCCCTGAAGAGGTAACAGACATGGACCGTTCGGTGGAGGCCGAGGTAGTGGCTGCCACTTTCGATGATCCTGTTAAAAATCAGGTGCGGGTGGCCGAGATGGCCCTGGCGCGGGCCAAACGTCTGGTGGAGGGTGGTCGAGACGTGGTTATCCTTCTAGACGGCATCACTCGCCTGACCAGGGCTTACAACCTTACCGTCCCTTCTAGTGGTCGCACCCTCTCAGGAGGCGTTGATCCGGCGGCCCTCTATCCGCCCAAGCGCTTCTTTGGGGCAGCCCGCAACATTGAGGAGGGAGGGAGCCTGACCATTATCGCCACGTGCCTGGTTGACACTGGCAGCCGCATGGATGAGGTCATCTACGAGGAGTTCAAAGGCACAGGCAACATGGAATTACACCTCAACCGTAAACTGGCTGAGAGGTACATCTACCCAGCCTTTGACATCAGGCGTTCAGGCACGCGACGCCAGGAGTTAATGCTGGACCCGGAGACCGAGGCTCGCCTCTGGACCATGCGACGCATGGTTGATGCTTTGGGCGGTGGGCTTGAAGCCATCGAGCCCATTTTGGAGAGATTGGACAAAACCAAAAACAACGCAGAGTTCCTGGACTTGCTGAGCAAAGATATTGTCTTTTAATGGGATAGCCATGTTACCATAATAGTCGAAAAGCTTCTGAGGCTCGGTACAGTTTCTGGGGACTGAGGGGGAATAACGAGGTCTTTGGTAGAATCTTCTGAGAAAAGGGACAAGTTCGAATTCTTGGATGAAAGTATCAGTTGGTGGCGACGGTTCAGCGGAGAGATTGGGCGCCGGCTGAGGGAACAGTTGGCCATAGAGCCGGGGCTGGTCAAGGAGAAACGGTGGCGCTATGCCTCCCACGTGACCGTCGTTCTGCTAATTAGTTTAGTTATCCTGGTCGGTCAGTGGAAGATGCCTAAAGCCGAACCACCAGCCGTCAGGCCGGACCATTGGCTTACCATCTCGCGGTCCAGAGGGGGTGCCCCTGAGTGGGAGGATAACGGCTCCCTCATTAAAGCCCCCGTGCCCCACACCACCATCCCCGAGCGCCCCCGCCTGGAAGTCATCACCTACACCGTCCAATCCGGCGACAGCGTCTTTGGCATCGCCGAGCGTTTTGACGTCAGCCCTCAAACCATTATGTGGTCCAACGGCCGGTTGGAAGACAATCCTGACCTTTTGGGGGTAGGCCAGGAACTGGTGATCTTGCCTACCTCCGGCGTGTACCACATCGTCGAGGAAGGCGATACCTTGGAAGGCATCGCTCAAAAGTACAAGGTCGAGGTTTCGGCCATCGCCGACTACGAGGTCAATGGGCTGAAAGAGCCCTATGAGTTGACCGCAGGGATGGCCCTCGTCGTACCGGGCGGTGAGAAGCCTTACATCCCCAAGTTCGTCCATCGTTACACTGGTCCTATCCCTGAGGACGCTGCCAAGGGCACCGGTAACTTTGTTTGGCCAGCCTCGGGCTCCATCACCCAAAAGTTCTGGAGCCATCATCGGGCCATTGACATCGGTGGGTACAAAGGTGCACCTGTGGTGGCCTCTGATTCGGGCTTTGTGGTCTACGCTGGTTGGGATGACTCTGGATATGGGCGGATGCTGCTCATTGACCATGGCAACGGCTGGCACACCCTTTACGCGCATCTGGACATATACCTGGTAGATTACGAGCAATCCGTAGCTCAAGGTCAACAAATCGGCACCATGGGCCAGACTGGCAATGCCACTGGCCCGCATCTCCACCTTGAGATCTGGGAAAGGAACTCGAAGCGCAACCCCCTCTTGCTCTTGCCGTAGGCCTTGCCCAAGGCTTCCGTAACATGCATGGAGGAAACGGCTCATACCCGTACCGATGTCCTATAACCAGGTATGACTGATGTCCTATTGACTGCGGCGTTCTGATATGATATACTTAAGACAAAATCAGATATCTTACGTTGTTAGTGCCCTGCTTGGCGCAACCAACACGCTGACCGTTAAAGCGAACCGAAATAATAAGGTTGTCACTTGCGGCTGGTGACCTCTGTTGGTTGTGGCAAACAGGGCACTGGCCTTTTTATGGAAGATGCACTATCCTGCTGTGGAAAGGCGATCCGATATTGAGCAGAACCTGATAAATATACTTGACAAAGACCGGCTAAAGTACTATAATAGAAATGTATCAGAAACTACGAGATGTCACTTACAAACCAGCAGGGTAGAGTTGGACATGGAATACAAAGACTATTACAAGATTCTGGGGGTGGATAGGAACGCCAGCGAGAAGGAGATCAAGAAAGCCTATCGCCGTCTGGCCCGCAAATATCACCCTGACGTTAACCCGGGTGACAAAGGGGCCGAGGAGCGCTTCAAAGAGATCAACGAGGCTCACGAGGTTTTGGCTGACCCGGAAAAGCGAAGCAAATACGATCAACTGGGGGCCAATTGGCAGCAATGGCAGCGCATGGGCCGCGATCCCGGTGGTTTCAACTGGAACCAGTGGTTCGCCGGAGCGCCGGGTGGCGGCCGTGTCCATGTCGAATACGGCGATCTGGGGGACCTTTTCGGCGGTGCGTTCGGGGGTGGTGGCTTCTCTGATTTCTTCGAGGCCATCTTTGGCGGCATGGGGCGCCAGGGACCTCAAACATGGACGGGGACCCGTCAGGCCCGGCCCCGGCGAGGGCAGGACTATGAGCAACCGGTGGAAATCACCCTCGAAGAGGCCTCTAGCGGTACCAGGCGCGTGCTGGAGAAAGACGGCCGTCGCTTAGAAGTAAAAATTCCTCCTGGCGTCAAGACGGGCTCCAAGGTGCGGATCGCTGGCGAGGGGGCTCCAGGCATTGGAGGAGGAACTACAGGCGATCTATACCTGAAGGTGACGGTCTTGGCCCACAAGGTCTTTGAGCGCAAAGGGGATGACCTCTACTGTGAGGTGCCCGTTGACCTCTACACGGCGATCCTGGGAGGAGAGACCAATGTGCCCACTCTGAAGGGAACTGCGTCCCTGAAGATCCCACCTGAAACCCAGGGAGGCCGCACCTTTCGCTTAAAAGAGCAGGGTATGCCTCTTTTGCGTGATTCCAACAAACGTGGCGATCTCTACGCCAAAGTCAAGGTGGTGCTGCCCAAGGACCTGAGTGCCAAAGAGAAGGCGCTCTTCAGGGAACTGGCCCACGTGAGGGGTAAAGGAAGCTCGTAACCATGAAACGGAAGACGATACTCGTCCTCTTAGTAGGCTTGATGGCTGGTGCTACACCAGGGTGTAGCTTGTGCTCTCTGACCAACGGGGGCATTGAGAAGCCCACCCTTATTCCCACCAATCTCTCCTCTCCTGTTTCGGTCCCCACCCCACCGGTCGTTGTGGTCACGCCCACCCCCCTGCCGGAAGAGATGGTGGTCGGAGCCGACGCTGAGGAACAGTTGATCATCAACCTCTACGCCCGCGTTAGCCCGTCGGTGGTCAACATCAACGTGATTAGCGGGCTCGAGGAGTTCAGTCACCCAGAGGTGCCCGGTTTCCCGGAGAGCCCCTTCCCTGAAGAGTTCTTCCAACGGGGTTTGGGCTCGGGCTTTGTCATAGACACGGATGGCCACATAGTGACCAACAACCACGTGGTGGAAGGGGCTCGCCGTATCCAGGTGCGCTTCTCTGATGACACTGAGGCCGAGGCTGAGGTGGTGGGCACCGATCCTCACACCGACTTGGCGGTTATCAAGGTAGACGTCCCCGCGGCCATGCTCCATCCGGTGGAGTTGGGTGAATCCGATGCCTTGCGTGTGGGCCAGCGAGCCATCGCCATCGGCAATCCCTTCGGCTTTGAGCGCACGGTGACCATGGGCATCATCAGCGCGGTGGGTAGAGTGTTGCGTCAGATTAGTGGTTTCTCCCTGCCCAATCTCATCCAGACCGATGCGGCTATCAATCCGGGCAACTCTGGCGGACCGCTTCTGGACTCGCGGGGCAAGGTCATCGGGGTCAACACCATCATTTTCACTCGTACTGGCTTCTCCTCGGGGGTGGGACTCGCTATACCAGTCAACACAGTCAAGCGAGTGGTGCCAGAACTCATCGAAAACGGCCGCTTCGCTCACCCCTGGCTGGGCATCCGTGGCTACTCCCTCAACGCTGAGTTGGCCGAGGCTCTCGATCTGCCGGTGGAGAATGGTATCTTGGTGGCAGAGGCCATCAGAGGCGGACCATCGGCCCAAGCTGGCCTGCGTGGAGGTCAGCATGAGGTCCTGGTCGAGGGTTTCGTCGAGCCTATCAGCGCTGGCGGAGACATCATCACTGCCATCAATGATACTGAGATACGAAGTATGGATGATCTGATCACCTATCTTGAAAGCACCGCAGTCGGTCAGGAGGTGGAACTGACTATCATCCGCGATGGAGAAAAAAAGCGCCTCACCGTCGAATTGGATGAGCGGCCAAACTTTTGAGAAATGACCCGTACTACAGCAGTGGTAGGAAAATGGGATGGGGCTTTTGCCCATCCCCGGCGAGGTGATGGACATGGATCAAAACCCAGGTCAAGATGAGCCTTGCTACGTCATCAGCGTAGCAGCCAAATCAGTTGAATTGCATCCACAAACCCTGCGGCGTTACGAGGAAATCGGTCTGATCAAACCAGCTCGCGCTTCAGGGCGGCGGCTCTATTCGCCCCGTGACCTCGAATGCCTGCGTAAGATAAATCGTCTGGTCAATGACCTGGGCGTCAATCTGGCTGGTGTGGAAGTTATCCTGAATATGAGCGAACGCATGGAATATTTGCAAGAGGAAATGGATAGAATGCAGGCCGAGTTCGAGGCCGAGATCGAGCGTCTACGACGAGAGTTAGAGCGGAGTTAAGTCGGGGGAAATCCCCAAACCGCAGATGAGGAGCGAAGCATTTACTGCACCCCTCACGGCGGACACATCATCCTTTGGGAGGTAGATATGATCAGTGAGAAGGAACTTCAGGAGCTAGTTGATTTTCGTACTAAGGAAAGTTCTGTTCTCAGCCTGTACCTGAACGTGGACCCGACGCAGCACACCAGGGATGAGTACAGATTGACTTTGAAAAGCATGCTCAAAGGGGTGGCCAATGAGGCCTCGGCGAAAGACCTGGCTGAGGTGGAGAAATACTTTGACTTTCAATACGACTGGCAAGGAAGGGGAGTGGTCATCTTCTCCTGCCTGGAAGAAGACTTCTGGCAAGCCTATCCGCTGGCTGTTTCGGTAGAAAACCGCGTCTTTGTGGCCGACAGCCCTTACATCAAGCCTCTCACTGACGTCCTTGATGAGTACGGGCGTTACGGCGTGATCCTGGTTGACCGCGAGGGGGCGCGGTTATTCCTGTTCCACCAGGGAGAACTGGAAGAAACGGATGGCACGCTGGGTGAGGAGGTCAAGCGCACCAAGCACGGCGGCGGATCGGCGGCAGGCCGCCGAGGCGGGCTAACCGCTCGCACGAGCCGACACGAAGAGGAGATAGCTCAGCGCAATCTGAAGGAGGTGGCCGAACTGGCAGCCAGGTTCTGTGAGGGGGGAAGGTGCAGCCGCATCGTTCTGGGGGGCACCGACGAGACCTTGACCCAATTTCAAGGGATGCTGCCCAAGGAGCTGCAAGAGCAGGTGGTGGGCAGTATCCCCCTGGATATGGCGGCCTCCGAGACGGAGGTGCTGGATCGCTCCCTGGAGGTGATCCAAGAGGTAGACAGAAGGCGAAAAGAGGAGTTGGTGGAGCAACTGATCACCGCTGCTACCTCCAAGGGAGGGCACGGAGCCCTCGGCCTGGATGACACCCTGGCCGCCGTGCAAGAGGGGCGGGCACACATTTTAGTGGTGGCTGAGGGGTATGTAGCTACGGGCTACGGCTGCCAGAACTGCAGTTATGTTGCATCCCACGAATCAAAAAGGTGCCCTTTCTGCGGCGGGAAGATGGCCCAAATCGAGGATGCCGTGAATACCATTGTCCGCAAGGCCATCGACTCGGGTATGGAAGTGAAAGCGGTCAAGGGCAGTGCGGCTCTGGAAGAGGCGGGCAGCATCGGGGCTATTCTCAGGTACTAGTCGTAGAGTCAGGCACACATTGATAAAGAGCCCAAGGAGCACAGCCTTTGGGCTCTTTTTATGTGAAAAAGTGGTAGTGCTGTCACCTGCCGAGTCATGAAGCGCCTGACGTTCCCGCGCTGACCAAAGTTGGCCGCGTCATTCGCCGGCCTGATCGCCCCACTGGCGAGCTCCCTATCGCCCGCTCCCACCTTCATAGGCAAATAAGGCGACAATTTTGGGCAAAGCCCGGCCACAGTCTTCTCTCAAACGCCGACGAACCCCCTCGCTGTCTCCTTAGCCGTCGTTGCGTTGGAGCAATAGGCATCGGCTCCAATCTGCTGAGCGAAATCGGATGTCACTGGCGCGCCACCGATCATGATCTTGACCTGATCCCGCAGGCCGGCCTCCTTCAGAGCCTCGATGGTGCGATCCATGGCCCGCATGGTCGTGGTCAGCAGGGCCGACATGCCCACGATGTCGGGCTTGTGCTCCTGGACAGCCTGGACGAAGGCCTCAGGCGGCACATCGTTGCCCAGATCGAACACCTCGAAGCCAGCCCCCTCTATCATCATGGCCACCAGGTTCTTGCCGATGTCGTGCAGGTCGCCTTGCACGGTACCGATGACCAGCTTGCCAGTCATTTTGGCCCCGCTCTCGACCAGCTTGGGCCCGAGAATGTCCATTGAGGCCTGCATGACGCGGGCTGAGAGGAGCACATCAGGCACAAACATCTCCGCTCTCTTGAAGGCCTCCCCCACGTGGTCCATGCCCGGCATCAAACCCTTGTCCAGGATCTCTTTGGCGCTCAATCCCTCGCTCAGGGCCTTTTCCGTCAGCGCGACGATGCCCCCAGGCTTGCCCTCGATCACGACCGTCACTATCTCGGCTAGCAGATCGCTCATGTTGTCTCCTCCTTAAGATCGCTCCCCAGGAATCTCCTCGCTTGCCCGGATGCAACCGGGGGGCACGGTCCTCCGATTCACTCCCCCCCCTCAAAATAAGATTATATCACAAGGGAGCCCACATGACAAGAATGCTAGAATGTGATATAATCCAAAGGAGACCGCCACAACAACCAGCACCTGTACCGCAACAGTGGTAGGTGTTTCACTGAGGGGAATAGTGAAGAAAATTGATGCAGCGTTGCTGGAAAGGCTGAAAGCCGATCCAGAGGCCGAATTCAAACTGATCGTCAAGGCCGAAGGGGAACCTGGCCAATACCTTACTCGCCTTCAGGCTTTGGGCATAGAGGTGCGACGCAAGTTCAGATTGACCAGGTCCCTGGCTATCACAGCCTCGGCTGATGCCGCTTTACAATTGGCTGATGAAGCCTGGGTCGAGAAAATCGAAGAAGACCAAATCGTGAGAACAATGTAAGGGACACCCCCGGGACCCTGGCAAGGGCGTTCCCTTGCACCCCCATGCAAAGGAGGAAGGGAAATGTGCGCTGCCAAGTTTAGCCAGGCTCTGGCACAGACGATGAGGGCCAGTGCCGATGACCAGGAAATCCGTATCATCGTCAAGTATCGCAAGGACGTGGCCGTGGCTGAGCGTCTGATCGAGGGAGCCACACTGGGTTATCAGTACAGGATGATACCAGCTACGGCTATGAAGGCCAAAGCCAGGGTCGTCCAGGCCCTCAGCAAAGACCCCGCCGTGGAAAAGGTTTGGCAGGACCTGCCCGTCCACACCTGTCTGGACGTCTCCTTGCCCCTGATCGGGGTGCCACGTGTCTGGTCAGAAGGGGGCTACCGTGGTCAAGGCATCAAAATCGCTATCGTGGACACCGGCATTGACCCCGAGCATCCCGACTTTGCTGGCCGCATCGCGGCGGGCAAGGGTTTCACCGGGGGGAGTTATGTTGATGACAATGGGCACGGCACTCACGTGGCGGGCATTGCCGCCGGGAGCGGTTCGGTCAGCGGGGGCCGCTACGTGGGCACCGCTCCAGAGGCCAGCCTGTACATCGCCAAGGTCCTCCTGGCCGATGGCTCTGGCATGATGAGCGATGTCATGGCCGGCATCGAGTGGGCTGTGGAGCAGGAGGTGCATGTCATTGGCCTTTCCCTGGGTGGGCCTGCTCCCTGCGATGGCACCGACGCTCTTTCTGAGACCTGCGACGCTGCGGTTGCAGCCGGTGTGGTCGTTTGCGCGGCAGCGGGCAACCAGGGGCCGGGAGATCTGACCGTAGGCTCACCTGGCTGCGCGCGTCAGGTTCTCACCGTCGGTGCTTCTAGCGACAACGATACTGTGGCCAACTTTTCCTCGCGAGGCCCAACCAGTGATGACCGTGTCAAGCCCGATATCGTCTTCCCCGGCGTGGGCATCATCTCCTGCCGGGCCAAGGGGACGGGCATGGCCAACGTCATTGATGACTACTACACCGAGGCCTCGGGCACTAGCATGGCCACCCCCCACGCCGTGGGGTCGGCGGCCCTGCTCCTGCAAGCCAAGCCCGACCTGACGCCAGCTCAGGTCAAGGAGTTCATGACAGCCACAGCCCTGAATCTGAATTTGGATCCCCACACCCAGGGCTCGGGGCGAGCTGACGTCTACAAAGCCTTCGTCGAGCTTGCCCCCACGCCGGAACCACCGCCAGAACCTACACCTGAGCCGCCGCCGGAGCCTCCTCCCGAGCCCCCACCGACACCGGAGCCTCCGCCAGAACGTGACGGCTGTTTGAAAACCCTGAAAGCCGTTGTAAGCCTGTTCACCAGGCGCTGACCAACTGTCGGAGAAGTGGCGCGAGGGCCATCGCTCGTTTCATGGCCCTCGCCTTTTGTTTGGGCCTGTGTAACAGATTGGGAGGTGTGAAGGCTCCTGCTGTGCACCATCACTCCTTTGCTGCCTGTAGGCTCAATTTGTGGTATAATACAGGAGTATTTTCGGCCAGTGGAGTTGCCACAAATATCTTTCTTTATGGAGGACTGCTATGAATCCTGTCGCTTTTCGAATTGGTCCCTTTGCCGTGCACTGGTATGGCATCCTCATTGTGGGCGGGGCCTTGCTCGCCGCCTACATAGCTACCATCGAGGCCAGGCGCAGAGGTGAGAACCCCGAGCACGCCTGGGACGCCCTGGCTCTGTGCCTGCTCTTTGGCATCATCGGTGCCCGGCTCTATCACGTTTTCTCCATCCCTGCGGGCTGCACACCAGACACTTCATACCCGTGTGGCTGGTACTGGTACCGACAGCACCCCATGGATGCCATTGCCTTCTGGCACGGTGGCTTCCGGGGGTTAGGCATCTACGGCGCAGTGGCTGGTGGCGTCTTGGCCGTCTTTGTCTATACCCGCTACGCCAAGCTCAGTTTCCTGCGCTGGCTGGACATCGGTGCCCCCGGCCTCATTTTGTGTCAGGCCATCGCCCGCTGGGGCAACTATATCAATCAGGAACTGTACGGTCCCCCTACTAATCTGCCCTGGGGAATCTACATCCCTCCCACCCACCGCCTGCCCGGCTTCGAGGCCTACGAGCGTTTCCACCCTGTCTTCTTCTATGAATCCATGTGGAGTCTGCTGGGTTTCATTGTGCTGATGTACGTGGGCCGCCGTTTCGCCTCCCGTCTCCTGGACGGCGATGTGTTCCTCCTTTATCTCATCTGGTATCCTTTTGGGCGCTTTTTCCTCGAGTTTCTGCGCCCGGATGCCTGGAAGATAGGCAGCATCGCCACGGCCCAGATCATCGCCGCGGCATCCATCGTCATCTCGCTGGCCTTCATCGTCTATCGTCACCGCAAAGCCAGATCGGCTCCCCAGCCATCCGCCGATGAGGAAAGCGACGGGGCGACCGAGGCTCCGTAGAGGGCTTCTTAGGGCTCGCAAAAACATAACTTCCCAATTCGCTCCGGCTGGATTTGTAATCCAGCCGCCGGACCGCCGGATTGCAAATCCGGCGGGAGCGGAAGGTGTTGTTTTACAGACGCTTACCACTTTTGCACCGCTATAGCAGTACAGGCGGTACAGGCCGGTGGACTTGTGAAAATCGCTGCCAAGCTGATTCCGGCGACCTTTGTGAAACGGGATAACCGGTTTCGGGTCACGGTCCGGGTGGAAGGCTGCCCGGTTTGGGCCCACTTGCCCAATTCGGGCCGGCTGAGGGAGCTTTTGGTGCCGGGACGGCGCGTGCTTTTGGCCGCAGCCCAGGCTCCGGGGCGGCTGACCTCCTACGATCTGCTGATGGTTGACCTGGACGGGACTTTGGTCTCCATTGATGCCCGGCTGCCCAGCCGCCTCCTCTACGAGGCCCTTCGACAAGTTTATCCTGAGCGTAGCCGAAGGGCTCAGGACGAGGCCCTTCGAGCTGATTGGTTGGAGGAATTCGCCGGCTATGCCGAGGTGCGGCGCGAAGTGACCTATGGCCAAAGCCGCCTGGACCTGGTTCTGGAGGGAGAGCCAGACGGCGGGCGATGCTTCATCGAAGCCAAATCGGTGACCTTGGTGGAGGACGGCGTGGCCCTCTTTCCCGATGCCCCTACCCAACGCGGCCGCCGCCACCTGGGTGAGCTGGCACGGGCCAGGGCGGAGGGCCACCGGGCGGCGGTGATCTTTGTCGTGCAGCGAAACGACGCCACCAGCTTCTCCCCCCACGACGAAGCCGACCCCGCCTTTGGCCAGGCGCTGCGGGAAGCGGCTCAGGCTGGCGTGGAAATCTATGCCTACAAGTGCCGGGTAAGCAAGGGGGAGGTAACGCTCAAAGCCCCTTTGCCTGTGGCTGGCCTGGCGGCTTATGGCCATTAACGGGGGTGTCGTGGCAATCTTCACTTTGCTTAATACTACAACCGCACTTGTCATTGCGAGGAGCGAAGCGACGAAGCAATCTCGTTTTACAGCGGCGAATTGCCAGCCAGGGACGAGATTCTTCGCTCCCTTCGGTCGCTCAGAATGACATTTCAACGGAAGTACGGTTGTAGTATTAGGCTGGTTGTACTGTTGGGATCGTGAAGGTGTACTATTTGGTTGGCAAGGTTCAAAAAGGTATTGAAAGTTGGAACCAACTATGGTAAAATGTATCTAGCACGGTCAGGGCCAATCAAATACTAGGTTTGGTCTAATGGCCCTTTTCGGGCTAATGACCAGCCCGATGGAAAGGAGCGAGCGAGTATGTCGCGTATCTTTATCAGCTACCGGCGTGACGATAGCGCTGGCTATGCTGGCCGATTATACGACCGGCTAAGCAAGCGCTTCGGCCAGGACCAAATCTTCATGGATATTGATACAATCGAGCCCGGCCTGGACTTTGTCGAGGTTATCGAGAAGGCAGTGGGCTCGTGCAACGTGCTGATCGCGCTCATCGGCCGGCAGTGGCTAACCATTACCGATGCCACCGGGCGCCGCCGGTTGGATAACCCGGAAGACTTTGTACGCCTGGAGATCGCGACCGCTCTTGACCGGAACATTCGGGGGATCCCCGTGCTGGTGCGGGGCGCGACCATGCCTCGTTCAACGGATTTGCCAGACGTACTGAAAAAGCTGTCGCGCCGCAATGCACTGGAGATCAGCGACACGCGCTTCCACTATGACGTGGACCGGCTGATCGAGACGCTGGGGAAGGTGCTGAGCGTGCCAGAACCACCCCCTCCCATACCTGAGGTGAAGAGAAGGGAAAAGGCTGTCCCCGCCCGCCAGCCCTTTGAGCCGGAGATGGTCCTCATCCCCGCCGGCGAGTTCCTCATGGGCAGCGATCCTAAGAAGGACAAGGATGCGTATGATGATGAGCAGCCTCAACACACCCTGTGCCTGCCCGACTACTACCTGGCCAAGACCCCGGTAACCAACGCCCAGTACGCGGCTTTCGCGCAAGCCACCGGCCACAAACAGCCGGAGGATTGGAAAGGCGGGAACCCACCAACAGGCAAAGAGGATCATCCGGTGGTTAACGCCTCCTGGCATGACGCTGTAGCCTACTGCCGCTGGCTGTCCGAGGTCACCGGCAAGCCCTACAACTTGCCCAGCGAGGCTGAGTGGGAGAAGGGGGCGCGGGGCAGTGATGGACGCATCTACCCCTGGGGCAACCAGTGGGATGCGGAGCGATGCAACACTGGAGAAGGTGGCCCAGGCGATACCACGCCGGTGGGGGCCTACCCCCAAGGGGCCAGCCCGTATGGCTTGCTGGACATGGCCGGCAACGTATGGGAGTGGACGCGGAGCTTGTGGGGGGAGGACAGTGAAGAACCGGATTTCAGTTATCCTTACAACCCAAAAGATGGCCGAGAGAATCTAAAAGCCAGCGATGACGTCCTCCGGGTGTTGCGTGGCGGCTCGTGGATCAGTGGTATTGAGAGGTCCGCACGTTGTTCCTCTCGCTACTACGTTCTCCCAGCCTTCTTTCCCGGCCGCCGCGGGTTTCGGGTGGTAGTGTCCGCTCGCTCTCTCTCCTGATTCCGAATTTCTGAGATGCTGGCTTCTGGTTTCTGAGGCGCGAGCGGAGCGAGCGCCCCTTTAATCCGCGCGCAGCGCGGTCGCCAGTGGCAGCTGAAATATTCCATCACTGCGACAGAGAAGCCCATAGCCGTCCTAATCCCAGGGTGGCTTTGCCTTTGGCCCATCGGTCGGCCAGCCCAAAGCTTTAGGAAAGCCCTCGCGCCCCTTCACCCCTTTGTGAAGGGGCGTTCTTTTTGCTCAATTCAAGCGGGCGTGAGGGTGCTATGAGGTTGGTAAGGTTCTAGACACCATAAGTCCTACTTTTTTCTAACCAATCTCTAACTCAATTCTAACCCTTTTATGATAACATGATCAAAGAGGCCAAATAGTCTAGGAGAGTTCGTGTTAACGTCCATCCAGTGATGCCAGTTGCAGTAAAGAGCAGGCGAAGACCAGTAACGACGCCTGATAATAGAAGAGGAGGAGAACTGATGAGAAAGGTTCTGTACATCGAAGACCATGAAGCCCAACGCGATATTATGGTGCAGATGATGGAACTGTATGGATATGAGATTGATGTGGCCAGCAACGGAGAGGAGGGGGTGAAGAAAGCACAAGAGTGGCACCCCGATATCGTATTGATGGACATACGTATGCCCGGGCGGATAGATGGCCTCGTAGCCATTCGCCAATTGCGTAGTGACCCTGACACGGGAGATATTCCCATCATCGTCGTCTCGGCCTGGGGCAGTGTCAAACTCAAAGAGCGGGCCATGAGCGCCGGTGCTGACGCCCATTTCACCAAGCCTGTGACTATGAACGAGCTGACTGCGGCTATCAATCGCCACTTGAGGCAGCCGTCCTAATCCCAGGGTGGCTTTACTTTTGGCCCATTGGTCAGCCAACCCAAAGCTCTGTGTAGGAAAGCCCTTGCACCCCTTCATCCCTTTGTGAAGGGGCTTTCTGTTGCGTTATCATAGGTTGTCGGGTACAATATCAACATGAAAAACAAGCTTGGGTTGAAAATTCTCTCCGTGGCTCACATCGCCTGCTGTATCATGCTGGCCACTTGCAGCCCTAGGGGCTCTATAGGGTATCGTAGCTCTGCGCTCGAGACGGCTACCACTCAGACCCGGACCGAGGCACGGACACCTGAGCCGACCAATACACCGGCGTTGCTGCTCACCGGAACACCCCGCTCCCATCTCCCCACACAGACCCCCACCCTTCTCCCCACGGCCGTCTCGCCTGCGGCCCCTGACGATGAGACCATTGCCGCCTTGATCACGCTGACCTGCTTTTCCCACGGCGTGGCCGACGCACAAGTCACCGTTGGGCAGGCCGAGGGCGGGCAGAAAGGGGCCATCGTGACCCTCGAGACGGATACCGACAACCTGGAGGAAATCGCTTCGGTGGTGGAAGCCATCCTGCGGGCCGTCCACAAGGTCAGCACTGGAGATGTCCAGGCTGATCTGGATTTCGTTTCCATTGTCATCGGCGACGCTACAGGTATGGCAGCCATGACCGTCACCGTGCCCATGACCGAGCTAGAGGCTTGGATGGCTGGAGAAATCACCCACGAAGAGTTTATCGCTACCTGGGTCATCAATGACTTTTAGCGTAGCCAATGCGATTTTACAGATATTTTACAAATCGGTAATACGCTCTTAACAGGCAAGGGCGATAATGAGGGCGAGCATAAGAGATCAAACGACAAGGAGGCATAGAACCATGAAACTGAAAAAGATTGTGTTGAGTCTGGTGCTCGCCACGTTGGTACTGAGCCTGGGGTCTGTGGTCTGGGCCGCCGAACCCGAGCAGGGCCGCTTCTTACGCGGCCAGGTGACAGACATCGAGGGCACGACGCTGATGGTCAAGACGCCTGAAGGCGAGCGAAAGGTGACGACCAGCCATGAGACCCGCTTCCGCATACGCGGCATCGAGGATCCCACCGTCGCTGACGTCAAAGTAGGGGACTATATCTTGGCCAGAGGGAAGCCAGATAGCATAGAGACTTTTGCGGCCCAAGCGATCCTCGTGGTGTCCGGCCAGCGGGTGGAGCGGTTCATTGTCCAGGGCACGGTTTCGGACATCGAGGATACAACTCTGGTGCTCGACACCTTGCAGGGCGAGAAGCAGGTAACCACCGACGAGGCCATCTTCTGGGCACCTGATGTGGAGAACCCTAGCCTGGCTGACGTTCAGGTTGGTGACCAGGTGGTCGCATTAGGTAGGACTGACGAGGATGGTAACCTGGCAGCCAAGTTGGTGGCTATCGCCTCCGCCGAGGAATTGCGCGAACATGCTGTGCGCGGTAGGGTGACGGCCGTGGAGGGCCAGACGCTGATCATTACCACCCGTGAAGGTGAGAAAGAGGTGGTCACCACTTCCGAGACCTACTTCCACGTCCCTAACGTCGAAGAGCCCGGCCTTGAAGACATCGAGGTCGGCCGCATCATCACGGCCCTGGGGCAGAAAAACGACGACGGCACCTTCACCGGCCAGATCGTAGCCGTGGTGCGCGCCCGACCCCGACGGAAAATCATAGTTCGCCGCAATATGGTCCGCGGTGATGTGACAGCCATCGGGGACATGACCCTGACCGTCGAGACCCGCCAGGGTAAGAAGACCATCCTGATCGTCGAGAACACTCGCTTCCGCATCCCTGGCGTGGAGGATCCGTCCCTTGAGGACATCAAGGAAGGCGACAGGATCATCGCCCTGGGCCGTCGCAACGAAGACGGTGATTTCGTAGCCAGGGTGGTGGGTGTCCCCAAAAGACTCGCTCTCACCTGAGACTGGGGCCTTGCCCCTGAACCTGGAAGGAATGCCCTCGGGAGAGATCATCTACTGAGACGAGGCTATTAGAGGCATCACCACGATTGGGATAGGGGAACCCATGCAAGTTTCACCTGGAGATTGCCCACAAGTCCACTTGGGACAGCTAAAGAGGGTTTACTACACTATATCTTGTGGATGATATATGCTGCAACCCACTATATCTGGGCACTCCTCAAGATATGGGTAATCTCCAGAGTTTAACCTCTTGATTTTTGGTTGGGAAGGTGATATAATCAGGCTGACTGGAACGGATGCAGTTCTGGTAGACAGCAATTCTCATTTTCTCATTTTGAGGCACAGGCTAGCTGGTATCATAGGGGAC